>DMNK01000129.1:35986-45580 GCA_003453695.1 Acidimicrobiaceae bacterium | reverse complement strand
GGCGGGGCCGACGGCCGTCAAGCTGGGCTCGACGAGTCCGCCTGTCTGGTGACCCCTCCTGGTGACCCCTCCTGGTGACCCCTCCTGGTGACCCCTCCTGGTGACCCCTCCTGGTGACCCCTCTGGCCGGTCAGTCCGTGCGCACGTAGAAGGCGCCGGCACCCGGGTAGCCGCCACCGCCGAAGCGCTCGTCCAGGGCCTCGTAGTCGACGGACCAGCCCTTCTTGGGGAGCTCGTCCACGAACTCGACCGACTTGGGCTTCTTGTAGGAGGCGATGCGCTGGCGGCAGTGCTCGACGAGCTCCTCCTCGGTGGCCGTCTGGTCGGGCCGGAGCACCACCACGGCCTTCACGTTCTGGGTCCAGGTGGGATCTGGTACCCCGATCACCGCCGCCTCGGCCACGGCCGGATGCGCCCGCAGAGCGTTCTCCACCTCGATGGGGTAGATGTTCTCCGCCGCCGACTTGATGAGCCGCGTCCTCGGGCCGATGAAGGAGAGCGACCCGTCCGCCTCCAGCCGGCCCAGATCGTTGGTGTGGTGCCACCCGCCCGCCTGGCGTTCGGTGTTGAGCTCGGGGCGGTTCCAGTAGCCGTTCATGACAGTGGGCCCGCGCACCACGATCTCGCCGGTGTCGCCCGGGCCGAGCAGCTTCCCCTCGGGGTCCATGATGCCGATGCGCAGGAAGGGAGGCGGCCGCCCGTGGCTCCCGAGGGACGGGCCGAGGGCGTTGAAGGTGGCCATCCCCATGACCTCGGTCTGGCCGTAGCCGGCAGGCTTGCGACCCCACGGGCTCTCGTCGACGGTGACCATGGCCGTCCACTCCGGCTTCCCCCCGAAGGTGCGCAGGCTCTTCAGGTCGAAGCGCCCGTCTGCGTTCAGCTCCAGGATCTGGTCGATGGTGGGGGGCATGAGGAATGCCCCCGTGCAGTGCTCGGCGTCGATGATGCGGCTCAGCTCTTCGGCGTCGACGCGGGGGGTGAAGATGTTGGCGCCGCCGCTCACCAGCGTCGCCAGCGTGGTCATGAAGGTGGCGACGTGAAAGAGCGGGCCGCAGTTCAGATAGACGTAGTCGGCCTCGATGCCCATCACCCGGGCCACGTACGCGCCCTGGGTCACGAGCGCCCGATGGGACAGCAGGGCCCCGTTGGGCGAACCCGTGAAGGCGGCGGTGTACATCATGAGCACGGCTTCGGCCTCGTTCACGGCAACGGCCGGCTCATCGGTGGGGGCGCCGGCGAGGAACGCCTCGTAGCTGCCCTCACCGGTGCCGTCGTGCTGGAGCCAGATGGCCTTCGACTCCGTGTCGGACTGGACGCTGCGAAGGACGTCGCCGATCTCGGCCTCCTGCCAGAACACCACGGCGGGCTCGGCGTCGGACACCACGAAGGAGAATTCGGCTGCGCTCTGGCGCCAGTTGGCCGGGCAGAAGACGGCGCCGATCTTGGCCGCAGCGAGCAGCCCCTCGAGCAGGCGGTGACAGTTCTGTCCCAGCCACAGCAGGCGGTCGCCGTGGCCCACCCCGGCGGCGAGGAGCGCGTTGGCCAGGCGGTTGACCCGCTCGTCGAGTGCTCCGTAGCTCAGGCGGGTGTCGCCACACAGCGCGCCGAGGCTGTCGGGGCGACTGGTGGCGTGGGACTGAAGCACATCGGCGAGCGAGTGCTGGTGGATGCGGTCGTGGGTGACAGTGTCGCTCATTCGTCCACCACTCGGGCGGCCTTGTACCCGGAGCGGGGAATGGTCTCGCGCTCGAGCACGGTCACCGCGGCGTCGACGCCGAGGGCGTCCTTGATGGAGGCTGCCGCCTTGGAGGCGATCTCGGTGTCGTCGCCTCCGCCTCCGCCCCCGCGCTCCACCCGTACCTCGAGCTGGCGATCGTCCTCGGTGGGTCGAACCATCTGCCACTCGAGGCTCGGCTCGTTCACCTCGGCCACCTTGCGCAGCGCCGACTCCACCTCGTTGGCCTGGAAGCGCTTGCCCTGCACGGAGATGAGATCCTTGAAGCGTCCGCCCCACAAGCCGCGGATGCTCGTCTCCCCGCACGGGCACGGGTCGCGCAGGATGGCGCACGCCTCCTCCAGGTCGTAGCGGAGCAGCCCGTTGTCGCGGTCCAAGGTGGTCACCACCAGGTCCCCCCACTCACCGTCCGGCACTTCTTCACCGGTGGCCGGGTCGACGGCTTGGACGACGGCCCAGTCCATGGCGATGTGGGCTCCGGGGGCCTTGCCGCACGCCCCGCCCACATAGGCGTAGCACTCGGCGCCGGCTGTCATGAGCGGCATCCCCTTGCCCAACCCGAAGCCGGGCAGGCCCTTGAACTCGAGCCCGGCGTCCTTGGGGTCGATGCCGACTTTGGCCGCCACCTCGAAGAAGCGGCCCGTGGAGAAGCCCATGAAGGGGATGTCGGGAGTGACCCGGGTCCAGAAGCGAAGGCCTTGCTCCGCCGCCTCGTCCGTGTCGGGGGGCGGTACCCAGATGTTCAGGAACCCGAAGTACTCGTAGGAGCCCGACAGCATGGCCCCGCCCCCGTACAGGTAGGCGGGATGGGCGTGGGTGGCGATCATCCCGGGACGATGTCCGTAGCGCCACCAGGTGCGGGCCGAGGACTCGTACTCGATCCACAGGTCGCGCCGTGTCCAGATGGAGATGGTGGGGGTGCCGGTCGTCCCTGTCGAGGTGCCGATGCGCACGGCGGCGCGGGGATCGGTGAAGCGGTAGTCGCCCCAGGGCGGGTTCGCCCCCTCTGAGTCGCGCAGGTCCTGCTTCATGGTGAGCGGGACGCGTGACAGGTCCTCCAGCGACTTCACGTCCTCGGGGGCGTCGATGCCGGCGCTCTCGAGCTTGCGGCGGAAGAGCGGTACCGGCGTGTCGAAGACCTTGCGGAGCAGCACCTGCAGCCGTTCCTCTTGCAGGGCGCGCAGCTTCTCGGGGTCCATGGTCTGGATCTCCGGGTCCCAGAACTGCTGCGCCGGGTCCCGCGGCGGAGGGCCGAGGACTTCGGGCCCGTAGTTCGGCATGGTTGCGTTTCCCCTCCTGTGTTCGGTGTCCGCCCTGCAGGCGACCTGGTGCCGCGTCCCCTCAGCGCCGGGGCAGGCCGAGCACCCGTTCGGCGATGATGTTGCGCTGGATCTCCGACGTCCCGCCGGCGATGGTCCCCGAGAAGGACTGGAGCCATTGCATGAGCCAGGCCTGGTCGTCGCGCCGTCCGATGGCGGGGGCGTCGTCTCGGTCGGTGTCGATGCCGGCCGGCCCCATGGCCTCGCCGACGTCGAGGGCGAGGTTGCGGCGCAGCTCGCTTCCCAGGAGCTTGAGCACGGAGTGCTCGGGAGACTTCTGGCCCTTGGCGAACTTGGCGAAGCCCCGGTAGCCGAGGAGCTTGAGCGCCTGCGCCTGCACATAGGCACGGGCCACGGTGTCGCGCAACAAGGCGTCCTCCGCCAGCCACGTCCCGCCCGGGAGCGGGTCCCGAGCCGTGTCGACCACCCGCTGGATGATGCGCTCGAGGCCCGTGGACTCGGCGATCCAGAGCATGCCCCGTTCGTGTGCCAGTGAGCCGCCGGCGATGGCCCAGCCGTGGTGGAGCTCACCCACCAGGTTCTCCGCCGGCACCTCTACGTCGCTGAAGAAGACCTCGTTGAAGTCGGCGTGCTCGGGGTCGGTGAGGTCGGCGAGCGGCCGGGTCTCGACACCGGCCGTGCCCATGTCGATGATGAGGACGCTGATGCCGGCGTGCTTGGCCGCCTGGGGATCGGTTCGTACGAAACAGAAGCAGAAGTCGGCGTCGTGCGCCCCCGACGTCCACACCTTCTGGCCGTTCACGACGAAGTGATCTCCGTGCAGTTCGGCACGGGTGCGCAGGCCGGCGAGGTCGCTGCCGGCGTTGGGCTCGCTCATCCCCAGGCACCAGCTGATCTCGGCCCGAAGGGTGGGAAGGACGTAGCGCTCCTTCTGCTCCTCGGTCCCGAAGTCGAGGATGGAGGGGGTGATGATCGACAACCCCTGCGGGTTGCAGGAGCGGGGCACCCCGAGCCGGACCAGTTCCTCGAAGTAGACCATCTGCTGCACGGGCGTGGCGTTGCGGCCGCCCAGCTCGGGCGGCCACCCCGGGACCAGCCACCCGGAGTCGAACAAGAGCCGCTGCCAGCGCCGGGCCCACTCGGGGATGTGGGCAGACGAGCGGACCCGCTCGGTGCGCTCGTCGGGAGCGGGGAGGTTGGCCTCGAAGAAGGCCCGGAGCTCCACCCGGAAGCGCTCCGTCTCCTCGTCGTAGTGCAGCTGCACGCCCGGGGATCGTAGTCCCTGACATCGGTGTCAGAGATTGGGCCCCGGGCGCAGGACCTTGCCCGCGCCTTTCTCTATATAGAGAGGTCAGCCGGCGATCCCGGGAAGGTCAGCCGGCGCCCCGGGTGAGGAGCATGGAGCCGGCGATGGGCCCGCCGCCGTTGGCCACCACCGCCACCTCGGGCTGGCGGGGGATCTGGCGCTCCCCGCCCTGCCCGCGTAGCTGCACACACGCCTCGTGCAGGAGCCCGAAGCCGTGAAGGCGTCCGGCCGAGAGCTGGCCACCGCTCGTGTTGAGCGCCAGCGGCCCGTCGAGGGCGATGGAGCGGCCTCCGTCCACGAAGGCCCCGCTCTCCCCCTTTCCACAGAAGCCGAGCTCTTCCAGCCACACCATGGTGATGATGCTGAAGCCGTCGTAGAGCTGGGCGGTGTCGACGTCGGCGGGGCGCAGGTCGGTGCGCTTCCACATGCTCGCCGCCGCGTCGCGCGCCGCCATCGTGGTCATGTCGTCGAACTGGTCCCAGCTGGGCCGTCCCCGCAGGGCGGTGCCGATGGCGTTCACGTGGCAGGCGGGATTGGGGGCGTCGGGCGCGTAGTCGGCGTGGGACACCACCACCGCCGTCGAGCCGTCGCAGGGGGCGTCGCAGTCGTACAGGCACAGCGGTGTCGTCACCATGCGCACGGCCATGTAGTCGTCGAGCGTCATGGGGTCGCGGTAGACGGCGATGGGGTTGCGCGCCGCATTGGCCCGCCCGTTGAGGGCGATCCAGGCCAGCTGGTCGCGGCGCAGGCCGAACTCGTGCATGCGCCGGGTGGCCACGAGCGCCAGCCAGTTGGCCGCCGACACCGCCCCGAAGGGCAGCATCCACTGGAACGAACCGCTGAAGCGGGGGATCCGTCCTCCTCCGCTCACCGCCCCGCCGATGCCCTGCCGGCCCCCGCTGCCCTGGGCCGTGGACTCGGTCACGGTGCGGTAGACGAGCACGTGGCGCGCCAGCCCCGCCGCCACCGCCAGACAGGCGGCGAACACGGCCCGGATCTGTCCCGGGCCCTCTCCACCCCCGTCGTGCCAGTTCAGCTTGAGCCGCATGGCGTCCTGCACCTCGGGGCTGGTGGGCCCGGCGAACGCCTCGCCGCCCATGCCGCCGCCCGGATAGGTGGCCAGCCCGTCGATGTCGTCGCGGGTGAGGCCGGCGTCGGCGATGGCGGCCAGCCCCGCTTCGACGGTGAGGTCGACGGCGCTTCGCCCCAGCCGCCGCCCGATCTTCGACTGGCCGATGCCCGAGATGATGGCCCGGCGCTCCAAGAAGTCGGTCACCTCGAACCGCCCGCGGGTTCGCCGGCGGCTGCGCCGGCGCGTCCGCCAGCGGGACGGAAGAGCGGGAGCCACACGTCTTCGTGCTGTTCGAAGGTGACTTCGACGGGCATCTCGGCTTCGAGCTCCGCCGCCGCGCAGTCGACGATGTTGGTCATGAGCCGGACGTCGTCCTGCTCGTCGATGGTGACCAGCCCGACCACGTACGGCCCGTCGTCGGGGATCCACTGCTGGTAGTTCACCGTGAAGGAGTGCAGTCGCCCCCGTCCGCTCACCGCTTCGGGCTCGAGGCGGCCCTGGCCGTCCTCGCAGTACGGGCAGAGGGGCGCCGGAGGGTGCACGTAGCGCCGGCACCGCTCGCAACGGAGGAAACGCAGCACGCCCTGTGCGCCCGAGGTCCAGAAGAAGCGGTTGGCGCCGTCGAGCCGGGGGAGCACCCGGATGGCGGGACCCCGCCCGAGCGCCGTGCCCGTCGTGGTCTCCGGGTCTGACGCCGAGGCCGCCTCTGACATGGGGGCGCACTGTACTGCGGGCCCACCGCTCCTGACACCGCCGTCAGCTTCGCCACGGCTTCGGTACGCTGCCGCGCCGTGACGTCGTCGCCGGCCCCGAGCGAGCGCTGGCCGGCCCTGCGCGGCCGGCGCATGCTCGTCGTGGGTGCGTCCTCGGGGATCGGGCGGGCGCTGGCGCTGCTGGCGGCCGGGGCCGGCGCTGCCGTGGCCGTGGCGGCGCGCCGGCTCGACGAGCTCGAGGCCACGGTGTCGCAGGCCAAGGCGGCGGGCGGGGCCGCGCAGCGACTGTGGTGTGACGTGACCGAGCCGCAAGCGGCGCGCTCGGTCGCAGCCGACGCCGCCCAGCTGCTCGGCGGGCTCGACACGGTCGTCTTCTCCTCTGGGGTGGCGCCGCTCGGACGCCTCTCGGACGCTTCCGCCGAGGAGTGGGAGGTGGTGCTCGCCACCAACGTCGTGGGCGGCGCCCTGGTGCTGGCCGGCGCCCTGCAGCCGCTGCGCGACGCCCACGGAGCGAGCGGGCCCCGGCCGTCGGTGGTGGTGCTGTCCACGCACATCGTGGAGCGACCGTGGCCCGGGATCGTCCCCTACGCCGCCTCCAAGGCCGCCCTCGCCACCGTGGCGCGGGGGCTGCGGGGTGAGGAGCCGTGGCTGCGGGTGCTCGACGTGGTCGTGCCCAACACGACCACCCCCTTCGCCGACGGGTGGGAGAAGGCCGCCGCGTCGGAGGCGGTGACGGCCTGGGCGAACGGGGGCTACCTCGAGGGCCCGGTGTGGAGCGCCGAGCAGACCGCCGCCGCCGTGCTCGACGCCCTGGTCGCCGAGGAGGGGCCCGACGACGTGGATCTCACCGCGCTGTCGACGGACTGAAGCGTTCGTGGGGGGGCCCGGCGGCGATCTCGGCCAGGGCCCGGCGGTCCACCTTCTCCATCGCCGTGCGGGGCAGCTCGTGCACCACGACCACGGCCTCGGGAAGCTTGTGGGCCGCCAGCTGGGCGCCGGCGAAGTCGCGGAGCGCTTCGAGGGTGGGGGCATCGTGCCCGTGACGCGCCACCACCACGGCCACGCCGATCTCCCCCATGACCGGATCGGCCCGGGGAGCGACTGCCACGTGCGCCACCTGGGGGTGGCCCTCGAGCACGGACTCGACCTCGAGGGGGAAGACGTTGTAGCCGCCGCGGACGTACATCTCCTTGGCCCGTCCCGACAGGTGCAGCCGCCCCCGGTCGTCGAGGTACCCCAGGTCGCCGGTGCGCACCGCGCCGTCAGCGGTGAACACCGCCGCCGTGGCCCCGGGGTCCCGCCAGTACCCGGTCATGGTTGCCGCCGACCTGAGGCAGACCTCGCCGACCTCACCGCCGGCCAGCGGGCCCCCGGCTTCGTCTCGCACCGTGAGCTCCACGCCGTGGCGGGCCCTGCCCACCGTCTCTTCGGCGTCCTCGTCGGGATCGTCGGGCATGGTGCCCACGCCGACACCCGCCTCGGTGCACGTGTAGCGCACCACCACCGGCGCCCCGAACCCGGCGCGCGCCTCGCGCACGAGGCTCGCCGTCGACGGCCCTCCCCCCAGGGCCACGAGCCCCACGCTCGAGACGTCGGTGGCGGTGAAGCGTTCGTGGCGCAGCATGAGCGCCACCTGGGTGGGGATGCCGCCGATGGTGGTGATGCGGCGGCGTTCCACCAGCTCGAGGGCGGCCGCTGCCGACCACTTGGCCATCACGTAGCTGGTGCCACCGGCGCGCAGCACCTGGGGGAGCTTGGTCATGGTGCCCAGATGGGCGAAGGGGGTCGAGGAGATGCTCGTGCCGCCCCCGCCCCACCGCCTTCCGCCGTCGACCTCCGAGATGGCGTCCAGTTGCCGCCCGGCGAACACCGCACCCTTGGGCATCCCGGTGGTGCCGGAGGTGAAGACGATGGCCACCGGGCGGTCGGGGTCGGGGTCGAGTGCGGGCACGTCCGCGTCCGCTGCGGCCAGCGGCGCCAGGCCCCCGAGGGCGTCGTCGTCCCCGACGGGGGAGGAGAGCTCTAAGGCGACGAACTCGGTGTCCGCCTTGGAGGCGGGATCGATGCCGTCCAACAGCGCCGGCGTGCCGATCACCAGGCGGGGGCTCGCCACCGACACACAGGCGCCGCGCTCGGGCGGGGACAGACGCTCGTTCACTCCGGCGGTGATGGCTCCCAGCTTGGCCAGCGCCGCGTAGCACAGCGCGTAGTGCGGGCCCGAGGGGAGGAGGAGGGCCACCACGTCCCCGACCCCGATGCCGCGGCGCCCCAAGCCTGCGGCCAGCCGGTCGGAGCCGGTGTCGAGCTGCGAGTAGCTGAGGACGCCGCCGTCCTCCGTGACGTACAGCGGGTGCGTCCCGTACCTGCGTCCCGCGTCTCTCACCACCTCGGCCAGGCCGCTCGCGTCGAGGACCTCGCTCACCTCGTCGCTCTCACCTCGGTGCTCTGCCTGGGGGGAGGCGGTACAGCTCGGCGGCGTTGGCGCCGAGCACCAGCGCCCGTTCCTTCTCGGCCATGGGGGCGATGGTGCGCCGCAGGGCGTCGACCGCACCGGGGAAGGTGGCGTCGTGGTGCGGATAGTCCGATCCCCACACGACGCGGCCGGTGCCGAGAACGGGCGCCAGAAGGGGAAGGGTCCGCTCCTCGACCTCGAAGCTGATCCAGCACTGGCGGGCGAAGTACTCACTGGGCTTGAGCTTCATGTCCGGGCAGAAGTCGCCGAAGCTCTCGGCCTGCTCGTCGAGGCGCTCCGTCCAGAACGGCGCCCATCCGCCGCCCGACTCGAGGAAGACCACGCGCAGGCCGGGGTGACGCTCGAGCACGCCGAAGGCGATGAGCTGGGCACACGCCAGCATCTCTTCGAAGCTGTGCGACACGGCGTGGAGCACGAGCGGGTTGAAGGGCCGGTCGGCGCCCAAGGTGGGGAGGATCACCGAGCTGCCTTCGTGCACGCCGATCGCCGTTCCTGTTTCTTCGGCGGCTTCCCACACCGGCTCGTAGGCGGCATCGGACAGGCTCCGCCCGCAGCAGGGGTTGGGACGCACGAAGGCGGCCGGGAAGCCGAGCTCGTCGTGGGCACGGCGCAGCTCGACCGCCGCCGCTCGTGGGTCCTGCATGGGCAGCATGGCCGCCCCGAACAGCCGCCTGGGATCGTCGGCGCAGTAGGAGGCCAGCCAGTCGTTGTAGGCGCGGGCGATGGAGACGGCGGGAGCCGGGTCGTCGAGGGCCCAGAAGTACAGCCCCACCGACGGGAAGAGCACGGCCTGGTCGATGCCCTCTACGTCCATGTCTTCGAGGCGCGCTTTGGGGTCGCTGCCGCCGGGGAGGGCCTCCTCGAGGCTGCGGAAGGCGTCCGGGTCGGAGAACCGTCCCCCCGGCGTGGCCAGCGTGCCGATGGGCACGGCCAGGATCTCGGTCCCGTCCACCACGACGTGCTCGTAGCCGTGCCGGTCGCGATGGATGGTGGGACGGTGTGCTTCGGGGACCGG
>DMNK01000129.1:18871-35724 GCA_003453695.1 Acidimicrobiaceae bacterium | reverse complement strand
CTCACGCCGTCACCTCCGTCGGGAGTTGTCGCCAGTCGTCCCTGTCGGGAAGGGGGTGGCGGAACAGGGTGGCGGCATTGCCGTACGCCATCAGGCGCAGCTCGGCCTCGGGCAACGAGCCCAGCGTCTTCTCGAGCACCGCCTGGGTGTCGGGCCATGTCGAGTCGGCGTGGGGGTAGTCGCTCTCCACCATGATGTGGTCGACGCCGATGACATGGCGCAGCTCCACCAGCGACGGGTCGTCGATGGAGCAGAACCAGAAGTTGCGGCGCAGCACTTCGCTGGGGAGCAGGTCGGAGTGCCAGGCGCCGCTCTCGTTGCCCGACGCCGAGTGGGCGAGCACGTAGTCGACCCGGTCGAGCAGCATGGGCACCCAGCCGATGCCCCCCTCCGACAGCGCCACCGCCAGGCCGGGGACCCGCACCGGCAAACCCGACCACAGCCACTCGGCGGCGGCGATGAGGGCGTTGACGGGGAACAGGGTGGGCAACAGCTCGAATGGTGGCCCCGGCGAGGGCAGCGGCGCCCACGCCGACGCGCCGGTGTGGAGGCAGACCACGGTGCCCGTCTCGGCGCAGGCGGCGAAGAAGGGGTCCCACGCCCTGCTGAAGATGGGCGGCAGTCCCAGCTGGGCCGGGAACTCGGGGAAGCTCACCGCCTTGAAGCCACGTGCCGCGTTGGCACGGATCTCCTCGGTGCCCAGCTCGATGTCGGCCAACCAGGGAAGCTGCAAGGGGATGATGCGCTCGGGGTAGGTCCCCGCCCACACCTCGATGTGCCAGTCGTTCCACGCCCGCAGGCACGCCAGCCCCAGCTCCTTGTCGTCGGAGCGCATGAACACCGAGCCGCAGAACCCGGCGACGAGCGACGGGAAGCACAGCGACGCCCACACCCCGTTCACGTCCATGTCGACCACGCGGGCATGGATGTCGTAGCAGCCGGGCCGCATCTCGTCGAAGCGTGACGGGTCCATGCTCCAGCTGTCCCGGGCCCGCCCCGCAACAGCGTTGAGCCCCACGTTCGGATAGCTGCGACCTTCGTACAGCCAGTACTGGGTCCCGTCCTGGTTCTCGACGATGCGCGGAGCGCGATCGGCCATGGACTGCGGCAGGCGGCCCTCGAACATGTCGGGCGGCTCGATCAGGTGATCGTCGACCGAGATGACCGGCACCCGTATGGGCCGTGGAGCGGGGTCGGGGAGGAGCAGCGGCGAGGTCATGGCGCGTCCGCCTGACGTCCGGCCACCGCCAGGGAGAGCGCCGCCGAGCAGAAGTCCCACAACCGGTCCGACACCATCGCCGGGTCGTCGTCGATCTGGTGCCACACGAGGGCGTGCAGATGCGAGAGCACGAGATGGAAGACGGTCCGGGCGTCGGTGGCTGGGTCCTCGGAGTGGATCTCGCCGCGCCGGGCCGCCGCCTCGAGCTCGGCTTCGATGAGCTGCACGAGCGGGGCGAGCACGGCAGTGAGGTCGGCGGGCCGGCTCTGCACCAGGCGGAGGTGCTCGGCGACCAGGGCGGCGGCATACGGCCGGCGCCCGTCCACCTGCAGGAGGCTGAACAGCCCGACGACGGCGGTGCGCAGCCGGTCGTCGGTGGGCCGGGCGTCCACCATGGCGGACAGGACCTCGGCGCCGCGCCGGGCGTCGTCGGCGAACAGGGCCACGAGCAGCTCGTCCTTGGAGCCGAAGCAGCGGTAGAAGCTCTTGAGCGAGCTGCCCGCCGCCGACACCACCTGGCTCACCGTGAAGATGGGGCCGCCCGCCTCCCACATCAGGGCGCGTGCCGCCTCGACCAGTCGCTCGGCGGTGTCGGTCCCGGAGCGCTCGGCTGCGGCGGACCGCCCCGGCGGCTCGCCGTCCCGTTGTCTCCCACGCTCGGCCTGGAGCGTCATGACGCCGCAAACTATCATCCCGGAGAACGTCGTTCTCCGCCGGGGCGACGCCATCCGGGCGGCCATCGTTCGCCACGCCGGCCGGGCCAAGGAGCGGACCGGAGGGGGACTCAATGGGCGGAGCCATCGGACTGGTCATCGACGGAGCCGTGGTGCCCGGGGACGAAGCGGCCTACCCCGTGCACAACCCGGCTCGCCCCGCCGAAGAGGTGCTGCGGGCGCCTTCGGCGTCGGCTGCGCAACTCGACGCTGCCCTGTCCGCCGCCCGGCGGGCCCAGCCGGCGTGGGCGGCCCTCGATGCCGAGGAGCGCTTCGACCTGGTCCGCAAGGCGGCGGCTGCTGCCGGGGCGGCCGTGACGGCGCACGACCTGGCCCAGTTGCTCACACGCGAACACGGCAAGGTGTTGTGGGAGGCACAGTTCGACGCCGGCACCATCGGCGGCATGGCCGATGCCTTCGCGCCGTTGGCTGCCGCCGCTCTCGAGCCCCGCGTGCTGCCCGGCCACGGACGCACCACCCGCGTCGTCCCGGAGCCCTACGGCGTCGTTGCCGCCATCCTCCCCTTCAACTGGCCCGTGTCGGTACTGGGCAACAAGATCCTGCCGGCGCTGTTCATGGGCAACACCGTGGTGGTGAAGGTCCCGCCCTCGTGCCCGGGCACCGTGCTGGCTGTGGCGGCGGCCATGGCCGAGAACCTACCTCCCGGGGTGGTGAACGCCGTGAACGGTCCCGGGGTCGAGCTGGGACGTGCGCTCGTGGGCCACCCCGGCGTCGACATGGTGTCGTTCACCGGGGGCGTACCGGCCGGCCGCTCGGTCATGGAGGGCGCCGCCGGTGGGCTGCGCCCGGTCGTGCTCGAACTGGGCGGGAACGACCCGGCCATCATCGCCCCCGACGTCGACATCGACGACACCCTGGCCGAGAAGCTGTTCGGGGCCACCTTCATCACCACCGGCCAGGTGTGCATGGCCATCAAGCGCGTCTACGTGGAGCGTTCCAAGGTGCCCGCCATGGTCGAGGCCCTCGTCGACCGGGTGGCTCGCGAGGTGGTCGGCGACGGGCTCCATCCCGACGTGACCATGGGCCCCGTGCACCGCCAGGCCGATCAGCGCCGGGTGGAGGGCATGCTCGACGAGGCGCAGTCCCTGGGGGCCAAGGTGCACCGGCCCGCATCGCTGCGCGACGAGGACGCCGGCAGGGGTGGCTACTTCGTGCCGCCGGCGGTGGTGGCAGGGGCGCCCGACTCGGCGGCGATCGTGGCCGAAGAGCAGTTCGGCCCGGCCGTGCCGGTCCTCGGGTACGACAGCGTGGACGAGGCGGTGGAACGGGCCAACGACACCACCTATGGGCTGTGTGCGTCGGTGTGGACGGGCGACCAGGCGCTGGCGGCACAGCTGACCCGCCGTCTCGAGGCGGGGACGGTGTTCGTGAACAACCACGGCACCTCGGCCATGGACCACCGGGCCCCCTTCGGAGGCTGGAAGCAGTCCGGCATGGGGGCCGAGCTCGGCCCCGAGGGCATGGCGGCCTTCACCCGTACCCGTACCATCCTCGAGTTCGAAGCGGAGGTGCAGTGATGCTCGATCTGGTCATCCGCGGCGGCACGGTGGTGGACGGCACCGGCGCACCGGCCCGCAGGCAGGACGTGGGCGTGCGAGACGGACGGGTGGTGGCGATCGGCGAGCTCGAGGAGTCGGGGGCTCGCGAGGTCGACGCCACCGGCGCCATCGTCGCCCCGGGTTTCGTCGACCTGCACACGCACTACGACGCCCAGCTGTTCTGGGACCCGACGGCCAGCCCCTCGCCCCTGCACGGGGTGACGACGGTGATCGGCGGCAACTGCGGGTTCTCCTTGGCGCCGGCCGGACCGGAACATTCCGACTACATCGCCCGGATGATGGCCCGGGTCGAGGGGATGCCCATCCAGTCGCTCGAGTTCCTCGACTGGAAATGGACGAGCTTCGGCGACTGGCTCGGTCGTCTCGACGGCGGCGTCGCCGTGAACGCCGGCTTCCTGGCGGGCCACTCCGCTCTGCGGCGCTCGGTGATGGGCGACCATGCCGTCGGAGAGGAGGCTTCGGACGACCAGGTGGCGGCCATGGTGGCGCTGCTGCGCAGGTGCACGCAGGAGGGCGCCCTCGGGCTGTCCACCTCCCAGGCCCACACCCACAACGACGGCGACGGGCAGCCGGTCCCGTCGCGCTCGGCGGCACGCGGCGAGCTCGAGGCGTTGTGCGCGGCCCTGGCGGGCTGTCCGGGGACCACCTTGGAGCTGATCGTGCCCGGCTGCCTGAACGGCTTCAGCGACGAGGAGGTGGAGCTGCTCGCCACCCTGTCGCTCCTCGCCAACCGGCCGGCCAACTGGAACGTGCTCGGGGTGTCGGCCATGAACCCGGCCGGGTGCGAGCACCAGCTGGCGGCTTCCACGGCCGCCGCCGAGCGAGGTGCCAAGGTCGTGGCGCTCACGCTGCCCCACACCATGAAGATCCGGCTGTCCTTCGAGCACGGCGCCATCCTGGACGGCCTGCCCGGTTGGAGGGAGCTGTTCGCCGTGCCGCTCCAAGAGCGCATGGCCCGGCTGCGCGATCCCGCCGAGCGACGCCGCCTCGACGAGGGGGCGCGTTCCAAGGAGGCTGGCATCCTGGGCGCCCTGGCCAACTGGAAGAACCTCATCATCGAGGAGACCTTCAGTCCGGAGAACGCCGCCTACGAGGGCCGGTCCGTGGGTGACGTGGCGGCCGGCACGGGCCAGGAGCCGTTCGACGCCCTGCTGGACGTGGTGCTGGCCGACGGGCTGCGCACCGGCCTGCGCCCGCCCATCCCCGAGTCGGAGGCGGATTGGGAACTGCGGGCCAAGGTGTGGCGGGACCCCCGGACCATCGTGGGCGGTTCTGACGCCGGTGCACACCTGGACGTGATGTGCGGGGCCATCTACTCGACCTCCCTCCTCGGCGACGGGGTGCGCAAGCGCGACCTGCTCACCTGGGAGGAGGCGGTGCAGCAGCTCACCGACGTCCCAGCACGCTTGTACGGCCTCCGTGAGCGGGGTCGCATCGCCGAAGGGTGGTGGGCCGACCTGGTGGTCTTCGACCCCAGCCGGGTCGGGCACGGCACCGAGCGCACACGCAACGACCTGCCCGGCGGGGCGAGCCGGCTGTACGCGGAGGCCGACGGTATCGAGCACGTCATCGTGAACGGCACCGAGATCGTCTCCGCCGGCGCCTTCACCGGCGCCACCCCGGGACGCGTCCTCCGCTCGGGCACCGACACCGACACGGTCACCGTTCCCGGCGGCAAGGCGGCGTGAGCGCCACCCGCACCGCCCTCGCCGCCGTGGCCCACGAGGTGGGCTCCCCGCTCGCCGTCGAGGAGATCGAACTGGCTCAACCGGGACCGGGCGACGTGGTCGTGCGCCTGGCTGCCAGCGGCGTGTGCCACTCGGACCTCTCCGTGATGAACGGGTCGATCCCGTTCATGTTCCCGACCGTCCTCGGCCACGAAGGTGCCGGGGTGGTGGAGGCAGTGGGCGACGCCGTGCGGCGCGTGAAGCCCGGCGACCATGTGGTGCTCACCTGGATGCCCCCTTGCCGGCGCTGCTTCTGGTGCCTGGCCGGTCAGCCCATGTTGTGCGAGAACGGCTTGGCCGAGGCGCTGGGGGGCGACTACGCCACGGTCTCGGGCACCAAGCTCGTGCGAGGGCTGGGGACGGCCACCTTCGCCGAGCGCACGCTCGTCCCCGAGGGAGAGGTGGTGGCCATCGACCCTTCCGTACCCCTCGAGCTGGCGGCACTGGTGGGCTGTGCGCTCTCCACCGGCCTGGGTGCGGTGTGGAACACGGCGCAGGTCCGTCCCGGGACGTCGGTGGCGGTCGTGGGTTGCGGCGGTGTGGGGTTGTCGGTCGTGCAAGGTGCCAAGCTGGCCGGTGCGGCCGTGATCGTGGCCGTGGATCCGGTGCCGGCCAAGTTGGAGATGGCCAAGGCCTTCGGTGCCACCGACACGGTCGGAGCCGACGACGACCCGGTGGCGGGGGTGCGGGCCGCCACGGCCGGACGCGGCGCCGACACGGTGTTCGAAGTGGTGGGCAAGGCCGCCTCCATCCGCACGGCCTTCAGCTCGACGCGCCGGGGCGGCACCGTCGTCCTGGTCGGGGCCGGGTCGCCGCGCGAGGAAGTGACGTTCAACGCCATGGAGCTCTTCGTCGACTCGAAGACCATCAAAGGCTGTGTGTACGGGTCTACCGATCCGGACCGCGACTTCCCGCTGCTCGTGGACCTGGTGCGCAGTGGAGCGGTGGACGCCTCGGGCCTCGTCACCCGGCGCATCTCTCTCGACCAGGTGAACGAGGCCTTCGACGACATGGAGGCGGGCACGGTGGCGCGCAGCGTGATCGTCTTCGGCCAGTAACGAAATACCAGGAACGATGCCAGGAACGATGGTGTGCGGGGTAGCGAGCGTGAAGGCAGAAGGAGTGGGACCATGACGAAGGACGTGGAGGTCGTCGACGCCGACGGACACGTGGCGGAGTCGGTGGAGTTCTTCGCCGAGCTCTTCCAGCGATACCCCGATCAGGTTTCGGTGCGCACGGACACCAAGCTGGGGGTGCTCGTCGAGGGGCGGCCGTACCCCGACTACGAGGGCCCTGGGGCGGGATGTCCGCCCGAGCACGGCCTCACCACCGCCGCCGGCATCGACCCCACCAGCGCCGACGGGGTGATCGCCAACGCCGACACCGACGGTATCGACCAGATGGTGCTCTACCCGAGCTTCGGGCTGTGCGTGCCCTCGCTGGAGGACCCGGCCCTGGGGGAGGGGGTGGCCCGCCAGTACAACCGCTGGGTGTCCGAGTTCTGCGCCAAGGGCCATGGTCGGCTGCACGCTGCCGCCGTGGCGCCCGTCGAGCAGGTGGACACCGCCATCTCGGTGATGACCGAGGCCAAGGAGCTGGGCCTGGTGTGCACGGTGCTGCCGCCGGCGTTGCGCCGGCGCAACCTCGACCACCCCGACCTCGACCCGATCTACTCGGCCGCCGAGGACCTCGACATGCCTCTCGGCATTCACGGTGCGCCCGGCATCCACCTGCCCAAGATCGGCGTGGACCGGTTCACCAACTACATCCAGGTGCACTGCATCAGCTTTCCCTTCGACCAGATGACGGCTATGACCGCGCTGGTGAGCGGCGGCGTGTTCGACCGCCATCCCCGCTTGCGTGTGGCTTTCCTGGAGGCCGGCGCGGGCTGGCTCCCCTGGTTCGTCGAGCGCCTGGGTGAGCACTACGAGTCACGGGGGGACTGGATCGAAGGCGGCTGGCGCCGTCCGCCGGCGGAGTACGTGGCCGCCGGCAACGTGTGGATCACGTGCGAGCCCGACGAGGGCACGCTTCCCGCCATCGTCGAGGCCCTCGGCGACGGTTGCGTGATGTTCGCCAGCGACTATCCGCACTGGGACGGGGCCTGGCCCAACGCCACCACCGAGCTCCTCGAGCATGCCGAAGGCCGGTTGTCACCGCAGTCGCTGACCCGGATCGCAGGCGCCAACGCCCGCACCTTCTACGGCCTGTCGTGAGGCTCGGGCTCCTGCCGTGACGTCCCTGGCCCGCCTGGGGGAGGGGACTTCCGGGTAGGACCCTCCACCCGGGCGCCAGCCCGGGCCACGTGGAGGTGGGGAGGATGAAGAGCGTCCTGGCCCAGGTCCCGCACATCTCGGGGTTCTCGGAGGCGGCCAACCTGGTGGTGGCTCTGGTCCTGTCCAGCTTGATCGGCGTGGAGCGGGAGCTGCGGCAGAAGTCGGCGGGGTTGCGCACCCACACCTTGGTGGGAGTGGGAGCGGCACTGTTCATGCTCGTGAGCAAGTTCGGCTTCAGCGACGTGCTCAGTCCCGGTCACGCCGTCTCGACCCGTCGCGAATGGGCGACAGCCCGTGACCGGTGCGCCATGATGGCCCCGTGGACGACCAGAATCGCCCGCTGTCCTTCGGTCCCGCCCAGCTGATCGGATGGGGCCGGGCCCTGCTGCGCGAGGTCGCCTTCGCACCTGCCACCATCGCCGGTGCCCGTCGCCTGCTGGTCGGGACGGCTCACCTGCCCGACCAACTCGAGCGGGTGGTGGCCGCCGTCGAGGGCACCACCGAGCCGCTGTCGGGATCACTCGAGGACGTGGCGGAAGCACTGGCCGAGATCAGGGACCGTCTCGACCATCTCGACACGGTGATCTGGCATCTGCGCGACACCCTCGTCAGCCTGATCGCCGCCGTGCCCGGTGCCCGACGGGCTCTCGACCGCCTTCCTCCTCCTCCTCCTCCTCCGGCGGCAGCGGCGCGCCGGTCCGCCGGATTGGCCCGCCCGACCTCGGCGACCCCGGGATCGACCGGAGAGGGCCAGGGCTACGATGCGCCATGACCCGAGACGACCTCGACCGCCTCTTTTCCGATGTCCTGTGTGACCGTCGCCTGCTCACCCATCCCTTCTACAGACGGTGGGAAGCGGGCGAGCTGACCTCGGACGAGCTCGGCTCCTATGCGGCGCAGTACCGGTACTTCGAGCGCGCCCTTCCCGGCGTGCTGGAGGAGTTGGCGCAGCGGGTGCCGCCCGGTGAGGCCCGCCACGCCGTGCTCGCCAACCTCGAGGACGAGACCGGGGTGCCGGCGCCGCACGTCGAGCTGTTCGAGACGTTCGCTTGCGCCGTGCATGCCGGAGACGACCCGGCCACCCCGGCCACCGCACGCCTCGTGCAGGAGTACCGGCGCCAGTTGGACAGCGGATCGGCCCAGGCGCTGGCGGCGCTGGCCGCTTACGAGGTGCAGGCACCGGAGATCGCCGCGTCCAAGTCGGCCGGGCTGCGCCGCCGCTACTGCTTGTCGGCTGAGCAGACCCGCTTCTGGGACGTCCACAGCACGATGGACGCCGGCCATTCTGCGTGGCTGCTCGACGCCCTGGCGGTCTTGGGAGCGGCACACGAGGTGGTCCGAGAAGCGGCGCGCCGGTCGGCGGATGCCTGGTGGGCCTTCCTGGACGAGCGCCAGGAGGCGGCCGCCGCCCTTGCCTGCGGCTGACCTGGAGCCGGCACCCGGTCGGGTGCCGGTGCGCGACGGGCTCTTCGTCGACGTCGATCCGCCACTGCTCGTGACGGGCCGTTGCCGGTCCTGCGGACATCTGCACTTCCCCCATCGGCGCACCTGCCCCTACTGCTCGTCGGAGCGCGTCGACGAGAGCCGTGTGCCGGGGCGGGGCCGGCTCTGGGCCCACACGGCGGTCACGGCGGCTCCGCCTGGATACACGGGGGACGTCCCCTACGGATTCGGGGTGGTCGAGTTGGACGAGGGTCTGCGCGTGATCGGGCGCCTCACGGAAGCCGAACCGTCTCTCCTGCGCAGGGGACAGCCCATGACCCTCGTCGTGGTGCCCCTGCACACCGACGACGACGGCAGGACCGTGGTCACCTATGCCTTCGCGCCGTCGAGCGCCGAGCCTCATGGGCTCGACGGCCGCCGCCCGCCGACGGGGGCGGCGACGTGAGAGCAGTCGACGTGGCCGGCGTGGGCATGCACCCCTTCGGCCGTCACGGCGAGCTGTCCACCACCGAGATGGGGGTCACCGCTGTGCGCGCCGCCCTCACCGAGGCCGGTGTGGGCCGGGGTGGATTCCAGGCGGCCTTCTGCGCCACCGCCTACGGCGGGGTGGCGTCGGGCCACAAGGTGCTGGGCGCGCTGGGGATGACCGGCATGCCCATCGTGGACGTGGAGGCGGGCTGTGCCAGCGGCGGTGCCGCCCTCATGCTGGCCGCCGGCGCCATCGCCGCCGCCCAGTACGACACCGTGCTCGTGTTCGGCGTGGAGAAGATGCCCAAAGGCATCATCCGCTCGTCGTTCTTCGAGCCCTGGCAGGAGGAGGCGGGGCTGGCGGCGACCCCCGCCTACTTCGCCCTGCGCGCCCAGCGGCTCATGGAGAGTTCAGGGGTCACCAAGGACCATCTGGCCGCCGTGGTGGTGAAGAACCGCCGTCACGGGGTGCACAACGACGACGCCATGTTCCGCTCCGAGGTGGTCGCCGGCGACGTGCTCGCCTCGCGGGTGGTGTGCGAGCCGCTCCGTCTGTGGATGCTGTGCACCCCGAACGAAGGTGCCGCCGCCGTGGTGCTGCGCGCCAACGGCACCGGGTCGTCGGGCGCCGTCCGTCTCGCCGCCGCCGTCCTGCGCTCGCACGTGCCCGGGGCGGTGCTGAGCGAGTCCACACCGCTGTCGGGCCTGGTCGACGACGACGTCATCCCGCCCACCGCCCTGGCGGCCCAGGATGCCTACGAGCAGGCCGGGGTCGGACCCGGGGATCTCGACGTCGTGGAGTGTCAGGACACCGACGCCGCCCGGGAGCTGCTCAGCTACGAGGAGCTCGCCCTGTGCGCGCCCGGTTCGTCGGCGGAGCTGCTCGAGTCGGGGGCGACCCAGCTCGGCGGCCGGCTGCCGGTGAACCCGAGCGGGGGACTGCTGTCGAAGGGCGAGCCCCTCGGGGCGTCGGCCCTCGGTCAGGTGGTCGAGCTCGTGCGCCAGCTGCGAGGCCAGTGCGGGGCCCGGCAGGTGCCCGGGGCCCGCACGGCGCTGTCGCACACCGTGGGCCGCGGCGCCAACGCCGGCGTCGTGATCCTCACCCGCTGAGCCGGAGGATCTCAGAGGCGACGGCCCAAGTAGGCGGCCAGCTGATCGGCTGAGGTCGCCCCGTGCGGCGCTTCCTGCCTGGGGCCGAAGGGCGCCTTGCCCTCTTCGCCGCGGAACTCGTCAGGAACGGCCGCTTGGGCCAGCAGCTCCTCGGCCAGCTCAGGCTCGAGGTCGGTGGACTGCCCCGTGGCCCGGGCCAGGTCCCATCCGTGGGTGAGCTGGTCGGTGGTCATGATCGTCACGAGAAACGACCCCGGGATCTCACCGAAGGGCATGGGGACCATCTTGTCCATGACCCCCGGCGCCTCGAAGGCGGCCAGGGCTTCGGACGACACCTTCTCGTAGGCGCCCATGTAGTCGCCCGCCGCGTAGTCCTCATCGTCGTCGACCCGTGCACCGGTCTCGAGGATGTGCACGGCGAAACGGGGGGCGCCTACCACGTGGTTGATGAGCTGGTGCACGGTCCACAGTTGACACGGTGTCTGCTGGTCGAGCTGGCCACGCTCGATGTTGGCGAGCACTGCGCGTGTGCTGGCAAAGGCGCGTGAGAGTCTCTCCGTCGACATCGCGCTCGTCTCCTTCCCGGACGGGATCCGCGGGCTGAAGTCCCGGCGGAGTCTAGAAGCGCCGCCGTCGCTCAGGCCCTGCCCCGGCGGCGGCCGGCCGCCGCCGCCCGTTCCGCCAGGCGCTCGTCGCCGAACAGCGCACACACCTCGCCGAACGCCGGGGTGGGACCGCTCCACTCCAGCTGATCGACGTCGTCGAGCAGGTCTCGTTCGATCCTCAGCGTGGCCAGCTCGCGAAACAGCAGGGCCAGTGGTCGTTCCCCGGCCAGGCGGTCGGCCAGGGCGGCCGCCCCCCGTACCTGCTTGCGCACGTCCGGGTCCCAGTCGGCCAGGGCATCGGGCACGGCGTCGATCGTGCCGTAATGGGCGAGCACCAACGCCGCCGAGCGCTTCCCCCAGCCAGAGAGGCCGGGGAAGCCGTCGGCGCTGTCCCCCACCAGTGCCAGCCAGTCGGGGATGGACGTCGGGGCAACACCGTATTTCTCGAACACGGCCTCCTCGTCGAGCACGGTGCCTGCCCGCCTGTCGAGTTGGACGACCCGGCCGTCGCGCACGCACTGGGCCAGGTCCTTGTCCGGGGTGCAGATGCGCACCTGGGCGACCCTCGGGTCGTCGGCTGAAACGGCGGCAGCAGAGGCCAGGGCGTCGTCGGCCTCCAACTCGACCATCGGCCACAGCGCCACCCCCAAGGCCTCGAGCGCCAGCTCGATCATGGGGAACTGAGCCAGGAGCTCGGCGGGCACGCCGGCGCTCGTCTTGTAGCCGGGCCACAGCTCGTTGCGAAACGACTCGATAACGTGATCGGTGGCGACGCCGAGGTGGGTGACGCCGCTCTCGAGCATCGACACGATGGTCGAGAGCACGCCGCGGGTCGCGGCGATCTCCGTCCCGTCCCCCGCCAGGCGAGAAGGCTGGCCGAAGTGATGACGGAACAGCTCGTACGTGCCGTCGACGAGGTGCACGTCCATGGCGGGAAGCGTGGCACAGCGCCGGGCGGCTTGTCCTGCCCGAGCCGTGCCCGAGTCCGCCGCGAGTCGTGCCCCCGAGTCCTACCCCAGCAGGATGTCGAGGACGGTGGAGGTGTCCGACAGGTCGTCGAGGAGATGGTCCGGCTCGAGGCGACCCAGGTTCCCGATGCCCTCTCGTCCTGTCGCCACGAGCACGCAGTGCGCGCCTGCGGCCCGGGCGCAGCGCAGGTCGTTCACGGTGTCGCCGATGATCCAGGCTTCGTCCGCTCCGAAACGGTCGCTGCGCAACCTGGCCACCCGTTCGAGCGCCATGGGCACCAGACACTCCCGGTCGGGGTGGTCGCTCCCGTAGGCGCCGATGGCGAAGTCGAAGAACGGTGCCAGGCCGAAGGCGTCGACCTTCACGAAGGCGTTGGGCTCCACGTTCCCGGTGAGGAGGGTCTGCCGGACGCCGTGGGTGGCGGACAGCGCCTCGAGGACCTCGGGGACGCCCGGCTGCACGAATCCTTCGGCGACGATGCGAGGCCGCCCCTCGGCCAGCCACCGCTCGGCCACACCCAGGGCAGCCGGGATCAGCGCCGCGGACTCCTCGGGTGAGGTGCCGGCCACGGCCAGGATCTCGGCGACGATCTGCGGGTCGGTCTTCCCACTCATGGAGACGTGCGGGACCTCGGAGAGCCCAGCCACCTCGGCGGTTCCCACCTCGAGGGCCTGTCGGCCGACCGGGCCGGTCGACAGCAGCGTGCCGTCGACGTCCCACAGGACGAGGCGATGCGTCATCGGTGATCGCCCCTCGGCACCGTCAGCCTGGCGCGCCGAAGCGATCGGTGACACTGGGCTCTTCCAGCCAGGCGTCGAGGACGTCGTCGCCCAGGCCGGCGACAGGGGCGCGAGCATCCAGCCAGCGGGGTGCACCGAGGTGCCAGTGGCCGTTCTTTCGGCCGAGCTCGGTGAGCAGCTCGACATACGGCCTGTCCGACACCGACGCGCTGAAACCGAAACCGAACACCCGCTCCGGCCCGAGGGAAGCGTTCATCTCGGCGCGGCCGCGCACCAGCCGGCGGTAGTCGTTGCGGGCCATCTCGCCGGCGTGGGCGGACAAGGCGCCGAGCATCTCTGCCAGCCGGGTCTCGTCGAATCCCACCGCCAAGGAGGGGAACGGGAGGTCTGCCCACAGGCCCCACAGCCACAAGCGCTCAGGGGCGGGGCTCGATGCGGTGCGCTCACCCTCGCCGGGACCTTCGCCGACAGCAGCGGCGCACGCCGACACCACGGCGCGTCCCACCACCTCGTGGCCGCGGTGGCGATCGTGGGGGCTGGGCGCCACGACCACCCGAGGACGGTGACGCTCCAAGGCGCCGGCGACGTCGGCGACCAGGCGGCGGACAGCCACCTCGACGGCAGCAGAGGCGAGGGGGTCGTCGAGGGGAGAGGAGACGACTTCGCATTCGAATCGCGCCAGCCGGCAGGCGCCCTCCAACTCCCGCCGTCGACGCTCGCGGTCGGCGGCGGCTCCCAGGCTGCATGCCAGGTTCACCACCCGCCACCCGGCGTCGCGCAGCGCCATGAGGGCGGCCGGCGAACCGATGAGCTCGTCGTCGGGATGGGGAGCGACGTGGAGCACCACGGGCTCGGTGCCGACGCCGTCCCCGGCCGCCCGGACGCTCATCGCCGGGCCTGGCGCGCCCGCGCTGCCGCCACCAGCGGTCCCGCCCACTCCTCCTCTGCCCCACCGGCGCGGTAACAGGCGCGCACGTGCTCGAGCCAGGCGCAGGACTCGTCGAGCCCTCCGGGGCGGTTCCTGGCCAGCCACTGGGCCCGGTGTGCGCTGATGGCCTCGGTCATCCGCGCCTCCAACCCGGCCCGCACCGCCGAGGGCACGGAGGCCATGGTGCCGTCGCCTTCGAGGCGGGCCCGGGCATCAGCGCAGCACAGGGTCACGAGTCCCGCCGCCACCGCCAGCTCCTCGGCGGCGAGCCTGCCGTGTTCGCTCTTGGGCCGCGCCCTTCCCAGAGCGGCGACGGCGTCCTCGATGGCCGCCTGCACCCGCGCCATGTGGGCGGCGGACAGGTCGGGATGCAGTGCCGGGGTGACGGGCAGCTGGGGGAAGTAGAGGTGCAGGACGAGCCCCGAGATGTTGGGCAGCTGCACGGGCTGGAGCGTGTGGGCGTCGCCCAGCGACGCCACCGCCGCGCCCAGCTCGTCCGCCTCGTCCTGGTAGCAGTGCAGATCGAGAAGGTGCGCCAGGCGCTGCGCGGAGATGTCCTCGTTGGTGGCGGCGCACCAGGAGAGGGCGGCGGCTGCCGCCAACCCCGGGTCCGACACCGCCAGCGGCTGATGATGGCCGAAGTCGCCCCAGTCGGTGACCAGCATCCCGCCGGCGCCTCCTTGCGCGGCAGCGTGCAGCGCGCCACGGCAGTTCTCGACGGCGTTGGAGGTGCGCCCCAGCACCGACAGCCAGCTGGACGTGCCCGGCGCCACCCAGCTGGACACGCCGGCATCGGCCAGCGCCCGGAGGCGCGGCGCAAAGGGATGGTCGGCCTCGTACCCCCACTCGCACACCGTGACGCCCGGGCCGCCGGCCAAGTCCACGAGGAGCTCGGGATGGGCGGCGGGCATGTCCCCCCACACGAGCAGCTCCCGTCCCTCCAGCTCGGGAAGCGACCTGAGCTGGCGCAGCCAGCCGGCCCATTCCCCGGTTCGGGACGCGGGGAGGTCCCAGGGCTCGTCGAGTCCGATGTGGACCACCTCGCTCGGCACGGCGTCGACGAGCTCGGCCACCAGCTCGCGCACCAGGCCCAGGCAGGCCGGGTTGGACGGGTCCAGGGTGGAGGCGGCGAACGTGAGGCCCATCGGGCCGGGGCCCACCCCCTGGATGATCCCGAGCGGCGCGTAGCGGTCGTGGAGCAGCCACCGTTCCATGTGCCCCAGGCAGTTGCGGTTGGCCGCCAGCGTGACGTGACGTTCGGCGCAGTAGGCGGACAAGCGTGCCAGGTCGGAGGCGTCATAGGGGTCCGCCTCCCCCCACACCTCCTCGTGGCCCGGGTAGGCGTAGGTGTGCTCGATGTACAGCTGGAGGTGGTTGAGCTTCCACGAGGCGATGCGGTCCACGAGGTCGAAGAGCGTGGCCAGGGTGGGCACCTTGGTGCGCGACACGTCGAGCATGACGCCGCGCGTCGCCAGGTCGGGCCAGTCCTCGATCTCACCGACGGGGACGGTGCCCTCGGCCCCGGCCGGGGCGGCCCGCACCAGTTGCGCCAGCGTGGCCTCGGCGTAGAAGCGCCCGGCGTCGTCGGCCGACTCGATGGTGACGGCGCCGTCGTGGGCGAGAGCGAGCCGGTACCCCTGGGCCGGCAGACCCGCCGTGCGCCGGTGGGCGCCTTGGCCGGGACGGGCCCTGGCCCTCCCGTCCAGCCGCAGACGGCGGGGCCGGGGCAGCAGGTCGAGAGTGGGCTCGGACAGCACCGCCACCCTCAGCGCCTCAGCACGTCAGTGGCCGCACCGCCTCAGGACCTCGAGGCCTCAGCGCCGAGGCATCTTGATGGCGCGGTCGGCGATGATGTTCTTCTGCACCTCGGTGGTCCCGGCGCCGATCGACGTGAAGCGCTGCCACACGTAGTTGTGGGCCCAGTGCCCCTTGTCCACGGTGTCGGGCCCGCCCTTGGCCAGAGGCCCGAGCGGCCCGAGCATGTCCACTCCGAGCTCGGCGATGGTCTGGGACAGGTAGCTCCACTGCAGTTTGGCGAGCGGGACCTCGGGCCAGTTGGGCTGGCCCTTCAGGATCTTGGACAGGGCGCGGGCATTGAGCAGACGGGTCAGCTCCAGCTGGGTCCACACCCGGGCCACGCGCTCGCGCAGTCCGGGGTCCTCCAAGGCGGCCGGATTGTGGTGCCGGGTGGTGGCGATCAGGTTGTCGAGCTCGATGCGCATGGACACCGACATGCCGGCCGTGCCCACCCGCTCGTGCCCCAGGGTGCCCATGGCCACCTGCCACC
This sequence comes from Acidimicrobiaceae bacterium, assembly GCA_003453695.1. Classification (GTDB taxonomy): domain Bacteria; phylum Actinomycetota; class Acidimicrobiia; order Acidimicrobiales; family UBA8190; genus UBA8190. The sequence goes on along the minus strand of DMNK01000129.1, from coordinate 19,659 downwards.
CCTGGTTCTCCTGGCCGAGGAGGTACTCGGCGGGCACCCGGGCGCCGTCGAAGGTCACCTCGCAGAACAGCTCGCCGCCGGTGATGTCGCGGATCACCTGGACCTCGATGCCGGGGAGCTCCATGTCCACGATGAGGGCGCTGATGCCGTCGTGCTTGGCACCGCGCTCCAACGAGGTGGGATCGGTGCGCACCAGGAACAGCCCCCACTTGGCCAGGTGCGCGGTGGAGATCCAGATCTTGCGCCCGGTGACCACGTAGACGTCGCCGTGGCGCACCGCCATGGTGCGCAGGTTGCCGAGGTCCGAGCCCGCCTCGGGCTCGGTGAAGCCCTGGCACCAGTGCTCGCTGGCGTCGAGGATTCCGGGCAGCCAGTGTTGCTGCTGGTCCTCGGTGCCCCAGCGCAGGATCATGGGCCCGATCTGCCACAGGCCGTTGGTGTTGTAGATGCCCGGGGTCTTGGCCTTGGCCATCTCCTCGGCGTAGATGGCGTTCTGCGAGACGGTGGCCTCACGGCCGCCCCACGACTTGGGCCAGTTGATGGCCGCCCACCGGCCCTCGTGCAGGCGGCGCTGCCAGGCCTGGCGGCGCAGCATGGTGCGGCGGTCGGGATTGTTCTCGTCGCCGATCTCGCCTGCGGCGTTGAACTCGGGCAGGTTCTCGTCCAGCCACGCCCGCAGTTCATCTCGGAAGGCCTCGTCCTCCTCGGTGAGTGCGAAGTCCACGTGTCTCCTCGTCCTGGTTGTCTCGGTCGTCTCGGTCGTCTCGGTCGTGCAGGTCGTGCAGGTC
>DMNK01000129.1:15607-18687 GCA_003453695.1 Acidimicrobiaceae bacterium | reverse complement strand
CGTGCAGGTCGTGCAGGTCGTGTCGGTCGTGTCGGTCGTGTCGGTCGTGTCGGTCGTCCCGGTCTAGCCGCCGCGCGCCACGCCGCTCTCAACGGCGGCGGTCGAGCACCTCCGGGTTGACGATGTTCTTGGGAGTGACGCCGGCGAGAAGGCGGCACAGGTCGTCGGCGATCACCTGGGTGTGGTTGGCCTCGGTGTCGTAGGTGGCCCCGCCGATGTGGGGGGTGAGCACCACGTTGTCGAAGCCGATGAGGGGATGATCGGGCGGGAGGTGCTCACCCACGAAGTGATCGAGCCCGGCGGCGGCGACCTTCCCCGATCGCAGGGCGGCGACGAGGGCGTCGGTGTCGTGCAGCTGGGCCCGGGCGGTGTTCAGGAACACCACGCCGTCCTTCATGGCGTCGAACTGCTCGGCGCCGATCATGCCCTTCGTCTCCTCGGTGACCGGCGCGTGCAGCGACACGACGTCGGAGACGGCCAGCAGGTCCTCGAGCGAGTGGGTGGCGTCGGGCGCATAGGGGTCGTAGGACACGGCCCGCATGCCCAGTCCCTCGAGCCGCCAGCGAAGGGCCCGCCCGACCGCCCCCAGTCCCACCAGCCCTGCGGTCCGTCCCGCCAGCTGCCAGGCCCGGTAGCGCTGGTAGGGGATGGTCCCCTTCTTGTAAATCTCGCCGGCCCGCACGTCTCGATCGGCGCCGACCACCCCCCGGGTGGCGGCGAGCAGCAGCGCCACGGCCAGCTCGGCGACGGCGTCGGCATTGCGGCCCGGAGCGCGCAGGACGGGGACCCCCGCTTTCGTGGCGGCGGCCACGTCGACGTTGTTGGGGTCACCCCGGCAGCTGGCCAAGGCCAGCAACGGCTGCTCGAACACCGGCCCGGCGCACTGGTCGGCCTCGACCACGAGGAGGGTGGCCCGCTCGGCTGCCACCCGCTCGGCCAGAGCGGCGGCGTCGTAGATGCGCAGCGGATCGTGGTCGATCCAGGGGTCGATGACCAGCTCAGCGAGCTGGCGCAAGGTGTCGAGGCCTGGTCCGCGCACGGGGGCGGTGACCAGCGCCCGGCGTTCTGCCTGGGCCAATGTTCGATTCTCCTCGGGCCGGTCCGGTCGTTCATAATGACCCAACGATGACGAACGTGTCAGGTTCGGTGACGGTGGGGATCGACATCGGGACCACCGCCACCAAGGCCGTGGCCGCCGACCAAGACGGCCAGGTGGTGGCCCGGTCCCGAGTGGTACACCGCCTGCGGACCCCCGAGCCCGATCACCTGGAGCACGAAGCGGGACGGGCCTGGCGCCAGGGGCCGCTCAAGGCCCTCGCCCAACTCGCTGCCGCTGCGCCCGAGCCGGTGGCGGTGTGTGTGGCCAGCATGGTGCCCTCGCTCACCGCCGTCGACGCCCGGGGGCGGCCCATCGCGCCGGGACTGCTCTACGGCGACGCCCGGGGGAGGGACCCCGGACCGGACCGGGCCGTGGCCGGCGCCGCCGACGAGGGTGCCGCCGGCGAGGGGGTCTCGGGGCGGGCCGAGGTCACCACCGTCATGCCCGACGCCATCGGCTTCCTGCGCTGGGCGGCCAGGGAGTGTCCCACCGCGGCCGGATACTGGCCGGCGCAAGCCGTCGCCAACTTCGCCTTGAGCGGGGTCCCGGCCATCGACACCGCCATGTCCATGTCGCTCGGCGAGCTCCGGGTGGGAACGGAGTGGAACCTCGACATGCTGCGCGACATCGGGGTGCAGCCGTCGCAGCTGCCCACCGTGGTGCCCATGGCCGAGAAGGCCGCCATCGTGAAGGGCACGGGCGCCGTGCTGGCCCCCGGCACGGTCGACGCTCTGTGCGACCAGCTCGTGGCCGGAGCCGACAACAGCGGGGACGTGCTGGTCATTTGCGGAGCGACCCTGGTGGTGTGGGCGGTCGTCGACGAGTGGATCGAATGCCCCGGATTGTGGACCGTGCCCCACCTCGTGCAGGGCAAGACCATGGTCGGTGGCCCCAGCAACGCCGGCGCCCTGTTCGTGGACTGGGCTCGTTCGCTGCTCCACGGCGGGTTCCGGCGCGCCACCGCCTCGAGCAAGGACCATGCCGACACCGTCCATCTGTACCTGCGGCCCGGCGACCCCGCCGGCGTGGAGCGCAGCGGCGACCCGGGGCGGGTGCCGGTGTGGCTGCCCTACCTGCGCGGCGAGCGGGCTCCCTACCACGACCCCAGTCTTCGCTCCGGGCTGCACGACCTCGACATCACCCACGACGCCACGGCCCTCGAGCGGGCTGCCTACGAAGCGAGCGGCTTCGTGGTGCGCGCCATGCTGGAGCGCGCCGGTATCAAGGCCAAGCGCATCGTCGCCTCCGGTGGAGGGACCCGGGTGGTTCCCTGGATGCAGGGGCTGGCCGATGCTGCAGGGCTCCCCGTCGACGTGGTCGCCGTGCACGAAGGGGCCGCACTGGGCGCCGCCTTCATGGCTCGCATGGCGGCGGGACTCGAGACCTCGCTCAACGACGCCGCACGCTGGGCCCGGGTCGGCTGGCGCATCGAGCCCGATCCACGCTGGCAGGAAGCGGCGGCACGGCGCTATTCACGCTTTCGAGCTCTCAGCCCCGCCACCTGACGCTCTTTTGGCATGCTGGGGCCGGGAGGTGCCGCAGTGAGCCCCAAGGAACGCCAGCGCCCCGAGCCGGAGCTCGGGGCCGAGGAGTGGATCTTTCCGTTCGAGGCGGAGCTCCACGCCGTCTCGCCGCAGCTGCACGACGCCCAGAGCGGGTGGATGTCGCAGATCGACTCGCTCACGGCGCCGGATCGCAAGACGCACGAGCTCATCCGCATGGTGTGCACGGTCATCAGGCGCAACCCGCCGGGCGTGGCCCGTCACGCCATGCTCGCCGCCGAGGTCGGAGCGACGTGGGAGGAAGTGGCCGGAAGCATCGTGCTGACCGAGCCCGCCTTCGGCCTGCTCAACGTGGTGGAGGCATTGCCGTGGGCCCGGCGCGGCTGGGAGCGAGGCCGGCGCGTGGCGCCCCGTTCGTCCGACGGGCGCGACGACCGGGCCGGCCCCAGCGCCAAAGCCGCCAAGCCCGCCAAGCCCGC
>DMNK01000129.1:12480-15411 GCA_003453695.1 Acidimicrobiaceae bacterium | reverse complement strand
AAGCCCGCCAAGCCCGCCAAGCGCCACAAGGCGAAGAAAGCCGCCAAAGCGGCCAAAGCGGCCAAAGCGGCCAAGGCGGCCAAGGCAGCCAAGACAGCCAAGACAGCCAAGACAGCCACGGCGGCCCAGGCCGTCGAGGCGGGGCCGGCAATCAACGGCCGGTCCTAGACCGGCGCCGGCGACTGCCGCCTCAGCCGCGAGCGGACGAGAACAGTCCGCGGTGCACCATGGTGGTGAGCGTGTCGAGGGCCACGTCGTCCACCGGCTCCCGGGCGAACTGCCGGAGCTGGTGGAAGCGGTCGACCATGGCCACGACGGCCTCGGCGGCGGCGTTGGGATCGATGCCCGGAGGGGGGCCGGCAGCGGCCACGCGCGCCGCCAAGGTGCTTGCCACTCCGCCGGCAGCGGCATGGGCCTGAGCGCTCAGTTCCGGATCGCTCATCACCAGGTCGGTCCACGCCCGAAGGACGGGGGCGTAGCGCTGCCAGGCGTCGGAGAACTGGCCCATCCACTGGCGCAACTCCTTCCAGCCCTCCCGGTCGCCCGACACGGGGCCGAGACCCGAGTCCAAGGCGGCCACGACCTCGCCCGCCTCTGAGACCAGCGCCCGCAGCAGGTCCTCCTTGTTGGAGAAGTACAGGTAGAAGGTGCCGTGCGACGTGCGGGCGACCTTCACGATGTCGTCGACGCGCGCCGCGTGGTAGCCGCGCCGGGCGAAGACGACCATGGCGGCGTCGAGCAGCTTGCGCATGGTCTTGCGGCCCTGCGACCGCAGGGCGCGCTTGCTGGCGGGCTCCCCGGTGACCGGGGCCTCGGCGTCCGCTCCTCGACCGGTCGGGGGTGACGGCGAAGAGGCTCCGGAATCAGGACGACTGCTTCGCCTTGCCGCCGTTCGCCCGGGCCCCGATGCCGAAGAGGCTGGTCCCATGGGTCGCGGATCGTAGCCAGCGGGCGACGGGCCCACTCAGGATCGATCCCGGTTGGGCTCGAAGGCCACCTTCACCGCACCGCTCACGTCCTGACGAGCCAGCGCCTTGAGCGCTTCCCACCACTCGTCGAGACCGAAGCGGTGGGTCACCATCCCCGACAGGTCGACGCGTCCGGCGGCGGCCAGGTCGAGGTAGTGGGCGATGGCGTGTTGCCGCACCCCCTCCACCTCCTCAACGCCGAATGCGTTGGAACCGGCCAGGGTGATCTCCTTGAAGTAGAGCGGGGTCGACTCCCAGCGCCCCGGAGTGGACACGCCGGTCTGGACCAGCGTCCCCCGCTCGGCCAGCACCCGCACCCCCACCTCGAGGGTCTCGGGCCGGGCGACGGTGTCGTACACCACGTCCACGCCGCCGGGGTGGGCCACCGGTAGTCCGTCGAACGGAGCGTGGAGGACGCCACCGGACCACTGGGCGATCTGCTCCACCACGGCCAGGCGCGGCTCGTGCTCGACCACCTTGGTGGCTCCGAGACGCGCCACCAACGCCGCTTGGGCCGGGAAGCGGGCCACCACGGCCACCTCCACGTCGGGACAGAGCGCCCGCAACGTCGCCACCGTGGTGCAGCCCAGCGCGCCGGCGCCGTAGACGAGCACCCGGCCCCCCGACGGCGGCGGATGGCGGACGACGGCGTGCATGGACACGGCGAAGGGATCGGCGAGGACGGCGAGCTCGTCGGACAGCGCGTCGGGGACGGGGATGAGCATGGAGTCGTGGGCGGCGAGCAGCTCCGCCCAGGCCCCCGGGGCGTCGGTGGCCACGCCCACGTGCACACCGGGCCCGAAGGCGCCCTTCGTGAAGTTCCAGCACAGGCTCAGGTCCCCGGCCTCGCAGGCGGGACACGGCGGGTCCACACCACGCGGGCCGCAGGTGAGCCACGGGTTGAGCACCACCCGCTGGCCGACCTCGACGCCCGACGCCCGGGGCCCGAGCTCGACCACCTCGGCCACCACCTCGTGCCCGGGTACATGGGGGATCGACGAGAAGGCCGACATGGGGTTGTCGATGTCGCCCTCCCCGAAGTCGCCCAGGACGAGCTTGGCGTCCGAGCCGCACACCCCCGACAGGATGGGGCGCACCACCACCCAGTCCGGGCGCACCACACGCGCATCGTCGATGTCGTGCAAGCCGAAGGGCACCGTGGCGAGTTGCGCCTCCAGCTCGTCGGCCGGCTCGGGCCGCTTCTCGTCGGGCTCGGGCGGGGAGCCGAACACGAGGGCCTTCATGCGTGCTCCTTCCACTGTCGGGCGGTTTCCACCATGGCGGCCAGGAACCCGTCGATGTCGGTCGTCTTCATCTCGACGACCCTTTTCATGTCGGGCAGGAAGTGCTCGAACCGCTCGCCGTCGATGGCATCGGCGATGCACTGCGCCACGTCCTCCGCCGGTGTGAGCTCGCCACGGTACAGCGGTGGATCGTTGCCGGGCTGGTCCCAGAGCTCGGTGTCGATGGTCCCGGGCAGGACCAGGCGCACCGACACCCCGGTCCCGAAAAGGTCGGCGGCCATGGCCTCGCTCCATCCCGACAGGGCGAACTTGGACGCCGAGTAGGCCGCTTCGGTGGTGACCCCGATGCGCCCGGCCAGGCTGGCGACGTTCACGACCACTCCGCGCCTGCGTTCGAGCATGCGGGGCAGCACGGCCAGCGTCATGCGCACCGGCGACAGGAAGTTGATCCGCATGACCCGCTCCACCTCCTCGGCGCGTAGGTCCTTCACCGAACGGCGCATGGGCACGCCGGCGTTGTTGATCAGGACGTCGAGGCGGCCCATCTCGTCCCACGCCGTGCCGGCCAGCTCCTCCGCCACCCCGAGGTCGCTCAGGTCGGCCACCCACAGCCGCGACTGGGGTGCAGAGCGCCTGCAGTCGGCAAGCACATGCTCCAGCCGATCACGTCGTCGCGCCACCAGCCCCACGGTGAAGCCGTGCTCGGCGAGCAGCCGCGC
>DMNK01000129.1:11204-12239 GCA_003453695.1 Acidimicrobiaceae bacterium | reverse complement strand
CTCGTCCAGCTCGGCCTGGGACAGTCCCACCAGCCCGCACCACACCGCCTCGTTGTCGGCCCCGAGCCTCGGCGCCCCGGCCGGCACCGGTTGCGCTTCACCCACGAGGCGCGGATACGGCGCCTGCTGGCGGAGCGCACCCACCACCGGGTCGGCCACCTCGACCAGATCGTGCCGGTGGGCGAAGTGCGGATCGAGGGCGATCTCCGAGGCGCTGTAGGCGGTGGCCACGGGCACGTCGTGGGCGACGCACAGCTCCTCGAGCTCGGCGGCCGTGTGCTGTGCCGCCCAGCGGGCCACTTCGGCGTTGATCTCCTCGCCGTGTCGGGCACGCTCGGCCAGGGTCCGGAAGCGGGGGTCGTCCACGAGCTCGCTGTGGCCCATGGCCCGGCACAGGCGGGCGAAGTTGGCGTCGGATCCGGCCACGATGCACACGAAACGCCCGTCGCCGCTGCGGTAGTTGTCCAGTGGCGCCGAATTCGAGAGGCGATTGCCCTCTCGCTGGCGCACAGTCCCCAACTTGTCGTAGGCGGCGACGGTCCACTCCAAGATGCGCAGCACCGAGCCGTACAGCGACGCGTCCACCACGGCACCGCGGCCCTCGCCCTTGGCGTCACGTCGGTACAGGGCGGCGAGCGCCGCTTCGGCGGCGAACACCCCCGTCAAGTAATCGGCCACGGTGACCCCCGGGCGCACCGGGGGACGGTCTGGCTCCCCGGTGAGGTGCATCAGGCCGCCATAGGCCACGCCCAGACGGTCGAGCCCGGGCCGCTGGGCGTACGGGCCGTCCTGGCCGAAGGCGCTGATGCGCACCATGACGATGCGCGGGTCGAGGTCGGCGGGGCCGATCCCCCATTCCTCCATGGTCCCGGGACGGAAGTTCTCGCACACCACGTCGGCGTGCGCCGCCAACCGACGGAACAGCGCCTGGCCCTCCGCTCGGCGCAGGTCGCAAGTGACGCCTCGCCGTCCCCGACCCTCCACGGCCCAGAACAGCGAGTAGGCGGTCTCGTCGCCGGCGGCACCGCCGCCGGC
>DMNK01000129.1:7557-10985 GCA_003453695.1 Acidimicrobiaceae bacterium | reverse complement strand
CGGGCTGCTCGACCTTCACCACGTCGGCACCCCACTCGCCGAGCAGGCCGGCGCAGAAGGGTGCGCCGATGCGGGTGCCCACGTCGATCACCAGCAACCCCTCGAGTGGGCGCCCCGCCATGAAGAGCCGTCAGCCGTCGGCGTCGGGGGAGGCGTCGCCCCGGTCTCGGGCGGCGAAGACCTCCTTCATGGACCCGAGCTGCTTGCGCTCCTCCAGGGCGGTACGCGCCGTGGCCGTGTTGTGGGTCCACTGGTGAGCCATGAAGTGGTATCTCCACGATGCGCTCTTGCCCTGGAGCTCGGCCACGTGGTTGATGGAGACCTTCACCACCTGAGCCGTGACGGGGGGCACCAGGGCGATGCGTTCTGCCAGTTGATGGGCCCGGTCGGCCAGCTCGGCCCTGGGCACGACCCGGTTGACGAGGCCGAGCCGCAGTGCCTCGCCGGCATCGAGCTCCTCGGCGGCGAGGAGGAACTCCTTGGCCTGGCGTATGCCGAGCTCCCAGGGCTCGACCAGCAACTCGACTCCGGCGCCGGTCATGCGTAGCACGGGATTGGAGAACACGGCGTCGTCGGCGGCCACGATGAGGTCGCACATGCACGCCAGCATCAGCCCGGCGGCGACGCACTTGCCTTGGACGGCGGCGATGGTCGGCTTGCGAAAGTCGTGGATCTTGCGGCACCGCTCCACGTACATGACCTGCTCGTGACGGAACTTGCCCTCCGGGGTCTCCCGCATGGTCACCCAGTGGTCGGGCTCCCCCCCGCCCACCATGGCCTTGAGATCGTGGCCGGAGCTGAAGTGCTTGCCGGCCCCGGCGAGCACCACCACCCGCACGTTGTCGTCAGCGTCGGCGCGATCGAAGGCAGCGTCGAGCGCGTCGATCAGCGCCGTGTCCTGGGCGTTGGCCACCTGGGGCCGGTTCATGACCAGGGTGGCGACGGCTCCGTCCACGTCGTAGAGCACTACCGGCTCATCGGCTCCCACGTCTCACCTCCTCTGGCGCCCGCTCTCGCGGCAGCCCGAGCACGCGTTCGCCGATCACGTTGCGTTGGATCTCGTTGGTCCCGGCGAAGATCGACGACGCCAGATAGTAGAGCCAGGCCCGCTGCCACGATCCGTCCCCGGGATTGTCGGCGGCGCCGTGCCACAACGGCGCGGCGGTGCCGAGCACGTCGAGCGCGAGGGAGTGCAGGCGCTTGCTCATCTCACTCCAGTACAGCTTGAGGGCGCTGCCTTCCGGCCCGGGCTCGAGCCCCCGTTCCAGTCGTGACAGCGAGCGCCAGTTGTGCAGCTGGAACAGGCGCACTTCCACGTAGGCCTGGGCCAGCCGGCGGCGCAGCCGGGGGTCGTCGAAGGCGCCGGTCCCGGCGGCGGTTCGCAGCAACTCGTCGAGATGCTGCAGGTGGATGACGAGCTGTCGGGGGTTCACCCCCCGTTCGTGCGAGAGCGTGGAGCCGGCCACCGTCCAGCCTTGTCCCGGCGCGCCGACCAATTGGTCGTCGGCGACGAAGACCTCGTCCAAGTGCACCTCGTTGAATTCCGCCTCGCCGGTGATCTGCACCAGCGGCCGGACTTCCACTCCCGGGGCGTGCATGTCCACCACGAAGAACGACAGTCCCCGATGTCGCGCCGCTTCGGAGTCGCTGCGGGCCAGGCAGATGCCCCAGTCGGCGAACTGGGCATACGAGGTCCACACCTTGGTGCCGGCCAGCACCCAGCCGTCGTCGGTCTTGCGGGCCGTGGTGCGCACCGAGGCCAGGTCGCTTCCGGCGTCGGGCTCGCTGAACAGCTGGCACCACAGCTCTCGGGCGGGCAGGACCTGGGGAAGCCAGCGCCGCTTCTGCTCGTCTGTGCCGTGGGCGAGGAGGGTGGGGCCGGCCAGATTGACCCCGATGCGGCCGACCAACTCCGGAGCCCGGGCCCGGGCCAGCTCTTCCTGCACGACGAAGTTGGCGGCAGGTCCCAGTCCCCTTCCCCCGTAGGCGATGGGCCAGGTGACCCCCACCCAGCCCGCCTCGGCCAACTGGCCCTGCCAGCGCCGGCCGAAGGCCACCTCCTCGGCCAGGTCGTCGAAGCGGGGAGGCAGCCCCACCCCGTACTCCCAGGGCAGGTTGGCCTCCAGCCAGGCGCGCACCTCCGCCCGGAGCCGGTCTATCTCGGGAGTGGGAGCGAGGTCCATCGGTCCCCGAAGCGTACTGACACCGCCGTCAGGTCCGGACGAGGCGCCTAGCATCGGCGGATGGATTTCGAGCTGTCCGAGGATCAGCTGGCCCTGCGCCAGGCCGCGGCCGATCTCCTCGACAGCGCCTGCGACCTCACCCGGGTGCGCCAGGTGGCCGACGGCGAGGAGCACCTCGATCGCAAGCTGTGGCAGGCCATGGCCGAACAGGGCTGGGCGGCGGTCGAGCTCGCCGACGACCAAGGCGGTCTCGGTCTGGGCGCCGTGGAGGTCTCGATCCTGGCCGAACAGGTGGGACGCCATCTCGCTCCGGTTCCCTTCCTGGGCACGGTCCTGGCCGTGGGGGCCCTGAACGCCGCCGCCTCCATCCCCGACTCCGCCGATGTCCCCGCCTCCACGCTGGCGGGGACCGCCCTGGCGGAATGGGTGGCCCGGCTGTCCGGCGGCGAGGCGGTGGGGAGCCTGGCGTGGTCACAGCGCCTCACCGCCTTGTCGGCCACGCCCGTCACCAACAGCGGGGCCATGGACAGTGCCGAGCAGTGGTACGTGTCGGGTCGAACCGACCCCGTCGTCTACGCGCCCGTCGCCGACGTGGTGGTGGCACCGGCGTTGTGCGACGGTGAGGTGGCGCTCTTCGCTCTCGCTCCGTCAACGCCTCCCGTTGCCGAGCCGGCCATGGACCGCACGAGGAGCCTGGGCCGGCTGGTGCTCGAAGGCGAGCCCGCCGTTCGTCTCGGCGGAGAGGTCATGGTCGAGCGGTTGCTCGACCGGGCCGCCACCGGCCTGTGCGCCGAGATGCTCGGAGCTGCAGAGCGCGTCCTGCACATGACCGTCGACTACGCCAAGGACCGGGTGCAATTCGGACGGGCCATCGGCAGCTTCCAGGCTGTGAAGCACCGCTGCGCCGACATGCTCGTCGACGTGGAGGGCATGCGCTCGGCGGCCTACTTCGCTGCGTGGGCCGTGGGTGCAGGCGATCCCGACGCCGCCGCAGCGTCCTCGGCCGCCAAGGTTTGGTGCTCGGACGCCTCGCGACGGGTGATGGCCTCGGGCCTGCAGGTGCACGGCGGCATCGGCTTCACGTGGGAGCACGACCTGCACCTGTTCGTGAAGCGGGCGCAACTCGACCAGGTGAGCTTCGGCGACGCACGGGCGCATCGCGAACGCCTGGCCGCCATCTTGCGGCCCCGGGCCGAGGCGGGCCTACCGGTCCTCTGATCGCCCGGGCCGTTCGGGCCGTTCGGG
>DMNK01000129.1:0-7402 GCA_003453695.1 Acidimicrobiaceae bacterium | reverse complement strand
CCGTTCGGGCCGTTCGGGCCGTCCAGGCCGTTCGGGCCGTCCAGGCCGTTCGGGCCGTCCAGGCCGTTCGGGCCGTCCAGGCCGTCCAGGCCGTCCGGGCCGTCCAGGCCGTGTGGGCCGTTCGGGCCGTCCGGTTTGTTCGGTTGGCTCTGTTGCCCGCTCGGCCGTCGCCGTGGTCGCCAGCTCGGCGGCACGTTTGCGCAGGGCGGCGCGGTCGGCCTTGCCGGCGGCGAGGACGGGCACGGCGTCCACCCGGACCACGAACTCGGGCGTCTTGAAGCGGGTGATGCCGCGCTCGGTGAACCACCTGCGGCACTGGTCGAGGTCGAAGGGCCCGTCCGACTCGACGAAGGCCGCCACTCGCTCACCCACGTCGGGGTCGGGCACGGCGACGGCAACGGCGTGACGGATGGAGGGGTGGGCCTCGAGCACCGCCTCGACCTCCGACGCCGAGATGTTCTCCCCCGACCGGATGATGATGTCGGACATCCGCCCCACCACGGTGAGCCAGCCCTCCTCGTCGAGACGGCCGAGATCGCCGCTGCGGTACCAGCCCCCGGGACGGTGCACGACCCGCTCGGTCTGCAGGCGGTCGCCGTAGCCGACGAACAGCTCGGGCCCCCGTAGCCACAGCTCCCCTGTCGAGCCAGGCGGCAATGGCTTGGCGGTGTCGGGGTCGCGCACGGCGATCTCGGCCTCGCCCACCGCCCGGCCGTCGGTGTCGCGGGCGCGCCGCAGGCTGTCATCCGGCCCGGAGGTGGTGATGGTGGGCGCTTCCGTCGACCCGTAGGTGCGCTTCACCCGGCAGTCGAAGGCGTCCGCCGTGGCGTCGACGAAGGCGGGGCTGACCGAGGCGCCGCCCGTCGACACGAGGCGCAACGACGCCACTCGGTCCGGGGCGAAGTGCGTGTCGGCGGCCATCTGTGAGAAGAACACCGGCGGGGCGCCCATGAACGACACGCGCTCTGTGTGGATGCGTTCGAGGGCGATCTCGGGGTCCCACTTCGCCATGAGCACGGCCGGAATGCCGGCCACCGACGGGATGAGCACGCCGTTCAGCAATCCCGAGACGTGCGCCAGGGGGGCGGGCATGAGCACGGCGTCGTCGGGCCCGAGTCCGTGCACCGTGACCATCGTGGCAGCCTTGTAGCCGAGGCCGCCATGGGTGTGCAGCACCGCCTTGGGCACGCCGGTCGACCCCGAGGTGAAGAGGGCCACGGCGAGGTCGCTCGGCCGCACCGCCACCGACCCGCGCCGCACCGGGACCCCGTCGGCGGGCAGGGTGTCGAGCAGGGCGGCAAGCCCGGAGGAGACGCTGCCGCCGCGCACCTGGCGCGTCCGGCCGGCCGAGGGGGTGGCGCCGGCCAGGTCGAGCACGGGCATTCCGGTCGATCCGAGGACGAGAACGGGGTCGACCTGTTCCAGGGCGGCCGCCACCTCGGCCGGCCCGAGACGGTGATGGAGCGGAGCGGCCACGGCGCCGAGCCGCCAGCAGGCTCGATACAGCACGATCCCCGCCGCCGAGTTCTCCAGCTGCCACGACACCACCTGGCGACGGCGGACCCCGGCGGCTCGGAGCGCACCCGACACCGACGCCACGGCCTCTTCGACGGCGCGCCCCTCGAGACGGTCCACGTCGTCGACAAGGCTGGCGCGTTCGCTCTCGGAGAAGGCGCTGTCGAGCGAGCCCCGGTCCCAGGGGCCGCCGGGACGCCGATAACGAGCGGCGCCGCTGTGTACGAAGGTGGCTCGCAGCACCGCCACGCCGGCTGAGGCTACCTGGCGGGTCGTGGGTAACCTGACGGCGTGGTCAGAGAACGCGGCGGGGCGGGTGTGCACGTGGTGGCGCCGCCCGAGGTCATGGAGCGGGTCGCCAAGGCGCCGCAGCCCGGGGAAGCGCCGCTCCCCGCCCCCAACGTCGCCGCGCTGGTGCGCGCCAACGGGACCCAGCCCGAGCAGGCGGGGCGCCCGGCGGTGCGGTTCGGCGAGCAGGTCTGGAGCCACGCCGAGCTCTACGCCGAGGCCGCTCGTCTGGCCGGGCTGTTCGAGGCCCGCCTCGACCCGTCGCGCCCGCCCCATGTCGCCGTGCTCCTCGACAACACCCCCGACTACATCTTCATCCTGGCTGCCGCCGGGCTGGTGGGGGCGTGCGTGGTCGGGCTCAACCACACCAGGCGGGAGGAGCACCTGGCCCGGGACATCTCCCATACCGACGTCCAGCTCCTCATCACCGAGCCTCGGCACCAGGCGCTGCTCGAACCGATCCTCGGAGACCTGGACCTGCCCGGGGGGCTGTACGTGGGATCGCGGTTCGCCGAGGACACCGAACCGTCCGCCGAGCTCGGCGAACCCCTCGAAGAAGCGCTCGACAAGGTCGAGGCCGCCGGTGGCGGCGACCCGGGAGGCATGCCCGACGTGGAGTCGTTGTGGGCGCTGGTGTTCACTTCGGGAACCTCGGCCACCCCCAAGGCGGTGCGCTGCACACAGCGGCGTCTGCTCACCACCGGCAATCGCATGGCGATGCTGCTCGATCTGCACGCCGAGGACACCGGGTACCTGTCCATGCCCCTGTTCCACTCCAACTCCCTCATGGTGGGCTTCGCGCCCGCCCTGGTGATCGGCGCCTCGGTGGGGCTGGCACGCCGCTTCAGCGCCTCGGGCTTCTTGGCGGATGTCCGCCGCTACGGGGCCACGTGGTTCAACTACACGGGAAAGCCCCTGTCGTACCTCCTCGCCACCGAGGAGCGTCCCGACGACGCCGACAACTCCTTGCGAATCGCCTACGGCAACGAGGGGTCGCCGGCCGTGGTGGAGGAGGTCGCCCGCCGCTTCGGCGTGGCCGTGGTCGACGTGTTCGGCTCGACGGAAGGGGCCATCGCCCTCGACCGCTCCGGCGATCCGCCGCGGGGGTCGCTGGGCCGGCTCCGGCCCGGTGTGGCCATCGTGGACCCCGACGGCAACGAAGTGCCCCGGGCCCGCTTCGACGCCGAGGGCCGGTTGCTCAACGCCGAGGAGTGCGTGGGCGAGATGGTGAACACCCAGGGCCTCGGGCCCTTCGAGGGCTACTACCGCAACGACGAGGCCATGGCACGTGCCACGCGCAGGGGCTGGTACTGGAGCGGGGACCTGGGCTACATCGACGACGAGGGCTGGGTGTACTTCGCCGGCCGGACCTCGGACCGGCTGCGGGTCGACGGTGAGAACTTCCCGTCCGCCCCCATCGAGTCCATCGTGGGACGCCATCCCGCCGTGCAGTTCGTCTCGGTGTACGGCGTCCCCGACGTGAATTCCGGCGACCAGGTCATGGCGGCGCTGGTGCTGCACCCCGGTGCCAGCTTCGACGGAGGCCGCTTCGCGGCGTGGGTCGATGCCCAACCCGATCTCAGCCCCAAGTGGCGGCCCCGCTACGTGCGGCTGTGTGCGGCACTGCCGACCACGGCCACGAACAAGGTCCTCAGCCGCACCCTCCAGCACGAGAAGTACCGCGCCGACCGGGTCGGTGCCGACCCCGTCTACGTGCGCGACCGCGGTGAGGACGCCTACCGGCCCTTCGACGCCGAGGCGGAAGCGGAACTGCACGGCGCCTTCGAGCGGGCCGGGCGGCTCGCCGCTTGGGACCTGTAGAAGAGCGTCGGCGCACTATGGACCTGTCGCTCAGTGAGGACGAACGGCGCTTCGCATCCGAGGTGCGCACCTGGCTCGAGGCCAACGTGCAGCCGCCTCCCGACACCGAGGACCTGGCCGAGCAGGTGGCGTGGGGCCGCACCTGGCAGCGCCGCCTGGCCGAGGCCGGGTGGGTGGGCATCGACTGGCCGGTCCGCTACGGCGGCCGAGGCGCCTCTCCGCTGCAGGTGGCCATCTTCAACGGCGAGTACGCCCGCAGCGGTGCCGCCCAATTGGTCAACCGGGTCGGCATCAACCTGGCCGCCCCCACCCTGCTGGCCCACGGTACGCCCGAGCAGTGCACCCGGTGGCTCCCGGCCATCGCCTCCGCCCAGGACATCTGGTGCCAGCTCTTCAGCGAGCCCGGAGCGGGAAGCGACCTCGCCGGTCTTCGGACCCGGGCCGAGAAGGTGACCGACGGCTGGCACCTGCACGGGCAGAAGGTGTGGACCTCGTACGCCCAGTTCGCCCGGTACGGCCTCTGTCTGGCCAGGAGCGAGGCGGGGACGACCGGCAGCCAGGGCCTGTCGCTGTTGGTGGTGCCCATGGACTCGCCGGGGATCGAGATCCGCCCGCTGGTGCAGATCACGGGCGACGCCGAGTTCAACGAGGTCTTCCTGGACCAGGTGTTCGTCCCCGACGACCATCTGGTGGGTGCCGCCGGCCGCGGTTGGGCGGTGGCGTCGACCACGCTGGCCCATGAGCGCGGCACCAACTTCCCGTTCAAGGAGGAGGTCGTCCACGAGGGGTACCTGGCGCGTCTGTTCGCCGAAGCGGCCCGGCGGGGCGCGCTCGACGAGCCCGAGCTGTCGGACGCCTTGGTGGACGCCTATGTGTCACTGGTCGTGCTGCGCACCCACAACTGGCGCACCCTGTCGAACCTGGCTCGGGGCCGGGAACCCGGGCCCGAGTCCAGCTGGGTCAAGCTCACCTGGTCGGACATGACCCAGCACCTCTCTCAGGCCGCTCTCGACGTGCTCGGCGCCGACTCACCTCTGTGGGGGCGCTGGTCGCGTCAGTGGCTGTGGAGCAAGTCGGCGAGCATCGCCGGAGGGACCTCGGAGGTGCAGCGCACGATCATCGGCGAGCGCATCCTCGGCCTCCCCCGCGAGCCGCGCCCACGGGCGGGCGCATGACCCGGGCGTAGCCAGCCGAGCGATACGAGCCGACCGAGGCTTTTCCCAGGACGACAAGGAGGAAGCGTGCCCGTCCACTACGAGCTGGGCGACGACCACGTCGTGTGGATCACCATCGACCGCCCCGAGGCCATGAACAGCCTCGACATGGACCACTTCGCCCAGCTGCGCCGGGCGTGGGACCGCTTCGGCGAGGACGACGAGGCGTGGGTCGCCGTCATCACCGGTGTGGCCAACGCCTTCTGCACGGGGGCCGACCTGAAGACCTACATCCCGGAGATCACGAAATTGCAGAAGGAGATCTCCACCCGGGAGGTCGAGGAGATCGACGGATACCGCATCGACGACGGGGTGCGGGCTGTGTTGCGGGGCGTGAAGCTGTACAAGCCGATCGTGGCCGCTGTGAACGGCGCCTGCGTGGCGGGCGGCATGGAGATGCTGGGCGGCACCGACATCCGTGTCGCCTGTCCCGAGGCGTACTTCGGGGTGATGGAGCCCAAGCGCGGCCTGTTCGCCGGCGGCGGCACCACCGTGCGGCTTCCCCGCCAGATCGCCTTTCCCGCCGCCATGGAGTTCCTCCTGTGCGCCGATCGGGTGCCGGCCGACAAAGCACTGTCGTACGGCTTGTTGAACGACGTGGTTCCCGCCGACCAGTTGCGGGACAAGGCGCTCGAGTACGCCCATCGCATCACCAGCAACGGGCCCCTCGCCGTGCGCAAGACCAAGGAGAGCGTCCTTCGGGGACTGGCCACCGACATGCGCGAGGCGTACAAGATCGAGTCGGCCATCGCCACCGAGGTGTTCTCCTCCGAGGACGCCAAGGAAGGGCCGGCTGCCTTCGCCGAGAAGCGGCCGCCGCGCTGGACCGGCCGTTGACACCTCCTCGGGCTCGGCTCGTCTCGCTGGCCGACGCCGTCGAGGAGCACGTCCGCCCCGGCGACGTCCTGTGCGTGCTGTGCGGGCACTGCCGGTGGACGGCGGCGGCGCGCCAGGTGGTGCGCCGGTTCTGGGGCTCGGATCCCGGGTTCACGCTGGTCATGGTCAGCCTGGGATCGCTGGGGGCGCTGTTCTTCGAGGGCGGCCTGGTGCGCAAGGTGGTGACGACCTACTCGGGCGACTCGTTCCCCACCTACACCCCGAACCCGATCTTCCAGCGGGGGTACCGCGCCGGCGTCGAGGTGGAGCACTGGTCGATCCTCACCTTCAGCCAGCGCCTGGAAGCGGCGGCGCGGGGGCTGCCGGCGGTCGTGACCGGTTCGGTGGCGGGATCCGACCTCGAGCGCAATGACGCCTTCACCACCGTCGATTCACCGTTCGGCCCGGTGGGCTTGGTCGCCCCTCTCGTGCCCGACGTCACCTTGGTGCACGGAGCGGTCGCCGATCGACGGGGCGACGTGGCGCTGTCGGAGCCGTTGCTCGAGGGGGTCTGGGGCGCCTGGGCGGCCCGGCGCGGTGTGGTCGCCACCGTGGAGCGCGTGGTCGAGGACCTCGCCTACCTGGGGCCCAGGGTGCGTATCCCCGCCCACCGTGTGCTCGCCGTGGTGGAGGCACCCTTCGGTGCGCACCCGGGGGGGCTGTTCGCTCCCGGACTGCCGGTCGACTCCTACGGCGAGGACATCCCGTTCTGGGTCGAGGCCCGCACAGCCACCCGCCAGGGGTTCGACGAGTGGGCCCGGCATTGGGTGCTCGAGCCCGCCACCCACGACGAGTACCTGCAGCGGTTGGGCGCCGACCGTCTGGCGTGGCTGCGGTCGAGGACCGATCCCGAGTCGTGGCACGAGGACGCCGCCGCCCACCCCGTCGACGAAGAGACTCCGGCGAGCGACTGGGAGCGTGCCGCTGTCGCAGCAGTGGCCGAGCTGCGCCGTGTCATCGCCGAGTGCGGCGCCGACGCGGTGCTGGCCGGGGCCGGCGTGGCCAACCTGGCGGCGTGGGTGGCGGTGGACGAAGAGCGCGCCACCGGTGGTGCCGTCGAGCTCACCGCCGAGCTCGGGATGCTCGGGTACCGGCCCACACCGGCCGACCCCTACATCTTCAACCACCGCACCTTTCCCGCCACGCCCATGCTGTCCGACGCCTCCACGGTGTTGGGCATGGTGGTGGGCGGTCCAGGGACGCGCACCGTCGCCTGCCTGGGAGCGGCCCAGGTGGACCGGCGGGGCAACCTGAACTCGACGACCCTCGCCGACGGCACGGTCCTCGTGGGATCCGGTGGCGCCAACGACGTGGCCAGCCGGGCCCAGGCTTGTGTGGTCGTCACCCTCGCTCGTCCCGGAAGGCTCGTCGACGCCGTCGACTACGTGACCAGCCCGGGTACCAAGGTCGTGTCGGTGGTGACCGACCTGGGAGTGCTGCGCAAGGACGGCGACGAGCTTGCGATTGTCGCCGTGTCCGCAGGTGAGAAGGCGGTCGAGGAGCGGGTGGCGGCGTTCGCAGATGCGTGCGGGTGGGACGTCCGGGTGGCGGACACCGTCCAAGAGCTGGCGCCTGCAGCACGAGACGAGGTGCTTGCCCTGCGCCGCTACGACCCCGAGCGGCTCTTCCTCGCCTAGTCACGCCGTCTGGCGCTGCACCCGTCGATCCCCGGGCGCGCCGAAGCGCCC
>DMNK01000098.1:38529-38662 GCA_003453695.1 Acidimicrobiaceae bacterium | reverse complement strand
GCGGTGCTGGCCGGGCAGACCACCTCGAGTGAGTTCGGCGGCGTGAACTACACGAGCACGCGCCTGCACGGCACCACGCGCAATCCTTGGGACCCGGTGCGCACACCGGGAGGCTCGTCGGGCGGCTCGGCGG
>DMNK01000098.1:35290-38363 GCA_003453695.1 Acidimicrobiaceae bacterium | reverse complement strand
GCTCGTCGGGCGGCTCGGCGGCGGCCGTGGCCGGCGGCCTGGTGCCCATCGCCTCGGGCGGCGACGGCGGCGGGAGCATCAGGATCCCGGCCGGCTTCTGTGGCCTGTTCGGGCTCAAGTCGACCTTCGGGCGCATCCCGAAGGGACCACACACCCACCAGACGCCGCACACGGTGACGCTCGGGTGCCTGAGCCGCTCGGTGCGCGACACGGCTCGATGGTTCGACGTGTGCAACGGCTACGACCCGCGCGACACGTTCAGCCTCCCGCGCGTCGAGGGCTGGGAACGCCAGTTGGGCAGTCACCGCCAGGCACTGCTTGGCAAACGCGCCGTCATCAGCGTCGACCTGGGCGTGGCGGTGGTGCACCCGGCCGTGGCCACAGCGGTGGCGGCGGCAGCCGAGGCGCTCGTCGCCGACGCCGGGCTCGCACGGGTGGACGTCGACGTGCACTTCCCGCCCGTGCTCACCGAGTGGGCCATGTCCAACCTCGTCACGCTGGCCGCCGATCTGGGTGATCGCTACCCGGGATGCGAGCAGGACCTCACCATGGAGATCATGTTCGGCATGAACGTGGCCACCCACCACTACGACCTCGCCCTGGCGGCGTCCGCCGAGCAGTTCCGCGTCGACGTGAACGACCACATGGGCGAGCTGCTGGACCAGGTGGACTTCATCATCGCCGCCACCAACCCGGACATCGCCTTCGCCGCCGAGGGTCCCGTGCCCATGAAGGTAGGGGAGCGTGACCTCGTGGCCGAGCTGGGCGACATCGTGGCGGCGGGCGGGAACTCCGGGGTGCTCACCATCCCGGCCAACTTCGCCGAGAACCCGGCCACATCGATCCCGGTGGGGACGGTGGAGGGCATGCCGGTCGGGATGCAGGTCATCGGCCACCACCACCAGGAGCAGCTCCTGCTCGAGCTGGCCGCCATCGCGGAGCGCGAGCGCCCGTGGCCGCTCACCGTCGCGGGGGCCCCGGTCTAGGAGCGCTCCTGCCCGGACGGCGGCGCCCAGCCTGCGCTCAGCGGGCGGTCAGCTCCACCGGCAGGCTCTCGAGGCCCCGCAACACGATGTTCTCCTTGTGAACGAGCGGGCCCACCGGCCCGTGCACGTCCGCTCGTCGCAGCAGCTCGTCGAGGGCGATCTGCGACTCGAGGCGGGCCAGGGGAGCGCCGAGACAGTGGTGAAGGCCGAACCCGAAGCCGAGGTGCGGGTTCTCGCTGCGCCCGATGTCGAGCACCTCGGGTTCGTCGAACACGGCAGGGTCGCGGTTGGCCGAGCCGATGAGGAGCATGGTGAAGTCGCCGGGCTCGACGGTGACCCCGCTCACCTCCATGGCTTCGATGGCGATGCGCCCCGTGAGCTGCACCGGACACACGTAGCGCAGCAACTCCTCCACCGCCGTGCGGCCGACCGAGGGGTCCTCGCGCAGGCGCGCCAGCTGACCGGGGTGCTCCATCAAGGCGAGCGCACCTCCGCCGATGAGGTTCACCGTCGTCTCGTGGCCCGCCACGAGCAGCAGGATGCAGGTGGAGATGAGCTCTCCTTGGGAGAGCACCTGGCCTTCCTCCTCGGCGGTGATGAGGCGGCTCAGCAGATCCTCACCGGGTCGTTGGCGGCGCTCGTTGATGAGCGAGGCGAAGTACTGGACGAAGTTCAAGATCCCGGCCAGGCGCTGCTGCACGGCGTCGGCCGGAAGCAGGAAGTCGGGATCGAGGCCCCGAGCCAAGGCGTCCGACCAGTCGCGGAAGGTGGCGTGGTCCTCGGCGGGCACCCCGAGCATCTCGACGATCACCTGCACCGGGAGCGGATAGGCGTAGTCGGAGACCAGGTCGACCCGGCCCCGACCCAGCATGTCGTCCACGAGCTCGGTGCACAGCTCGGTGATGCGCCCCCGGAGGCTCTCCACCACCCGGGGCGTGAAGGCCTTCTGCACCAGGCCGCGCAGGCGGGTGTGATCAGGGGGGTCGCGGAAGAGAAACGGTGCCATCTCCTCGAAGACGGCGTCCACCCCGGTCTGGTCGGCGGGGTGGATGGAGCGCAGCGACGACAGACGCTCGGGGTCGGCCAGGCGGGCGTCGCTGCTGGAACGACGGTCCCGCAGGATGGTCAGGCAATCGGCGTGGCGGGTGAACACCCAGAAGCCGAGCGGGCTGCGGTGCACCGGGTTGGTCTCGCGAAGCCGGGCGTACACGGTGTAGGGGTCCTCCCGCCACGCCGGGTCGAACGGGTCCCAGAGCAACGTGCCCGCCGCCTCGGCGCGGTCGCGAGCGCGGCGCGCCCGGTCCTGCACCTCGGCGTAGCGGTCGGCGACCACTGCCGCCAGGCGCGCCTCGTCGGACGCCGGGACGTTCGCCGCGCCGCCGTCGTGCACCGCCGGATCTGCCGCCGCTCGTCCGTCCACCACCGCCCGCCAACTTAGTGTCGCTTCGGCACCGCATCACCTGTGGCCCGAGCCCGCAGCGTGCAGCACCGCCACCACGGACGCAGCCGGAACCGGACCGGGGGGAGATGGCCCGATATCGCCACCGCCGTCCCGGGGGGCAGGCGGCGCAGCACGTCAGAAGGGGCGAGTCGCCGGTAGACGGGCCCTTCGCTCGTGGACCTCCCACCCCTCCCGTCGAAGGTGGTGGTCCGCTGACGCTGCTCGGTGTCCCCGATGAGGGTGCTGGCGTGTTCGAGCGTGGCCGGATCGGCGATGCCCGACAGGAAGAGCTTCACCCGGTGGTTGTTGACGACGCTGCCGGCGCGGGCGCCGTAGCGAGCGGTGAGCTGGGCCAGGTCCTGCCACACCGTCACCAGCTGCACACCGTGCCCGGCTGCCGTGGAGGCAAGGGCGTCGAGCTCGGCCAAGGGCGCCACGTTGGCAGCCTCGTCGAGCACCACCAACAACGGTGGGTCGAGGGGACGGCCGCGGCGCGCCGCACGAGCGAAGGCGGCGTCGAGCACTTCGGTGGCCAGCGCCGTGAACAGTGGCCGCAGTCGACGCTGCTCGTGAGCGGGCGCGCACAGATACAGCGTGTTGCAGCCGTCCAGCAGCACCACCGGGTCGATCGGCATCCCACCGGCGG
>DMNK01000098.1:325-35032 GCA_003453695.1 Acidimicrobiaceae bacterium | reverse complement strand
CGGTCGTCGCGCGCCCACGTGGCCCGGGCCGCTTGCAGGGCCTGGCGCTCCCCGGCGGCGAACAGCGAGTCGGCCACCTCCAGCTGTTCCTGCTCGTCGACCCAACGCACCACGTCGGCCATGGTCCGTCTCGACACGGCGGCCGCCAGCAGAAGCGGCGCCAGCAGCTTGGCCGCCGACGAGTACCAGAAGTCGACGTCGGCCAGCGAGGAGGAGTCAGGGCGCGCCGCCGCGCACAGGCTGTGGGCGACGCGGCGGGCACCGGCCCACGTGCGGGCACTGGTGAGCGGTGACCAGTGGTCGGCCACCAGGCCCGTCGACGCCGTGGGGTCGAACAGCCACACCGCGCCCTGTCGCCCCCGCCACGCCCTCGTGTGGGTGACGAGGTCGGACTTCACCGAGGCGGCCAGCACGGGCCCGCCCCACTCGAGCAGCGCCGGCACGGCCAGGCCCGACGTCTTGTAGCTCTGGGTGGGGCCGACCACGAGCACCGAGTGCCCGCGTTCGGCGGCGATCAGATGTCCGCAGGCGGCGCCCAGCACCAGCCGCCCGCCACCGGGCCGGCGCACGACGAGCGGGCGAAGGTCGCGTCGTCCCGCCCAGCGGGCGTGGTCGCCGCCGGCACCTGGTGTTCGCCGGCGCCGACCTGGCCGGCTGAGCGCCACCACTCCGGCGGCTGCCCCGGCGGCCACGACCAAATGGGCGGCACCGGTCACGAGAGGCGTCGGGGCACAGGTGCAGAGGGGGCCGACACCAGCTCGGCCGTCTCGGGGCTCAGCGTCCCGCCGCCATGCGGGCGTCGGTGTCGACGAGCGCACGTTCGTATGGGGACAGCCTGTGCTGCACGAGGAAGCTCCGGCCGCCCACCCGCCACAGCGCCACGCCGCGGCCCAGGCGCACGAGCAGCTCCTGCTCGGTCTCGGACAACCCGAGCAACGACGCCGCTGCCGCGCTCTCCTCTGGAGGCTGGGCATAGAGGACGCGCGTCTCGGAGTCTGCCAGCAGGCCCTGAGAGAGCCCGACCTGTTCCGATCCCGCCGCCCCGGCGGCGGACAGGTCGGAGACCCGGTGCAGGACGGCGACGTTGGAGACGCCCCAGGCCCGCGACAGCTTCCACGACGACTGGAGCCATCGGGCCACACCGAGGTTGGAGAGGATGGCCCACGCCTCGTCCACGACCAGCAGGACGGGACCGCCACCGCCGTCCCGGCGCAGTGCGGCGCGCATCCACGCCGCCGCGCACGTCATGAGCACGCCCAACGCCGCTGAGTGGTAGACGGCGGAGAGGTCGAGAACGACGATCGGACCGTCGAGGTCGAGCGCCGCCGAGGTCGGCCCGTCGAACATGCCCCGCAGGTCGCCGGCCACCAGGCGGCGCAGCTCGAGGGCCACCTGACGTCCGTCGGCGGCCAGCGTGGCGGCGTCGGTGCGCACGGCCGCTGCCGACGACGACGCCGGCTCGAGCAGTGCCTCCACCACCATGGGCAGGGTGGGGACCGCCGTCCGCTGCGAGACGTCGCCCACCGCCAGCTCGACGGCGGTGCGTTCGCAGGGCGACAGCGGGCGCTCCAGGCTGGTGCCGGCCAACGACACCAGCAGCTCGGCACGACTGCGAGCGGCGCCGTCGGCGTCCTGCTCTGCACCGTGCACGGCGTCGAGCGGGTTCAACCGGAGGCTCCCTCCCGGTCGCAGCGCCATGGGCTCGGTGCCCCAGGCGCGCGCCACGGCGCCGTACTCCCCTTTGGGATCCACCACCCACGCCCGGCGCCCGAACACCGACTGCCGCCACAGGTAGCTCTTCACGAAGGCGCTCTTGCCCCGGCCGATCTGGCCGAAGACGACCATGTTGGGATTGCTGAGCACCCCCTGGCCGTAGAGCACGAAGGGGTCGTACACGAAGGCTCCGCCGAAGAGGTCCCTTCCCACGAGCACGCCGCCGCCACCGAGGTCACGCTCGGCGACGAAGGGATACGCCGCACCGAGATGGCGCGTGGTGGCCTGGTGGGCGGGCACGGGCACGGGGCGACAGGCGGAAGCGTCAGGCCAGCCCGCGGCCGAGCGGGAGGGTGCAGGTGAGCGCCCGGGCC
This sequence comes from Acidimicrobiaceae bacterium, assembly GCA_003453695.1. Classification (GTDB taxonomy): domain Bacteria; phylum Actinomycetota; class Acidimicrobiia; order Acidimicrobiales; family UBA8190; genus UBA8190. The sequence continues at coordinate 32,945 of DMNK01000098.1, read as the reverse complement.
TGGTCGCCGTAGCAGCGGCGCAGCTCGATGCCCGAGCGCCCCCCCGCCTGCTCGGTACGGGCACAGGCGTCCTCGAGTTCCTCCGACGTCGACGTGGTCACCGTCACGTAGCCGGTGAAGCGGTACTGCGCGTGGCCCTCGGTCAGCTCGCGTTCCTGTTCGGCCAGCACCTCTTCTTCCCGGCGGCGCCGTGCCGTGGCCAGGAACCCGCCACGGCGGCGCAACTCGGCATCGGCCACATCGGCGGTGCGCGCCTTCTCGACATGGCGCGTGGCCGCCACACTCGACAGCGGCTCCATCACGACCGACACCGTGCGCCGCACGTCGGCGAGAAGCAGTGGCCCGAGGAACTCAGGGCCGACCTCCCTTCTCGGCCACTCGGCCACCCAGTACGTGGCGACCCAGCTGCCGTCGACACGTGCCCGGCTCCATTCGGCCTCGACGGCCATCGGCCAGGGCCAGGCCGGGTGCACAGCCACCTCGGCACTGGTCGGGACGTCGAACTGCCGTCGCATGCAGCTCGCCATCGCCGAGTTGTCGAGGAGCGGCCCGCTGCCGATGCCGGCATCCGACAGCTGCCGGCGCAGCCATGCCGCCTCCCGGAGCACCACGGCGCATGCCCCGCGGTCGCCGCCACCGGCGGCACGCACCGCTCGCGCCGAACGGGTGGCGTCGACGGTCACCGCCAGCCAGACCTCGTGTCGGCGGGCCGAGACCGTGTCGGCCTCGAGCAACGCCGCGTACGAATGTTGTGCCGGCGAGTCGGGGGCCAGCACCGCTTGGCGTCCCCAGTGACGGCGGAGCTCGCTGCCGTCGTCGGGGACGCAGCGGGCCACCCATTGCAGCCGGTGCACGGCCGACCCCTGGCGTGCCAGCGCGGCGAGCACACTCGACCACGACGCCACCTGCATCGCCTTGTCGGTGAGCCCCTGCAACAGAAAGCCATGGCCCCACGCCGGGAGGACGCCCGTGTAGGTACGCAAGACGGCGTCGTGCACCACGGCCGGGGCGCGGCCGGCGCCGGTGTCGACGCTCACGACCGAGAGCGCGGTGAAGGGCGACCCGGTGCCGTGGCGTCGTCGGCGCACCGTCGTCCGGGCGTGGCGCACGGCATCGGGTGCCCACTGCTCGGCGCTGCGCCCGGCGACGGGCCAGGTGACCAGGGCCACCGACACCGCCACCAGGACGACCGACCCGGCGACACCGGCCAGTCCGGCGTGCCCGCGCAGCACGAACACGGCGGCGACCAGACCGGCGGACACCACCGCCAGCTGGCCCCCTCGCCATCCCGCCACCAGCCCTCGCCGCTCGAGGGGCCCGAAGTGATATCGGGCGTCGGCTTCATCCACCACGGCCCACGTCCTCCTCGCCTCCCCCGCCCGGAGCGTGCAGAAGGGCGAGCAACGAGGCCGGGTCCCCACCGGGGACCACGCCGACCCCTGCACCTGCAGCGGCGCCGGCCATGGCGGCCGGATCGGCCGCGGCGGCGCCGAGCATTCCGGCTCCGCTGGCCAGCTGCACGGCGAACGCCCCGGCCCGCACCGGGGCACCGGCCGTGTGCTGGAGGCGGTGGCGGGCGCCCTCCAGGTGGAGCACCGCCCCCGCCTCGATGGCAGGGACGAGACGGAGGAGCACGAACGGCGCCGTGGTGGCGATGACGAGCAGCGCGATACCGGTGACGACGGCGGCGAAGCCTCCCGACACGTCCCCGGCGCCCACCCCGCTCACGCCCCCGGACAGCGCGCCGGCGGCGAGCGACAACACTGCGGCCACCACCAACTTCGAAAGCACGAGGGCGGCGATGGTCTCCGCCAGGCGACGGCACCAGTGCGACACCGCCGGCCACACCAGGCCGGCCAACGCCAGAGGAAGAAAGAGCGTGGCGGCCGCCACCGCCGCGGCACGCACGACGAGCTCGAGCCACAACGCCAGCGAGGCCACGGCCACCAGGAGGGCGCCCACGAAGATCACGAAGGCGGGCACCGCCCCGGCACTGGCCAGCCCGGCGCCGGCCAGGAAACTGCCCACCGGTTGCAGCACGTGGATGGTGTCCACCCCTCCGGTGCTGAGCACCCGTGCCGAGAGGTCGTCGGTGACGGCGAGCCCGAGGCGCACCAGCTCGACCGAGACACCGGTGAACAACAGCGCCAAGGGGAGCTTCACGAGCAGGCCGCGCACGAGCATCGACGCGTCCTGCCGGTACACGGCGAGGATCACTCCGCAACAGGCCATCGGCAGGATCACCGCCGCCGCCAGTGCCGCCATGACCCTGTAGTGCTCCTGGAACCAGCCACCGCCCAGGTCGACCGAGGTGGTGGCCGACAGCACGTGCCCGACCTGGCCGAGCAGCCACACCGCCCCTCCCGCCACCCACTGCCCGGCGGCGTCGAAGACGGCGCTCACCGTCGCCCCCAGCGCCGACCCGATGATGCTCATCGGGGCGCGCTCGCCCGTCGCCCGACCGGCTGACCGGGGCCCACGCCGTCAGTGCACCGACTGCCCGGCGTGGAAGAAGAAGTTGACCAGCGCCGGCGCCGCCCCCACGAGCAGGGCCGCCACACCGGACACCAACACCGTGCGCCGGCCGATGAACGACTGCTGGTAGTTCTGGGCGTGCGCCCCCAGGGCCCACAATCCGGCGCCCACCACCAGACCGGCCAGGGTGGCCACCAGGGCCCACCCCCCCAGCCCGTTCGTCAATCGCTCCAACACGTCGCCCCCGGGCAGGTTCCCCGGGCTCGGCGACAAGGTGACGTCGGCCAGGTGCTTCCACACGGTCACGGCGCCTCGACCTCCTGTCCGGCGAGCCCCTGATCCCCTCCAGCGCTCCGCCCAGGACCCTAGACCGCGTCGTGACCGATATCAATATGTTTCATGTATTTTCATAGACTTCAGGAGCGAACGGCCCGGCACACACAGGCACGACCACCGGCTGTCATGCTGGTGCCGGTGCCTGCCGTCACCCAGATCCACGAGAGCGTCGCTGTCATCGCCGTGGCCATCGCCGCCGGCGTGGGCGTCATCGCCGTCGTCATCGCCACCCTGCTGGGACGCCGGGCCGGACGACACGGGCTCGAGCAGCGCCTGTCGGCGCTGGCGGCACGCCTCGGCGTGGACGCTCCCGACAGCGACCACGCCGGTGTGGAGCCGGCGCTCCATCATCTCGAGCAGGTCACCGATCGCGCCGCTGAAGCCGTGGCCGAGTCGTCGGCGGACGCCATCCGCCTGCGGCGCGCTCTCGACAACCTGCCCCAGGGCGTGATCGTGTGCGACGAGAACGGCGAGGTCGTGTTCCGCAACGCCCGGGCTGTCGGGCTCATGGGCGGTCGGCACGGCGACGCCCTGGCCGCCCAGGCCGTTGTCGATCTGTTGGGCAACGCCTGGCAACAGGGCACCGCCGAGCGCACCCTCGATCTGTACGGGCCACCGCGCCGCACGCTGGCGGTACGCACGCAGCTGCTCGACGACGGCCGTCGCACCCTCGGGGTGATCGCCGTCATCGACGACGTCTCCGAGCGCCGCCGCCTCGAGGAGGTCCGCCGCGACTTCGTCGCCAACGTGAGCCACGAGCTCAAGACCCCCATGGGGGCCCTCGGCCTTCTGGCCGAGACGCTCGTGGCCGAGAAGGACGCCGCCGTGGCGCAACGTCTGGCCACCCGCATCCACACCGAGGCGTTCCGGGTGAGCCGCATCATCGACGACCTGCTCGACCTGTCGCGCATCGAGGCGGAGGAGGCTCCGCCCCGCGAGCCGGTGCTCGTCAACCTGGTCATGGCCGAGGCGACCGAGCGCGTGCGCAACGCCGCCGAGCAGCGCGATGTGAAGATCACCTTGGAGGAGCCCGAGCCGCCCATCGCGGTGATGGGCGACCGCCGCCAGCTAGTCTCGGCTCTGTACAACCTCCTCGAGAACGCCGTGAAGTTCTCCTACGACGGCGGCTCCGTTCGCTTCGCCGGTCAGGTTACTGACGGCGAGGTGGTCCTCGAGATCGAAGATCAGGGGGTCGGCATCCCGGCCCGTGACCTCGACCGCATCTTCGAGCGCTTCTACCGCGTGGACCAGGGGCGCAGCCGCACGACCGGCGGCACCGGGCTCGGGCTCTCCATCGTCCGGCACGTGGCCGCCAACCACCAGGGCCGCGTCGAGGTCGACTCCCGAGAAGGTGAAGGCTCCACGTTCCGGCTCATCCTCCCGACCCAGATGGAGAACGCGTGACGACGGCCAAGGCCCAGGCGAGAAGCTCCACCTCCGCCCGCACCTCCACCGCCGGCAAGGCCGTGGCCCAGGCCGCTCCCCCGGAGCAGCCCGAACCGGTCCCCGCCGGTGAGGGCATCCGGGTGCTCGTGGCCGAGGACGAGGAGTCCTTCGTCGAGGCCCTCGTCATCGGCCTGGCCCGCGAGGGCTTCGAGGTGACCGTGGCCGGCGACGGGGCGGAGGCCCTGGCGCTGTTCGACCGCATCGAGCCCGAGCTTGTCCTGCTCGACATCATGCTTCCCAAGCTGTCGGGCATCGACGTGTGCCGCGCCATCCGCTCCCGGTCGTCCGTGCCGATCATCATGGTCACCGCCAAGGGCACCGAGATCGACACCGTGGTGGGCCTCGAGGTGGGGGCCGACGACTACGTCACCAAGCCCTACCGGCTCCGGGAGCTCGTGGCCCGGATGCGCGCCGTGATGCGCCGCTCCAGCCGCGACGGCGAGAGCACGTCCGAGGAGCGGTCGGTCATCGAGGTGGGCGAAGTGCGCGTGGACGCCGACCGCCACCGGGTGTTCGTGCGCGGTCGCGAGGTGGCGCTGCGGCGCAAGGAGTTCGAGCTGCTGCTGCTGCTGGTCGAGAACGCCGGGCGCGTGCTGACCCGTGACACCCTCATCGACCGGGTGTGGGGAAGCGACTACGTCGGGGACACGAAGACCCTCGACGTGCACGTGAAGCGCCTGCGCAACCACATCGAAGCGGATCCCTCCTCGCCCACCATCATCACCACCGTCCGCGGGGTCGGCTACCGCTTCGAGATGAGCGGCGTGCTGCCGCACTGAGCTCCCCGCCCGGTCCGTCGGCACCGGGCAGCAGCCGGCCACCGGCGCCAGGCTCACCCGGGCGGCGACAGCACCAGGCGGCCACCGAGATAGGGACCGAGCACGGCGGGAAGCTCCACGCTCCCGTCGCCGCGGCGTCCCGTTTCCACCAGCGCCGCCCAGATGCGCGCCCAGGCCAGGGCCGAGCCGTTGAGCGTGTGCACGAAGCGCGGGGCGCCTCCCCCGGCGGGCCGGTAGCGCACGTTGGCTCGGCGCGCCTGGTAGTCGCCGAACCAGCTGACCGACGACACCTCGAGCCACTGGTCCGCCCCCGGGGCGTACACCTCGAAGTCGAAGGTCCGGGCCGCCGAGTTGCCCAGGTCGCCCGTGCACAGGTCGAGCACGCGGTACTGGAGGTCCAGTGATTGGAGGAGGTCGTCGACCCGCCCCACCATCTCGGCGTGCACGGCCGGCGCCTGCTCTGCGGTGGCGTAGGCGAACAGCTCCACCTTGTCGAACTCGTGCACCCGCAGCAGGCCGCGCGTCTCACGCCCGGCGGCACCCGCCTCGCGTCTGAAGCAGGGCGTGGCGGCCGTGAGCCGGAGCGGCAGGTCGGCTTCGTCGAGGACGTCACCTCGGTGCATGGAGGTGAGCGGCACCTCGGCGGTGGGGATCGCCCACAGGTCGTCGCGTTCGACGTGGTAGGCCTCGTCGGCGAACTTGGGCAGGTGCCCCGTCGACTCCATGGTCTCGGTGCGCACCAGGGTGGGGGGCCGGATCTCCTCGTAGTCGACGTGCCGATCGAGGGCGAAGGCGGTGAGCGCCCGCAGCAGCCGTGAACCACCCGCTCGGAACAGCGGGAACATCGAGCCCGACAGCTTGGCGCCGCGTTCGAGATCGAGAAGGCCGAGCGCCGGGCCGACCTCCCAGTGCGGCACCCGCTGGTGGTCCTCGTAGGGGCGCGACTCGGCGGGCCAGCGCTGCACCACCACGTTGTCCTCGGGGCCCGCCCCGTCGGGGGCCTCAGCGGAGGGCAGGTTGGGGAGCCACAGCAGCAGCTGCCGCACCGTCTCCTGGGCGTCGCTGGCTTCGGCGTCTGCCGCCTTCTCGTCGTCCCCGAGGGCCCGGCTCTCCTCGGTGAGGGCGGCCGCCCGAGCGTCCTCTCCGCTCCGGCGCGCTTCGCCCACCTGACGGGAGAGCTCTTTCACCTTGGCCCGCAGCTCGTCGCGCCGGGCCACGGCGGCACGCGCCCGCTCGTCGGCGTCGTACAGCCGTTCCACCTCGCCGGAGTCCACTCCGCGACGGCCGAGGGAGGCCGCCACCGCTACCCGGTCGTCTCGCACGAGGCGGATGTCGATCATGATCGGGCCAAAGGTAGCCTCCCCGCGATGTCATCCCCGGTCCCAGGCGACGGTGGCGCTGCCGCCATCGAGTGCCGTGACCTGGTCGTTCGCTACGGCGACGTGGTCGGCGTGGACCGGCTCTCCTTCACCGCCCGGGCCGGGCAGGTGCTCGCTCTTCTCGGCCCCAACGGTGCCGGCAAGACCTCCACCGTCGAGACCCTCGAGGGATACCGGGTTCCTGCCTCCGGCTCGGTGCGGGTGCTCGGCCTCGACCCCCGCCACGACCGGACCGCCCTCGTGGCGCGCATCGGCGTCATGCTCCAGCGCGGCGGCGTGTACCCGACCATGGCCCCGCGCCAGGCCGTCGAGCTGTTCGCCAAGTACTACGACGACCCCGAGGAGCCCGGCGCCCTGCTCGAGGTGATGGGGCTCGGTGCCGTGAGCCGCACGCCGTGGCGGCGCCTGTCCGGTGGCGAGCAGCAGCGCTTGTCGATGGCCCTGGCCCTCGTGGGGCGCCCCGAGGTGCTCTTCCTCGACGAGCCCACGGCCGGTGTCGACCCCGAGGGCAGGCTGGCCGTGCGCCGGGTGATCGCCGAGCGCCGCCAGGCCGGAGCCTGCGTGGTCCTCACCACCCATGAGCTTCCCGAGGTCGAACGTCTCGCCGACGACGTGGTCATCTTGTCGGCCGGGCGCGTGGTGGCGAGCGGCTCGGTGGACGAGCTCGGCCGGGACAGCGAGGGCATCCACTTCTCGGCGCACGACGATCTCGACCTCACGGACCTGGCGGCCGCCCTGGGCGCCTCGGTGCAGTCGGTGCGTCGTACCGGGCCGGGCCGCTACACCGTGGCGGGAGAGGCCAGCGCCGCCCGGCTCGCCGCCCTGGCCTCCTACTTCGACGCCCGTGGGCTGGCGCTGGGCGAGCTGCGCGCCGGGCGCGGATCTCTCGAGGACATCTATCTGACCCTGACGGCTGGTGAGCCGGTGGCCCCGTCGTGAGCGCCAGCAGCCCGAGCCGCCGGGTGACGGCGCAAGCCATGGCCGAGCTCGACATGACGCTGCGGCGCGGGGAGTCGCTGCTGCTCACCCTGGGGATCCCCGTCGTCCTGCTCGTGTTCTTCTCGGAGGTGCACCTCCTCCCCACCGGCACGGCGCAGCCCATCACCTTCCTGGCGCCGGGCGTGCTGGCGCTGGCCGTGATGGGTACCGCCCTCGTGAACCTGAGCATCGCCACCGGCTTCGAACGCGGCTACGGCGTGCTCAAGCGTCTCGGCACCACGCCGCTGGGGCGCCCGGCGCTGTTGGCGGCGAAGATCGCCGCCGTGGTCGTGGTCGAGCTGCTCCAGGCCGCCGTGCTCGTCCCGGTGGCCCTCGGCCTCGGATGGCGCCCCTCGGCCGGCGGTGCCGGCGTGGCGGTGGCCGTCGTCGTCCTGGCCAGCATCGGCTTCGGCGGGCTGGGGCTCGTGCTGGCCGGATCATTGCGGGCCGAGGTCAACCTGGCGGCGGCCAACGGTCTGTGGTTGCTGCTGCTGCTCGTGAGCGGGATGCTGGCGCCGCTGTCCAAGCTGCCCGGATGGCTCCAGGAGCTGGCCAAGTTGCTTCCCGCCGCGGCGCTGGCCGATGCCCTGCACCGCGCCGTCGGTCTCGGCACCTCGGTGGCAGGTTGGTCGTGGGTGGTGCTCGTGGTTTGGGCCGTGGCCGCGCCGGTCGTGGCGGCCCTCACCTTCCGATGGGAGTGACCGGCGACGAGGACGTGACATGACTCGAACGGTGGACCGATTGCACGTGGCCGTGGTCGGCGGGGGCCACGCCGACGAGGAGGACTGCGACCGGGCAGCCCGGGTGGGGCGCGCCCTGGCCGAGGCCGGGGCGGTGGTGGTGTGCGGTGGGCTGGGCGGGGTCATGGCCGCCGCCTGCCGCGGGGCGCGCGATGGCGGGGGGACCAGCGTGGGCATCCTTCCCGGTGCCGACCGGAGCGTCGCCAACGAGTACGTCGACGTGGCCGTGACCACCGGCATGGGTGAGGGGCGCAACATCCTCGTGGTGCGCAACGCTGATGCCGTCGTGGCGGTGGGCGGCGAGTTCGGCACGCTGTCGGAGGTGGCCCTGGCGCTTCAGGCCGGGATCCCCGTGATCGGGCTCGACACCTGGGAGCTGTCCAAGGGGGGCCGCCCCGCCCGGGGCGTGCTCGAGGCCGCCAACCCCGAGGACGCCGCCGACATCGCCGTCCGGGAAGCCGCCCGACGCCGTTCCGCCACGTGACGGCGGGGTCCGAGTCGCCGGGGCCGGGTGGACCGCCCGTGCGCTTGCTCCCGATGTTCCCGCTCTCCACCGTGCTCCTTCCCGGTGAGCTGCTTCCCCTCCACGTCTTCGAGCCGCGCTATCGGGCCATGGTGGCCGACTGCCTGGAGCACGAGCCGCACGACTTCGGCGTGGTGCTCATCGCCCGGGGATCGGAGGTGGGCGGAGGCGACGAACGCACCGACGTCGGGACGGTCGCCCGCATCGAGGCGTTGTCGCGCTCCCAGGACGGCCGCTACGCCCTGCTGGCCCGGGGCACGAACCGGCTGCGCGTCGAGGAGTGGCTGGAGGACGACCCCTATCCCCAGGCGACGGTCCTCCTTTTCGAGGACGCCGCCGTCGTCGACCAGGTGGCCTTCGCCAACGCCCTCGACGTGGCGCGGGCCGCAGTGATGCGGGTGGAGTCGCTGCTCTCCGAGATGAGCGGCGAGGAACCGTCAGGACGCGCCCGTTCCCCCGACTTCGACACCGGACACCATCACGACGACGTCCCGGACGGGGACGAACGCTGGGAACTGTGTCGCCGGCTGCCGCTCGGTCCCCTCGACCGTCAGCGGCTCCTCACCGCCGGCGATGCCGTCGAGCGACTGTCGCTCGTCGCCGAGCTGGCCGGCGAGATGAGAGACGATCTGTTCCGCCTCCTCGGCCAGGGCTGAAGTCCAGCCCGGGTCGTCCTTCGGACCGCCGGCTCCCGATGCGACACGCCCGATCCGCGGTTCAGCGGTGGGCGGCGCGGGCCATGTCGGCCATGCCCTGCAAGAAGGTGTCGGGATCGGAGGTCTTCATCTCGATGATCGCCTTCATGTCGGGGAAGTAGGTCTCGAAGGCGTCGCCCTCCATGGCGTTGACGATGGCGTCCGCCATGTCCTCGGACGACACCTTGGGCACGTCGACGAGCGGATCGTCGTTGTCGGGCAGGTCCCAGATCTCGGTGTCGATGGGGCCCGGATTGACGAGCCGGACCTTGACGCCGGTGTCGAAGAGGTCGACGGCGATGGCTTCGCTCCAGCCGCACAGGGCGAACTTGGAGGCCGAATACGCCGCTTCGTTGGCGTTGCCGAGGCGTCCCGCCACGCTGGAGACGTTCACGATCATCCCCGAACCCCGCTCCAGCATGCGGGGCAGCACCGCCATCGTCATGCGGGCCGGCGCCGTGAAGTTCACCCGCATGACCCAGTCGAGGGTCTCGGCGTCGAGCTTGGTGGTGTGGCGGCGCATGGGCACCCCGGCGTTGTTCACCAGGCAGTCGAGATGTCCGAAGGTGTCCCACGCCTCGAGCACCACGCCCTCGGCCCCGTCTACGTCGGACAGATCGGCCACCCACATCCGCGACTGCGGCGACGCGGCCTGGCAGTCGGCCAGGACCTGGGCCAGGCGGTCCTGACGGCGGGCGACGATCCCGACCGTGGCGCCGTCGGAGGCCAGGCGCCGGGCCAGAGCGGCGCCGATCCCTGAGGACGCGCCGGTGACGAGGACGGTGGAGCCGGAGATCTGCACGCCGGCATCTTGGTAGAAACGGGCCGAATGGACCACCCGGACGACGCGCTGGCCGAGATCCGACGCTTCTGGGACGAGGACGCCGCCACCTACGACAACGCTCCCGGGCACCGGCCCCGGGACCCGGCCGTGCAGCGGGTGTGGGCCGGGACCCTGGCCCGCCTCCTTCCCCCGCCGCCGGCGTCGGTCCTCGACTGCGGCGCCGGCACAGGCTTCCTGAGCCTGGCCGCCGCCCGGGCCGGCCACCGGGTGACGGCCCTCGACCTGGCTCCCGCCATGCTGCAGCGGCTCACAGAATCGGCCGCCGCCGAGGGCCTCCACGTGACCACCGTGGTCGGACCCGCCGACCAGCCGCCACCGGGACGCTTCGACGTCGTCGTCGAGCGGCACCTGCTGTGGACCCTGCCCGACCCCGGAGCGGCGTTGGGCGCCTGGCGCGGCGCCGCCGACCGTCTCGTGCTCTTCGAGACCGTCTGGGGACGGACGGGACCGCTCGAGACGGCCCGCGCCCGGCTCCGACGTCGCCTGCGCCAATGGCGGGGTACGCCCTCCGACCACCACGGCGAGTACGACGAGGCCCTGCGCCGCTCGCTCCCCTTCGGCACCGGCACCCCTCCCGCGGAGGTGACGGCGACGGTGGCCGCCGCCGGCTGGAAGGCGACGACCGTGGTGTGGCTGAAGGAGGTCACGCGCGCCGAACGGCGGGCGCTCCCGCTCCCCGAACGCCTGGTGGGCGTCCCTCCCCGCTTCGCCGTCACCGCCGGCTGACCGCCGGCTGACTGCCGACGCAGGCTGCGGAGCCCGCCACACCGCCGACAAGCCCGGGAAGGGCCGGTCAGTGGAAGCGGATGAGGACGTCGCCGGCCATGGCGACGAACAGCAGGGTGAGGTAGGTGATCGAGTACTTGAACAGGGCCATGGCTGCCCGCGGCGTCTGCTCCCGCCTGAGCCGCACGGCGTAGACGAGGAACAGCGCCCCGAGCACGACGGCGGCAGCGAGATAGAGCGCACCCATGTGTCCCACGGCGGCGAACACTACGGTCACGGCCACGAGCGCGGTGGTGTAGAGCAGGATCTGGCCCGCCGTGCGGCTCAAGGTGGCCACGACGGGAAGCATGGGCACCTGGGCCGCCTCGTAGTCGTCGCGGTAGCGCACGGCCAGGGACCAGAAGTGCGGCGGGGTCCAGATGAAGATGACGGCGAAGAGCACGAGCGGCGCCCATCCCAGGCCGTCGGTCACCGCCGCCCAGCCCACCAGCACCGGCACGGCCCCGGCGGCGCCGCCGATGACGATGTTCTGGCTCGAGGTCCGCTTCAACCAGAGCGTGTAGACGAAGACGTAGAAGAGCGTGGCCGACACGGCCAGCACCGCCGAGAGCAGGTTGACGGCCAGGGCCAGCTCGACGAAGGCAACGGCCTCGAGGACGAGGGCGAAGACGAGCGCCCTGCCCGGGGTGAGCTCCCCGGTCACGAGGGGGCGGTGCCGGGTGCGGTGCATGACCCGGTCGATGTCCCGGTCGACCACCATGTTGATGGCGTTGGCACCCCCGGCGGCGAGTGCTCCGCCCACCAGGGTGGCCACTATGAGGCCGAGCGCGGGCACACCGCGCCGGGCCACGAACATGGTGGGCAAGGTGGTCACGAGGAGCAGCTCGATGATGCGCGGCTTGGTCAGCGCCACGTAGCTGCGGATCCTCACACCACCTGCCCGCACGGCAGGGTCGAGAGCGGTCATGCCGGCAAGAGCCTACGGCTCGCCTAGCTGGGCCGACAAAGCTGGGAGGCCCGCAGAAAGCCCCCAACTACCATGGAATCTCGGTGCGAATGCCCCGTGTCGGCCCCCGGGCCTTCCTCCTTCTCGCCCAGGCCAGCCTGGTCCTGGTCGTCCTGAACATCGTGTCGGGCGCCGCCGTACGGCTCACGGACTCCGGTCTGGGGTGCCCCGACTGGCCCACGTGCTCGGCCCGATCGGTGACCCCGCCCCTGACGTTCCACCCCGTCGTCGAGTTCAGCAATCGCATGGTGGTGGTGGCCTTGTCCGCCGTCGTGGCCGCCACCCTGATCGCCTCGTGGCTGCGCCGTCCCCGGCGCCGGGACCTGGCCTGGCTGTCGGCGGCGCTGGTGGGCGGGGTGGTGGGCGAAGCCGTGCTGGGCGGGGTGGTCGTGTACTCGAAGCTCAACCCCTACGCCGTGATGACCCACTTCATGGTGGGCATGGCCCTGCTCACCGTGGCCCTGGTCCTCGCCCTGCGCTCGGGGCGCGCCCGGGGGCCGGGCCGGTCCCTGGTTCCCTCCGCCGGGCGCCGGGTGGCCTGGCTGTTCTCCGCCCTCGTCGTGCTCGCCGTCGTCGCCGGAACGGCCACCACCGGCTCCGGGCCGCACGCCGGCGGCCCCGACGCCGTGCGCCTGCCCGTGCCCCTGGACGACATGGCCCGCACCCACTCGGGCATCGCTATCGCCGCGGGAGCCCTCCTGCTCGTGGAGCTGGCGCTGTTGCGCCGCGCCCGTGCTCCTGAGGGGGTGGAACGACGCGGCGAGCTCATGCTCGTCGCCGTGGTGGCCCAAGGTGCCCTCGGCTACACGCAGTTCTTCCTGCACGTGCCGGCGCTGCTGGTCGGGTTCCACGTCTTCGGGGCCACCCTGGTGTGGGGCGCCACGGTGTGGTTCCTCGACGGACTCCGGGCTCACGACGTCGAGATCGGGGCGGTGGCGGCGGTGGCCGAGCCCGAGGATGCCGCGCTCAGCCCACCTGCCATTGCGGCGGGAGTGGGCCGATGACCACCACCCAGCCCGTCGAGGTCGACCTTCCCCGCGGTGGCGAAGAGGTCCATCCCGACCGTCCCTGGCTCGTCATCGTGTGGAACGACCCGGTCAACTTGATGTCGTACGTCACCTACGTGTTCCAGAAGCTCTTCGGGTACTCCCACGACAAGGCGACGAAGCTCATGCTCGACGTGCACCACAAGGGCCGGGCCGTCGTCAGCTCCGGTCCCCGGGAGCGAGCCGAGATAGACGTCGCCCGCCTCCACGAGCACGGGCTGTGGGCGACGATGGAGCAGTCCGAGTGACGCCGTCGCGGCGGCGGTTCACCCGTGACCGACAGGGCAGCTTCCACCCCCGACTGTCGCCCGAGGAACGCCAGCTGCTGGAGGGGCTTCCGGCGCAGGCACAGGAGCTGCTGGCCACCGGCGACCAATCGACCAAGCGGCTCTTCCCGGTCGCCTATCCCGACGACCCCGCCGCCGAACGCGAGTACCAGGCTCTGGTGGGCGAGTCACTGCTCGATCATCACCGTCATGCACTGGACTGCCTGGCGCAGACGGCTTCGGCCGAGACGGTCGGGCTCGGAGAGCTGGAACAGTGGATGGGCGCCTTCGAGGTTCTCCGCCTGGTGCTGGGCACCCAGCTCGACGTCACCGAGGACATGAGCTCCATCGACCCCGAAGATCCGCGTGCTCCCGGCCTCGCTCTGTACGGATATCTCAGCCTCCTGCAGGAAGAGGTGGTGGCAGCGCTGGCTGGAGTGCTGCCCGACGTGAAGGACGACCGGTGACCAGGGCGCGGTGTCGGCCATGACCCGCCTCCTCACCATCATGGGCTCCGGCGAGACGGCACCCACGATGGTGAAGATGCATCGCGCCGTGGTGGACCGCCTCGGGCCCCCGCCCGTGCACGGCGTGTTGCTCGACACCCCCTTCGGGTTCCAGATGAACGCCGACGAGCTCGTGGCACGTGCGGTCACGTACTTCCACGACAGCGTGGGGTTCGAGATGGAGGCCGCCGGGATGCGGTCGGCCGCCGACCTGGGCGGCCCGGGAGGCGACGCCGTGCTGGCCCGGCTGGCCGCCGCCCCGCTCATCTTCGCCGGGCCCGGCAGCCCCACCTACGCCCTGCGCAATTGGGCGTCCACGTTGGTGCCGTCCATGCTCGCCGAGAAGCTGACCCACGGCGGCGCCCTGACGTTCGCCTCGGCGGCGGCATTGACGCTTGGCGTGGTGACCGTTCCCGTGTACGAGATCTACAAGGTGGGAGACGATCCCCACTGGGAGGAGGGCCTCGATCTGCTCACCGATCTTGGCCTCCATGTGGCCGTCATCCCCCACTACGACAATGCCGAAGGGGGCACCCACGACACGCGCTTCTGCTATCTCGGTGAGCAGCGCCTGCGCATGCTCGAGCCCATGCTGCCCGACGGCGCATTTGTCCTGGGGGTGGACGAGCACACGGCGCTGTTCCTCGACTTCGAGACCGACACGGCCTGGGTGAGCGGCCGTGGTGTCGTCACCGTGCGGGCGCAGGGCCGGTCGACGACGCTGGAATCGGGAGCCGAGTTCCCCATCAGCCGGTTGCCGGCCATGGCCGAGGAGCTGCGGTCCGGCTGGTCGCCGGAGCCGGCCACCGTCTCCTCCGCCACCACCGCCGCCGCCGACGCCGACGCCGACGCCGAGGCACCGTCGACGACCGCTCCCAGGCCGCCTGCCGCCGATGGCGGAGGTTCGCCGTTGCTCGAGGCCATCCGCAGCTTCGAGGCGCAGTTCCGCACCGCCAAGGCCGAGCGGGACGTCCCGACCATGCGTGACGCGGCGTTGTCACTCGAAGCCGAGATGTGGGCGTGGCGCGCCGACACTTTGCAGTCGGACGAGTTCGACCGGGGGCGCGCCGCGCTCCGGGCCATGGTGACGGACCTGGCCGAGCTCGCCGAGGAAGGTGCCCGTGACCCCGCCGAGACGATCGGCCCGTTCGTGGCGCTCGCCCTCGGGCTGCGCGAGAAGGCCCGCCAGGAGGGCCGCTTCGAGGACGCCGACTGGGTGCGCGAGCAATTGGCCGAGCACGGCATCGAGGTGCGCGACACACCGCAGGGCCCGACCTGGGTGTTCGAAGACCGCTAGTCCCGGCCGCGCCCGAAGGGCTGCCTGCTAGCCTGGCGGCGCCGATGGGTCGAGCCCCCATCGTCTAGCGGCCGAGGACGCCGCCCTTTCAAGGCGGTAACACGGGTTCGAATCCCGTTGGGGGTGCCACGGTCGCACCAGTGATCGAGGTCCTGTGGTGCAGTTTGGAGTGCACGCCGGCCTGTCAAGCCGGAGGTCGCGGGTTCAAATCCCGTCAGGACCGCTCTCCCGGGTAGCCTCCGGGTCGACGGTCGGGTAGCTCAGTTGGTAGAGCGCGCGCCTGAAAAGCGTGAGGTCACCGGATCGATGCCGGTCCCGACCACCAAGCAGACAGCAGCGGCGCTTTCGACGAGGGCAACGTGTCCGTCGAGACGCGTTCGATGGCATGATCCGCGTCAGCGCAGGGTGATCTTGATCGTCACGGACTTCGGTGGAGATTGCCGACGAAGCCGCCGAGTGAGGACCGTCAGGCGGTTACAGGCCGGCCACATCCATCCGTACTTGCGAGCGAGGAGAGTCTCGACCTCGGCGGTGTCTTCGAGGATGAGTGCGTCCCCGTCGACAGCTGGGCCATGAGGCGAGCCTCTTGCGCTCGAGGGTGCTATCTGGACGTGAGGGTCGTGTCGAATTCGCTTGACCTTCCACGAGTTCGCCTCGCTGAACACCAGCAACGAGCCGTTCTCCTTCGCGCACCACACGGGAGTGGACACCGGCGTTCCGTCCCGCTTGAAGCTGGTGAGACTGATGTGGCGCTCACGGGCGATAGTCGCCGCATCCATCGGTCCTCCCCTCTGTGCGACCCGCTCGATTCAAGTGGACTGGACCCCACTGCCAATTCGTCGCGGGACCTTTCCGTTCATCCGCCCCATCAGCTTCAGGACCTTGTGCCCCGGGTCAGCGGTCGGGGAGAACATGCACGGGCAACCCCCATCGATGACGGTCATGCCGTGCTGGCGGCCATACTCCGCGGCCGTTGCCGATGCGCTACCTGGACCGAAGGGCGGCTGGTGCATCCAGACCCGCTTGATGCCGAGTTCTTCGCACTCCTGCACTGTCGAGTCAGCGACCTCTGGCCGAGTTGCGATGACGACCCCGTCAACGCTTCCGGGGATCGACTTCAGGTCGTGGTAGCAGTGATCACCCTCGACCTCGTCCGCGTTGGGGTTGACAGCGAACACCTGGTAGCCGCGGTCGCGCAGTCGTTGGTAAATCAGGTTGGCCCCATGAGCCTGGGCACCCTTTCTCGACACGCCGGTGACGGCGACCCGCTTCTGGGCGAGAAAGTCCGAGGTTGCTTCTTTCATTGACAGCATCTTCGTCACCTCCCTGGGACGAGCGCATCGGGTGACGGCGCCTTGGGCGCTGTCACCTGCGCCGCAACGCCGGGCAACGGCGTCTCGAGCTTGGGAGCTCGTTCGATGTTCCGCTTGAGGACGGCCAGCATCCGAGCCTGCATGGGCCAGACGAGCGCGATGAGGAGCCACGAGGCGACGAACCTCTCGACCCAGCGGGGGCGGTAGGTCTGGTAGCCGCTGATCACAAGACGAGTGCGGCCATCAGCAAGACGCTCGAGCAGAAAGCCCCAGGTTCCTTCCATGTATGACGACGGACGGGGCTCCTTGGGATCGAGCCAACGGCCTCCAAGAGTGGTGTAGCCGTACAGACCGAGATATCTGTTGGGTTCGACGACTCCGACCTTGTAGGCGTCGATGTCACGGCCCAGAGCGCGGAACTTGAGGAGATCGCCGATGGCGATGTCCTGCCATTCGGGATGGACTTCCTTTGCGCTGGGCCGCCCGCCGTTGTCCAGGAGGTCCCAGGAATACCAGCCCCCGCGTTGCCAGCCCAGCTGGGCGAGCCACGGCCAGACCTCTTCGGGGGTCGCATCGATGGTGATGGCCATGGTGGGCGACCGCCTGCCTTCCGGCACCAGGTCGGGGTAGGGGAAGGGGCCGGCAACCTCTTCTGGGGTCGCCCCCCAGGTCCAAGGCCTATGGCGCGCCAACCGTGCGGGAGCCCCGTTTGCCTTCCCCGTCAACTCCGTGATCATTCGTTTGACCGTCATACGAAATTCTTGGAATCCGTTCGATGCCACGAGAAGGGACCAATGTCACGGGCCCGTCGACCAGGGTCCTCCTGGGCCCGAGGTGCGTGGCGGGGTGCCTGAATCCACCCTCTGTGAATCGGTCACCACGCGCCGAGATGATGGCGCGTGTTCTCCACATGGAGGTTGTGGAGAGGGTGGATGGAAGGGACCAAAGTCCCCAGGGACTCCGACACGCCCCGGAGCTCGTGCTCGCCTCGGCTTGCAACCTCGGCCTGGGTCACGGTGTGAAGAGGACAGCTCCTGCGGTGACCCCGGCCGATGCACATACGAAGAGTGCCTTCCTCGACCTGGCCAGGCGGCCGCTGGTCACGGCCGTCTCCAAGCCGGCGAGGAAGCTCACCGTGTGCAGGCGAGCACCCGCGCTGACGATGCGCTCATCCTCGATTCCGACTTCGTCCCCGAACACCTGACGAAAGCCGTCGTCGTTGGGACTGGCCACGACCACATCGACGTCGATCGGCTTGAGCGACTCCTGGTCGAACAGACGCTGAACGGCGGCCGCAGCCACCCTCCCTGCCCGCTCCGCATAGTCGGTAGCGTGATGGATGGTGAGCACGTTGCTCCCCGTCCTCTCTCCCACGGTCGCTCGGAAGGACGACCCGTCGTCCGGATCGGTTGCCCAGCTGAACGCGCCGAGCCCGCCGGGGCCGTCCGACCGTGTGCACAACACGGCACCTCCGGCCGGGTCGAAGGGGAAGCCAGGGGCCAAGCCGTGGCCCGGGTTGGCATCGCTGGACACCACCAGGACCACGTCGACGGTGCCGGCGCGCAGGAAGCGGTCGGCCACCTCGAGGGCGCTGAGGACACCGCCTCCGCCGTTGGAGATGTCGAAGGAGAACGTGCCCCGCCGGCCGGAATGTGGATCCTCGGGGTTGGCGCCCAGGTCCTCCTGGATCATCGGCGCCAATGCCGGCTCGCCCAAGTTGCGATCACGAAACAGGCCTGTGTAGATGAGCAGCGGGATTTGATCGGGTGTCCGGCCGGTTCGTTCGAGCGTCTGGCGAGCGGCGTCCACCGCCAAACGCAGCGCGCTGTGGCTGCGCCGCCAGCCCCCCGTGGTGACCGTCACGCCCTCAAGACGCGTGGCCATAACTCTGCACCAGATTCTCGTCTGCCCTGAACAGGACCACGCCGATCACCAGGCCCGACGCCAGGGCCACCAGCGCCACCGTGTCGCCAGGCCGTATGCGACCGGCCTCGAGTTCGTCGACCAGGGCCACCGTGTGACTGGTCGAAGCGGTGTTGCCATAGTGGTCGACGGTCACCACCACCGGGTGGGTCGGCTCACCGCCAAGTGCTTGCGTGACGTGGGCCATCCCCTTGCGGATGGCCCGGGTCGAGGTCTGGTGGGGGACCACGTGGTCGATGTCCTCGATCTCGAGTCCGGCCGCCTCGAGCGCCTCGCGCAAGAGGATGGGGGTGTCTCGTATCGCCGCCACCTGGAGCGCCTGGGAACGGGTGAACATCCGGGCTCCGGGCTCGTGCGAGGAGGGGTAGGCGACGCACAGGCGGCTGTGCTCGGCGATGGTGGTGAAGCCGGTGACGGTGATGCCGGGCTTGTCGTCGGGCGACCGCTCCACGAGCATCGCCGCTCCGGCATCGCCGAGGGTCAGCGAGGCCAGCTCGCGACTCATGATGTTCCTGACGTGCCTCGCCGCGTTTCGTGCCAACGAGGAGATGAACTCTCCGCTCACCACCAGGCCTGTGCGGATGGCGCCCTGGCGGATCCAGTCGTTCAGGATGAACACTCCGGTGAGCATGCCGGCGCAGGCGTTCGAAACGTCGAACGTCGTTGCCGACGTCGCCCCTATGGCCTGGGCCACAGCCACGCTCATCGGGGGATCGAGCCACTGGGTCAGCCCGTCGCGGAACTTCGTGATGCTGCAGCTGATGACCACGTCCAGGTCCTCAGGGCCGTACGACGTATGGGCCAGACAATCGACGGCCGCCTTCACCGCCAGGGTGAACGAGTCGTCGGTCCCGTCACCCACTCGTCGCTCGTGCACGCCGGTCAACCGTTCGAGGTCGATTCGGGTTCGGTGACGGGTCGAAGCCATGAGCTCGTCCGTGGACACGCGGGCCGGCGGCAGGGCCCGGCCGACGGCGGCAATCCGTGCCACGCCCGGCGCCGCATCGCCGCCCGGGCTGTGCTCGACCAGCAGCCATTGGGAAGGAGCCACGGTCCCCACGAACCCACGGTCCTTCGCCAGGGCCCGCGCCACCAGAGGCAGAAGACCTGAGACCGTCCGATGGACCCTGTCTCCCACGCCGTGGCGGGGGGAGCATGTCCCCATGGACGAAGGCCCTCCCTCCACCCGCGTTCCACCGGTCCGTCGCCCGCCCCCGTCGGCCTGGCTGGTGGCCCTCCTGGGCCGCATCACCACCGGGGCACGCTCCACGGGGATCTTCCACACCGTGGCTCGTCATCGTCGCCTGTCGCGGTGGTGGCTCCCCTTCGCGGGGACCTTGCTCCTCCGGGGGGACCTGCCCCGGCTCGACACCGAACTGGTCGTGCTACGCACCGCCTGGAATTGCGCATCGTGGTACGAGTGGGTGCAACACGTCCCTCTGGCACTTCGAGCCGGGTTGACGAGTGAGCAGATCGAGTCCGTCCCGGTGGGTGCGGCGGCACCCTTGTTGACGGGTCGCCAGCGGGTGCTGCTCGAGGCGACAGACGAACTGCACCAAGCGCGGGTGATCACCGACCCGACCTGGGAAACGCTCGCCGCCGAGCTCACTCCCGAAGAGTGCATCGAACTGTGCTTCGTGGTGGGGCACTACGAGATGCTGGCGATGGCCCTGAACTCGCTCGGCGTCCGGGCCGAAGACGAGGCGCGGCGACGCTTGGGCCCGGGATCGGCCGTGGCCGGCGAGCAGCTGCGGGAGACGCTCAGCCGCCTGCGAAGCTCGCCGGCCTCACCAAGACGGCGGCCCTCGAGTACGCCCGGCTCGGCGTGCGGGTGAACGCGGTGTGTCCGGGAGTGATCGACACCGAAATGGTGGACCGCTTCACCGGCCACCATCAGCAGGAGGCAGACACCACCTTGATCGCCACAGAACCGATCGGACGCTATGGACGCCCCGAGGAGATCGCCGACGCCGTGGTGTGGCTGTGTTCGGACCGTGCGACCTTTGTGACCGGACAGACGATCGCTGTGGATGGCGGGTTCATCGCCCGATAGGCGCAACACCGATCGGCCGGCACATCCCGGCCGCCGGTTTAGGGACACGAAGTCGTCCGGGAATTGATCAACTGCCGATCCAAGCCGTCCCAGACTTGTCCCGCTGAGACACGTGAATGGCCCCTGCTGACGGGGATCGGGCAGGATCGGTCGCTGTGAGGTCCCGTCCAGCCCGAAACCCACGTTTCCACCCCTTCCGTCGGCCACTTCTGCCAAGCGGGAACCAATCGGATTCCTCAGACTCCAGCTAGTCCCACGCCAGATCCTGAGATGGACTCCCCTCGTATTCGTCACCGGCCGCATCGCGCGGTGCTGTTGCGCCGATGGGCTGTCATCATCTCAACAGTCGTCGCGCTGGGCGTGATCTCCTGGGTCGTCGTCGGGGATAACCACTCGCACACGAACGTCGGAGGACAGAGACGGCCGAAGCCGGGCGCCGCCGCCCCGCCGACGTCAGTGCCCTGTGCCCCGGTCACCGGGCAACTCACCGGAATGCCCCCGGTCCTCGATCCTTGCAACATCTATTCGGCCGACGCCCCCGGCGCCCTGACCGGGCCCGCCAAGAAGGCTGAGGCTCTCGTCTATGTGCCCAATGGCTTGTCGAATACGGTTTCCGAAATCGATCCGACCACAGACAAGGTCATTCGCACCTTCAAGGTTGGCGCACTGCCCCAGCACGTCGTTCCGTCGTGGGACCTCTCGACGCTGTGGGTGACCAACGACGAAGGCAACAGTCTGACACCCATCGACCCCACGACCGGCCTTCCTGGGCCGTCCGTACCGGTGGAAGATCCGTACAACATGTACTTCACGCCGGACGGCCGCTACGCCATCGTGGTGGCCGAAGCCCTCGATCGACTCGACTTCCGCGATGCCAGGACCATGGCCCTGGTGCACTCGCTCCCGGTGGACTGCCCAGGCATCGATCACATGGACTTCTCCGCCGACGGAACGTATCTGATCGCATCGTGCGAGTTCGCCGGGGAACTGTTGAAGGTGAACGTCGCCACTCAGGCTGTGGTGGGAAGGCTCAGCCTGGGCTCGAATCGCGACCAGCCACAGGACGTGAAGGTGTCGCCCGACGGCAAGGTCTTCTACGTGGCCGACCAGGTTGCCGGAGGCGTGTGGGAGGTCGACGGAGCGACGTTCACGGAAACTGGATTCCTTGCAACAGGGGCGGGCGCCCACGGGCTGTATCCCAGTCGCGATGCGCGCGACCTCTATGTGTCGAACCGCCATGCCGGATCCATTTCGGTCGTGGACTTCTCCACACGAAACGTCGTGGCCACCTGGCAGCTTCCTGCCGAGCCTGCGGCGCACCTTGGCGCACCCTTACACGCCAGCCCTGACATGGGTGGGGTTTCCGAGGACGGCAAAGTCCTTTGGCTCTCCGGCCGGTACAACTCCGACGTCTACGCCATCGACACGACCACGGGCAAGTTGATCGCACGCATCCCGGTCGGCAACGGCCCGCACGGGGTCTGTGTGTGGCCCCAACCCGGCCGGTACTCCCTCGGCCACACCGGTATCTTGAGATGAGGCGGCGAAGGCGCACCTGTGCTGCGGCCCTCTCGGTCCTCGCGCCTGCCGGCCTCGTGGCGGGATGCAGCGGAACGGCCAATCGGACGTCCGCCACGAGCACGACCACGACGCCGCCGCCACCGACGCTGACGGCGTCTCTTGCACCATGGGCATTGCCCGCACCGGTGTCTCGAGCGGTCGTGCTCCAGGAGGGCCCGCGACTGCTCGTCCTGGGAGGCCTCTCCCCTGGCGACGTTTCGAGTCCCGCCATCTGGAGCGTCGATCCGTCTACGGGGACGAGCAACCGTGTGGGTACTCTGCACCTGGCCGTGCACGACGCTGCCGGCGCCATGGAGGGATCCACCGCCCTCGTGTTCGGCGGAGGGTCGTACTCGACGGTGGCCTCCGTGCAAGCGTGGTCGCCGGCAGGAACCGTGGTCGTCGGGCAGCTGCCGCAAGCGCGCTCGGACCTCGCTGCTGCGGTCGCTGACGGAACCGTCTACGTACTGGGCGGCTTTGACGGTGTGGCCATGACCGCGGACGTGCTGGCGACGACCAATGGTTCAAAATTCACGGTCGTGGGCCAGTTGGCGGTGCCCGTCCGGTATCCCGCCGTGGCCGCTGCCGACGGTGCGCTGTGGGTGGTGGGAGGGCAGCTGGGCACCTCCGAGAGCAGCACCGTCGGAGGTCAGAGTGATGCCGTCCAGCGATTTGATCCGAGATCAGGGCACACATCAGTGGTCGCCCATCTCCCCCAGGCGTTGGGCCATGCCAGTGCCTTCGTCCTTGACGGCGACCTGTTCGTGGCCGGCGGCCGCAACGGGCAGGCCCCCACGGCTCAGATCTGGAGCATCGACACGTCGACAGGAGCCGTCCGCGCCGCAGGAGCCCTTCCTGGTGCTCGCTCCGACGCCGCAGTCGCCGTGGTGGGCAACACGGCGTTCATGGTGGGAGGTGAGCTGAGCGGGCCGACGGCCCCCCTCGATTCGGTTGTCGAACTCACTTTGACACGAGGTTCGCCGTGACGCCCGGGCAAGGCTGGACACCCGGGCGGCGCCCAAAGCCTTGAGCTCAGGGATCCGTCCCTGACTTTCCCGGTTGTGCGCCGGCGACGGCGTTGGTTCGTCGAACGACGTACCACGACAGCTCGAACAGCAACGCCAAGCCGAGGATGCCGAGGAGGACCGGCTGCTCGTAGCCGGCGATGAGACTGTGCCCGACGAGAGCCTCGGCGAACACGAAGATGCTCAGCGCCAGCCACCCCGACCCGGTGACGAGGCAGTGGGCGTGGCGACAGCGCCAGAAGTTGAGCGAGCACCACAGACCGCCTGATGCTGCCGCCAACCCGTCGACGGCGAGTTCTCCCCGGATGGCGAGGTGGGGGGCGATGTTCAACAGGGCGACGACCACCGCCACCATGGTGAGCCCGGGCAACTTGCCGACGAGCAACGGGTCGACGCGCCGCTTGGCCGGGGTGTCGGCAGGAAGCGGTGGCGGTGACCACCCGCACAGTGCGGTCCTCGACGATGACGGCGGACCGCAACGTGCGTCCGATGCGGTCAGCTCACCCTGCACGGTGTCGGTCATAGGTCACATCCCCCTCTTCGAGTCGTGCGCCTGACAGGCGGGCACTTTTGACATCCGTGCCCACAGGCCGGCGACTGGGAGCAGAGCTGCCGCGATCTCCTCGGCAGTGGGCAGGTCGAGCCGGCACGACGGATGCTGCGCCACGTCCCTCTTCGTGACGTCCGTCCCGTTGACCAGCAGCGTCGGCGAGGAACAGCGGGCCTCGACCTCCTCGATGGTCGCGCTCAGGCCCAATCGGGCCAGGCTCCGCTCGACTCGGTGGCGGAGCGCATCCAGGTTGGGACAGCCCGCCACATGGAGGATCTGGAGCCTGAGGGCGCCGTCCCCACCGGGCGGCGACCGGCGGCCTGCCAGACCGGCGCTCATGGGGAACGTCCCAGCGAGCTGTGCACCCCTGCACGGTAAACGCTGCACCTAGGTACAGAGTCAAGCATCGCCCGAAAGCCGCAGGTCAGCCGCACAGCGGAGTCAGCCGGCGCCTTCGCCCCGGGTGACGGCGCGCGGTGCACCGTACGATGCGCCACGACCGGTGACGCGGGCTCGAAACCGCTGGGGACAGGAACAGATGACACAGGTCCAAGGCGACGCCACAGATCGCATCGCCCTCCGCGCGCTGGTGGAGCGGTACGCATGGGCAGTGGACGCCGGCGACATCGACGGGGTGGTCGACCTCTTCGCCGAGGACGGCGTCTTGTTGTCGCACCTCATGGCCGGCACCGAGGAGACGCCGCTCGAACGGCGGGGTCACGGCCAGCTGCGCCAGGCACTGGAGCTGGGACTGGCCCAGTACCAGCGGACCACCCACGTGATCGGAGGGCAGGTGATCGAGCTCGCCGGCGACGAAGCCGGTGGGACGACACAGTGCCTCGCCCATCACGTGTACCGGGACGACCAAGGTGACGATCGGCTGCTCGTCATGGCCATCCGCTACCACGACCGCTACTGCAAGCGTGACGGCGCCTGGCGGTTCGCCGAACGGCGCCTGCGTCTCGAATGGCGCGAGGACCGCCCACTGGCGGGGACACCGTAGGGAGGGACTGTGAAGATCGCCGTGATGCCGCCCGCCCGCGAGGGGGTCACCTCCGACCCGCAGTGGGTGCGTTCCTATGCCCGGCATGCCGAGCGCTGTGGATTCGAGGCCTTCGTGGCCATCGAGCACCCGCTCGTGGTGTCGAGCTACACCAGCCGGTATCCCTACGACGACTCGGGGCGCATGCCCCTGCCGGACGACACGCCGATCCCCGATCCCCTCGACCTGTTGTCCTTCGTCGCCGGCTCGACCACGACGCTCGGGCTGTGCACGGGGGTCCTCGTCCTTCCCGCCCACCACCCGGTGACGCTGGCCAAGCGCCTGGCCACTCTCGACGTGCTCTCCGGGGGACGGTTGCGGCTGTGCGTGGGCCTGGGGTGGATGCGCGAGGAGCTCGAGGCGTGCGGCACCGACTTTGCGACCCGGGGGCGGCGGGCGGACGAGATGATCGACGCCATGCGGGCCCTGTGGGAGGCGACCGGTCCCGAAGGAGCGCACTTTGCGGGCGAGTTCTTCGCGTTCGCCGACGCCCACAGCTATCCCAAGCCTGTCCACCGGGGAGGGATCCCCATCCACATCGGCGGCACGAGCCGGGCGTCGATGCGCCGGGCGGCAACCCGAGGCGACGGATGGCAGCCGCTCGGGATCGGCGGTGACGAATTGCGCGTTGCCATCGCCGACATGCGCAAGCAGGTCGAGGCCGAGGGGCGTGACCCGTCAGGCTTCGAGATCACCGTGAGCGGCGTGGCCCCCAAGATCACGGCGGAGACCGTCGGCAAGGTGGCGGCCATGGGGATCGACCGGGTGATCGCCAGCGGCGTGGCGCCCGGACTGGACGACGCCCTCGAGGAGCTGTCCGCTCTCGCCGAGCGCGTCGGGCTCCCGGCCTAGACGCCGGGCGGCGGACGCCCTGGCAGCTCAGACGTCGACGGCGGTGTGGTCCTCGATCCCGAGGACGGCCAGGGCCCGGCCCAGGCCGAGGTAGGCGGCGAAGCACAGGGTCAGGTCGAGGATCTCGGCATCGGTGAATACACCGCGGAGCCGGGCGAAGAGCACGTCGTCGACCGACGCGTGGTCGGTGGCGAACCGCGTGGCGTACTCGATGGCCAGACGCTGGCGGGGCGTGTACCCGTCGTAGGACTCGTAGTCGTCCAGGTGGCAGTACAGGTCTTCAGTCACCCCCGACGCCAGGACCGAGGGCGCCCGGAAAGTGGCGCAGGCACCGCACGAGTTGAGCTGCGCGATCCGCATCCGGGCGGGCTCGCGCTCAGCGGCGGGAAGGATGCTCGAGCCGTACACGGTGCGAACCATGGCCTCGACCATGGCGCCCATCTCGGGCCGCAGTTGCCAGACCATGGCGGCCTCCCCGCCCGGACCGGCCGGCACGTCGATGCGGGCCACGCCGTCAGACTCCTGCTGCCCGGGCGGCACTGAGCCGGTCGTCGTAGCCGCGGATCTCTGCCACGAGACCGTTGCGCAGCAGGTAGACCTGGAACAACTCCAACTGCCTGCCGTCGCGCCAGTGCACGTCGAGTCCGCACAGGATCCCCTTGGTGCCTTCCACCATCTCGGTGATGGTGGCCTCCGCCTCGTCCATGACTCGGGCCAAGGTGGACAGGACCTGTTGGGCGTTGCGGCACGTCCTCGGGTGGTGGTCGTCGTCGCCCCAGCGGACGTCGTCGGCGAGAAGGGGGGCGAAAGCATCGAGATCGCGCCTCTCGAAGGCGGACCGGAGTCTTGCGATGACGGGGGGGCTGCCAGTGGTCACGGGGCTAATTCTCCCCGAGACCAGCGGGCTGCGCCCCGGGACGCACGGGCCATCCCCGTGGCCGGCGCCGCAGATGGGCAAAATGCCTGGATGAACGGCCATCTGATCACCGTGGACGGACAGAGCCACGAGATCACCCCTGAATCGCTCAAGGGCCTGATCGACTCCTCGGCGCGGTTCTGGCTGGACCTCGACGGTTTGGACCACGCCACCGCAGACTCGCTGCTCCACCGCACGTTCGGGTTCCATCCCCTCGCCGTCGAGGACGCCGAGCATTTCGGACAGCGTCCCAAAGTCGACACCTACGACGGCTACGCCCTGATCGTGGTGTTCGGAGCCACCGACGACGGAAACCTCGTCGAGGTCCACTGCTTCTACACCGCCAACTACCTCGTGACCGTGCACCACGACCCCTGCTCGAACCTCAAGACTCTCGCAGAACGGCTCAAGCAACTGCCCGGCCCTCGTCCCGACCACGTCATGCTGCTCTATCGGGTGATCGACATCCTGGTGGACGGGTTCTTCCCGGTGCTGGCCCGGCTCGACGACCAGATCGACGAGCTGGAGGACGACATCCTGCAACGGCCCACGGACGAGCAGCTCGGGCGGCTGTTCGACATGAAGCGCTCGCTCATCTCCATGCGGAAGGTCGTGACGCCTCAGCGCGACATGTTCGTCACCCTGCTCAGCGGCGGCTACGAGCTGCCCGGGATGACCCCCGAAGCCGAGCGCTACTTCCGGGACCTCTACGACCACCTCATCCGCATCAGCGACCTGGTGGACAGCTACCGGGACTTGATGAGCGGCGCGCTCGACACCCATCTCTCGACGGTCTCGAACCGGCTCAACGTGGTCATGAAGCAGTTGACCATCATCGCCACCGTCTTCCTGCCCCTCAGTTTTCTGACGGGTTTCTTCGGACAGAACTTCGGATGGATGGTGGCGCACCTCACCAGCCTGCCGGTGTTCGTGTTCGTCGGCATCGGGCTGCAGTTGTTCACCGTGGGTCTACTCGTCATGTTCTTCCGCCAACGCGGCTGGTTGGGCTCGGAGGGAACCGTGCCCGCCGCCACGCCGGGTCAGCGGCCCCCGGTGCATCCAGCCCGCCGCTGGCACGTCCTCCATCCTCGGCACCGGGCAGGCACAGGGGCGGCGACCGCCGCCGATCGGTAGGCTGCACTCCGCGTCGCACAGGGGCGGCCTGGCGACAGCGAGGAGGACGGCGGCATGGCGGCGAAGAGGCTCACGCTCGTGCGGCGGTTCGCGAGCAGGGTCCTGCTCGTGGTGACGGTGCTCACGTCCCTGCTCTTCGTGACCCTGGGTGCCGGAGCGCCGCACCCCGCTGCCAGCACCGCCCCCTTCAACACCGACAGCTTCTCCTTCTCGAGCTACGACGGCGTGGTGCTGCATGCCTCTCTGGGGTGGTTCGGCTCTCTGAGCCCGCGTCCGCTCATCGTGGAGGACAGTCCCTACGCCCCCGACGTGAGCACACTCAACTGGTCGGGCGACGCCTTCAACTACCTCGAGCTCCAGTGGCGCGGCACTGGCCTGAGCGCCGGTTCCCTCGACTCCACCGGTATCCAGGACCAACAGGACCTGTCCCACTTCCTCGGCTGGGCCTGCGCCCAGTCGTGGAGCAACGGGACCATCGGCCTCTACGGCTTCTCGGCCAGCGCCATCGTCGTCTACAACTCGATGCACCTCCCGCTCCCCTGCGTCAAGGCCGCTTCGCTCATGTCCGGCACGGTGGACCTGTACCGGGACCTGCTCTACATCGGTGGCGTCCCCAGTCCGGTGGTCGGCTTCGCCGTCGAGGGGTTGATCATCGCCCCCTGGATCGAGAACCTCGTCACCCGGGCCACCACCGAGCCCGCCACCATCCCCGCCTCGGTGAGCGGGCTGGCCACGACGCCCGTGCAGGTGGGCGCCAACATGACCGAGGACGCCTTCTGGAACGAGCGGACGTTCCAGGGCGACCCGAACCACATCCCCGTGCTGGCCGACGACGGCTTCTACGACGTCGAAGCACGCGGCGCCGTGCACGCCTTCCTCGACACCGAGAGCGACGGCAGCCACCTCATCTTCATGGGGGCCCACGACGGCAACCCGGCCGGGGTCTCACCTTTCCCCCAGTACAGCGCCTGGTTCGACCACTACCTGCTGGGGGCAGCCAACGGCGTCGACACCCAGCCGACGGTCCAGGCCCTGCTCTCCAACGGGAGCAGGGAGCAGTTCCTGGCCGACGACGTGACCCCGGTGAGCGGCACGGGATGGCCGTTGGCAGGCACGAACTGGACCGACCTCTACCTGTCGCCGGCCAAGAGCGGCTCGGTCCAGTCGCTCAACGACGGCACCTTGGCCCTCTCGCCCGATGCCACCGGAACCACCCAGTCCTATCCCTTCGTCCCCTCCGTAGCCTCCGAGACGGACGTCCACTCGGTGGCCGCCGTGTCGAGCGACGGCGTCGATCAGGCTGCCAACTACTTCCCCCAGCTCACCGACATGCAACTGTCGGGACCGACCTCTCTCACCTATTCGACCCCTGCCCTCAGCCAGGCGGTGAACGCCGAGGGCCCGGTGGGCCTCGACCTGTACGCCTCGTCGACCGCGCCCGTGACCGACCTGACGGCGGTCGTGGCCGACGTGTGGCCCGACGGCACCGCCTATCCGGTGGCCACGGGCTGGCTGCGCACCGACTATCCCAACGTCGACCTGTCCAAGTCGCTGGTGGATGCCGCCGGCGAGATCGTCGATCCCTACAACCAATTCGACTCCCAGAACCCGGCGCTTCCGGGCACCATGCGCCGGTACCACGTCGAGGTGCTCCCGATCGGCAACCACTTCGCCGTCGGGCACCGGATCCGGCTCTACATCCTGGGCACACCGGGCGACATGCAAGGGTCCCCGCCGGGGCTCAACACCGTGGCGCTCGGAGGCATCACCCTGTCGCACGTGGTGTTCCCCACCGTCGGCACCAGTCTCAGCACCGCCCTCGGCCAGTGAGGCTCGAAGGCCGGCGGCTGCTGGTGGTGGGCGGGGGCACCCGCCCCAGTGACGACCCGGAGGCTCCCATGGGAAACGGGCGGGCGGTCGCCGTGACCGCTGCCGGGCAGGGAGCAGCCGTGGCGGTCACCGACGTCAACCTCGAAGCCGCCGAGACCACCGCCGAGCTGGTGCGGGCCACGGGCAGGCCGGGGTTCGCCCTCGCCGCCGACGCCGCCGACACCGATGCCTGCGCCGAGTCGGTCCGCTGGGCCGTTGACGTGCTGGGCGGGCTCGACGCCCTCGTGCTGAACGTCGGCATCGGCAAAGGGCGGGGGCTCGAGCACACCTCGGCTGTCGATTGGGACGAGGTCATGGCGGTCAATGTGCGCGCCCACTTCCTGGTCCTCCAAGCGGCCCTCCCCGTCATGGACGAGGGTTTCGCCGCTGTTCTCATCTCCTCGGTGGCCGGGCTCCGTCCCGGCTCGGGCATTCCTTCCTACGACACCTCCAAGGCGGCACAGATCGGGCTCATGCGCCACGCCGCCCGGGAGGCGGCACGGCGCCGCGGCCGCATCAACGTCGTCGCCCCCGGCCTGATCGACACCCCACTGGGCCGGCTGGCGACGGCGGGCCGGCCTGGTCGGGCGCAGACGCCTGTGCCGCTCGGCCGCCAAGGCACGCCAGAGGAGGTCGCCAACGTGGTGGTCTTCCTCCTCTCCGGTGAGGCCGGCTACGTGACGGGTCAGGTGGTCGCCGTGGACGGCGGGCTCTCGACCCTGCTCTAGGCCGGGGCGACGCCGGTCAGCAGGTCGAGCTGGGTGCCGAGGTCCCCGGGCCGGGCTCGGGATCGTCGACTTCGCCGCTCTGGCTCGCCCGCACCACCGCCCCCAGATGGACGACGTACCAGACTCCCCGCCAGGAGATGAGCGAGGCGATGCCGAAGGAGCGGGTCTCGCCGTCCTCTTCGTAGACGACCCGGGAGTTGGGCACCTCGTAGTAGCCGACCCGGTTGGAACAGGTGCCCGGCGGCACCCAGTGGGCGAATTGGCTCGGCACGTTCACGCTCACCAACGAGGCCGACGAGGGCCTGGCGCCGAGCAGCGAATGGGCTGCTCCGAGGTCGCGGCCGAACTCGCCGACGAGACGACTCTGGAAGTCCGCCTCCGGATCGGCGATCGCCTTCACCTGCACGTAGGCCTGCTCGGGGAAGAACGACGGCATCGCCGCCGGTACCGAGTCCTGCACGACTCCCTGCCACAAGGCGGCCATCTCCTGGGCGAACTGCGGCGTGGCGGAGGTGGGTAACTCGTCGGTCTGGGGGAGGGCGCCGGGATCGACCGTGGTCGACGTCGAGCTCGTCGTGGTGGTGGCGGCCCGGTGAGCGGGATGTCCCCCGGACGCGACCCCGTCGCCGGAGAAGGAGGCCGCCGGGCTCGAGGCGCACGACGGAAGGGAGAACCCACCGAGGCCGGCCAAGACGACGGTCGCCAGCCGGACGCCACCCGCCACCGGCCAATGCTCGCACCAAATGCCGAGGCCCGGCGACGCCGGCCGTCCGGCGACGCTCAGCGGGTCGACGTCGGGTTCGTCGAGCTCGTCGGGTTGGTCGGGTTCGGCGGCGGGATCGCCTGCCGCGTGATCCGCCCGCCCCCCACAGGCCGGCGTGCACCTGGGTATCGCGCCGGCGGGTCGCAGGCACGTACAGTCCCACCATGCGCATCGGCCTGTGGATCGGAGGCAACCGGCTCGAGGACTTCGTCGACAACGCCCGGCAGGCCAAGGAGGCGGGGTTCCCCTCGGTGTGGTCGGGCCAGATCTTCGGTCTCGACACCCTGACCGCCTTTGCCGTGGCCGGCCGCGAGGTTTCCGGCCTCGAATGGGGCACCGGGGTCGTCCCCATCTACCCCCGCCACCCGATCGCCCTCGCCATGCAGGCGCTGACCACCAACGCCGCCGTGGGCGGCCGCCTCACCCTGGGCATCGGCCCTTCGCACCAGGTGGTAGTCGAGGCCCTCCACGGCCTCGACTACTCACGGCCCGCCTCCTTCACCGGGGAGTACCTTCAGGCGCTCCTGCCGCTGCTCCGCGAGGGAAAGGTGTCCTACGCCGGCAGCCAGGTCACCGCCCACGTCACCCTCGACCCCGACAAAGCGCTCGGCGTCCCCGTGCTCCTGTCGGCGTTGGCACCACGCATGCTGCGGCTGGCGGGGTCGGTGGCTGACGGCACCGTGACGTGGATGACCGGGCCCAAGACGGTCGCCACCCACGTGGTCCCGTCCATCCGCGCCGCCGCCGCCGATGCCGGGAGGCCCGAGCCCCGTGTGGTCATGGCCCTTCCCGTGGCCGTCACCGACGACGTCGCCCAGGCCCGGGCGCGCGCCGGCGAGATCTTCGCCATCTACGGCGGGCTGCCCGCCTACCGCGCCGTCCTCGACCGAGAAGGCGCCGAGGGCCCAGGGGACGTGGTCATCGCCGGTGACGCCGCCACCGTCAAGGCGCAGATCGCCGAGCTGGCGGGCCACGGCGTCACCGACTTTGCCGCCGTGACCTTCACGGACCGCGAGCGGACCCTGTCGGCTCTACAAGAGCTGCTCTGATCGGGCGCCCGATGGTCCGGGGTGACGGCCGCGCTCTCTCAGCGCCGCCAGTGGGCCGAGCGCTCGAGCTCGCACCACACCCGCTTGCCGTTGCCCGTCACCGGCTCCCATCCCCACCTGTCGCTCAAGCGGTCGACGATGCGCAGGCCCCGCCCACTCTCGTCCAAGCGGTCGGGCGCCTCCTCCTTGGGAGGGCGCGGGTCGCCGTCGAGCACCTCCACGTGGAGACAGCCTTCTCGCACGTCCATGATCAGCTCGATGTCGTCCCGCTCCGTGGCGTGCTGCACGGCGTTGGACACCAGCTCGCTCACGACGAGGACGGCACTGTCGACCTCCGTGAAGCGCCGGTCGTTGCGGGCCAGATAGGAGCGGGCGGCAGAACGGGCCCGCGCCACGCTCGACGCGCTGCGGTCGAGCCGCATGTGGCACTGGGGGGGTGCTCGCGGCGAAGTCGACTGGGGGCCATCGCTCAATGGCTCTTGGCTTTCGGGTTTCACTTCACAGATGCCTCGACCTGCGAATTTCCATACCCCGCCGCAGTGAGATCGAAGCGGCGGACCGCACCGGGGCGTGCGGCAACCGCCCGGACCCGTGCCACCCACCGCCCGCCGAGAAAGGAGCGAATCAACCGTGACCACCAGCACTGACGTGATCGTGATCGGGCTGGGTCCGGGGGGCGAGGACGCCGCCGGGCGCCTGGCCGAGGCGGGCCTGGAGGTGGTGGGCGTGGACGACCGCCTGGTCGGCGGTGAGTGCCCCTACTGGGGGTGCGTGCCGTCGAAGATGATGATCCGCGCCGCC
>DMNK01000098.1:0-153 GCA_003453695.1 Acidimicrobiaceae bacterium | reverse complement strand
TGGGGGTGCGTGCCGTCCAAGACCATGATTCGTGCCGGCAATCTTCTGGCCGAAGCCCGCCGGGTGAACGGCATGGCCGGCTCGGCGACGGTGCGGCCCGACTGGGCGCCGGTGGCGAGGCGGGTGCGGGAGATGACGAGCGACTGGGACGAC
>DMNK01000030.1 GCA_003453695.1 Acidimicrobiaceae bacterium | reverse complement strand
GAGGCCGAGGTCGACTTCGGGGAGGTGTGGTGCTACCTCGACGGGGCGCTCACCAAGTGCTGGATGTTCGTGATGCGCCTGTCCGCCTCGGGCAAGGGCGTGCACCGCATCTACGCCACCCAGGCCCAGGAGGCGTTCTTCGACGGCCACGACGAGGCGTTCTCCGCGTTCAACGGTGTGCCGACCCGGATCCGCTATGACAATTTGAAGCCCGCGGTCGCCCGGGTGCTCCAGGGCCGCAACCGGGACGAGAACGAGAGATTCATCGCCCTGCGCTCGCACTTCGGCTTCGACTCGTGGTTCTGCATCCCCGGGATCGAGGGCAGCCACGAGAAGGGCGGCGTGGAAGGCGAGATCGGAAGATTCCGCCGCACCCATCTGGTCCCGGTGCCCGCCGCGGTTGACCTGGCCGCGCTCAACGAAGCCTGCCGAGCCGGCGACGCCGCCGATGACCGCCGCCGCATCGGCACCCGGTCCACCACGGTGACCGAGGACTTCGCCGCCGAGGCCGGCTATCTGCGGGCCTTGCCGGCCGAGCGGTTCGACACCGCCCGATACCTGCCGGCGGTGAGGGTCGACACCAAGGCCCGGGTCTGCGTGCGCCAGTGCCACTACTCGGTGCCGGCCCGACTGGCGGGCCGCACGCTGTCGGCCCGGCTGGGCGCCACCTTCGTGGAAGTACTCGAGGGCTCCCGGACCGTCGCCCGCCACACTCGCCTGGTGCATCGGGGCGAGTCGCACCTCGAGTTGGACCACTACCTCGAGGTCCTCTTCCACAAGCCCGGCGCCATGGCCGGATCGGTGGCCCTGGCCCAGGCCCGGGCGGCGGGTGTCTTCAGCGCCACCCATGACGCCTACTGGGCCGAGGCCCGCCGCCAACTCGGTGACGGGGCCGGAACCCGGGCGCTGTGCGAGGTGCTCCTGTTGCACCGGCGTCTGCCCGCCGGCGCGGTGACTTCCGGCATCACCGGCGCCCTGGCGGTGGACTCGGTGGATCCCAAGGTGGTGGGCATCGAGGCCCGCCGGGCCGCTGACGGCCACAGCGGCGATGCCGAGATCATCCCCATCGGCACCGCCGCCGCAGCGGATTCTCCCGCTCCACCACCACTTGAACCCTACGACGCCCTGCTCGGGCGCGGTGACGAGGAGGTGGCGGGATGATGGCCATGTCCGAGACCGCGGCCGAAGCCGCCATCGGCGCCGCCGCCCTGCGCCTGCATCTGCCCACCGTGCGCGCCGAGGCGGTTCGCATCGCCGATGACGCCGCCCGGGCCGGGCTCACCCACCGGGTGTTCTTGGCCGAGGTGTTATCCGCCGAGCTCGACGACCGCGAGGCGCGTCGGCGGGAGCGCCGGGTGGCCGAGGCGCACTTCCCCCGCATCAAGCGCCTGGCCGAGTTCGATCTCGGCGCCGCCCCGTCGATCAACCCGGCCAGCTTCGCGGCGCTGGCCAGCCTGGCCTGGGTCGACGCCGGCGAGCCCTTCGTCGCCCTCGGGGATCCCGGCACCGGCAAGACCCACCTGCTCATCGGGGTGGGCCTGGCCGCGGCCGAGGCGGGCCGGCGGGTGCGCTATGTCACCACCGCCGCGCTGGTCAACGAGCTGGCCGAGGCGGCCGATGACCGCATGCTGTCCCGGGTGGTGGGCCGCTACGGCCGCCTGGATCTTCTCTGCCTCGACGAGCTGGGCTATGTCCATCTCGATCCTCGGGGCGCCGAGCTGCTGTTCCAGGTGATCACCGAGCGCGACGAGAGAGCCAGCGTGGCGGCGGCATCCAACGCCCCGTTCTCCGAGTGGGGGGCCACCTTCGGGGAGCCTCGGCTCACCGCCGCGGTG
This sequence comes from Acidimicrobiaceae bacterium, assembly GCA_003453695.1. Classification (GTDB taxonomy): domain Bacteria; phylum Actinomycetota; class Acidimicrobiia; order Acidimicrobiales; family UBA8190; genus UBA8190. The sequence goes on along the minus strand of DMNK01000030.1, from coordinate 1,169 downwards.
GTCGACCGGTTGACCTTCCGGGCCCACATCTTCGAGACCGGCAGCCAATCCTACCGGCTGCGCTCCACCCGGGCCGGCAAAGGCCGAGCGCGCAAGCCCGCACCGGAGGAGATCCAGTGAGGCCGCCCGCACCCGCTGTCGACAACGACACCTACGAGGTCATCGACGACGCCATCAGCGCGCTGGCCGGGCGGCGGGGACTGTGGATGGGCGACGACGTCGTCATCGTCCACCTCGTCGCCAGCCTCATCGCCCAGGCGGAACGCTTCCTGCCCGAAGCCGTGGTGCATGTGCGCGCCGAGGGCGCCAGCTGGGACGAAGTCGCCCGCCTGGTCGGCACCAACCCCGACGAGGCCCGGCTGCGCTTCGATCCTGCCTCACCGATCTGCGACGGGAGGTGGCCCTTCGACGCCGACTGAGCTCGACAACCTCAACAAACCGAACTCCTCCGGAACCGGTCGCCCGCCGGCCCACGCCTTCCCGACCACAAGCCGACCTTATTGAGAAAGGAGCCGCCATTACCTGAAAGACAACCGAGCGCATCACGACAGCCCCGTCACGCACAGCGTTCAGCTCGTGCCGGGAGCTACTGAAACGCGCCTAGGGGTGGGGCCAAATCAAGCCATCACAGTGGGGCCAAATGGGGTTGACATTTCCACACGGTAGTATACGCCGCCATGGTCAAGCCCGCGTCTCCAGTGCGCAGATAGACGGCCTGGGCACCGACCACTACCAACGCTCGTAGGTGATCGCGCAGACCTTCCAGGGCATCGAGGAGTACGCTCCGTGCCGCGACGTATACGGGCTCGAACTCAATGCCCATTGTCGGGTCGTTCGTGTCGCCTTGGTAGCTCGTCGATGGAAGGATGGCGCCACTGCTCTTCGTTAGCTTGCATCCAGCTGATCAGGGCTTCGCCCTCGGAAGGCATCCGACCGACACCCGCCCAGCAGTCCATCGCGACCTGGCTGAGAGCGGCCGTCCTGAGTCCGTCCGAGATCTCGGCGTTCCAGAAGGGCACGTCGTTATCGGGTCTGATCAGCACCGTGTTGGTTCCGGCGTCGCTCGGTAAGAGATCGAGCTTCTCCGCGAGATCGGTCGGCGTCATTGTGTATACGACCAGCAGGCTGGGCGCTGCGACGGGCGCGATCCGAGCTGCGACGAATGACCC
>DMNK01000062.1:20192-20376 GCA_003453695.1 Acidimicrobiaceae bacterium | reverse complement strand
CCACCGTCTCGCCGAAGGCGGCCATCTGCTCACACAGCTCCCCCGCCGAGCGGCTGGGGAAGCGCACCTGGATGTGGGAGACGCCCAGCTCGACCCAGCGGCGCAGATCCTCGGCCAGCTCCTCGGCACTCCCGGCTCTGGTCCACTTGGGAAGTCCTACGTCTCCGGCCCCCACATGGATCGG
>DMNK01000062.1:19661-19964 GCA_003453695.1 Acidimicrobiaceae bacterium | reverse complement strand
CCTGCCAGGGCGCCGATGGCGATGGGCTCACCAGGTCGCAGCTCGTCGCGCCACTCGAGCAGGCGAGGGACCAGCTCCGCCATCTCGCTGTGTCGAGGCGTCTGCGGAAGCCAGCCCTCGCCCCGCAGCGCGGCTCGCCGCAGGGCGGCGGGCGAGGAACCGCCCACCCAGATGGGCGGCCGGGGCTGCTGCACGGGCCGGGGCCGAACCCCGAGGTCCGTGACCGGCCACGTAGGACCGGCCAGGGTGGGGAACTCGTGGACCAGTGCTGCGGCGATGCCGTCGATGGCCTCGTCGAGCAGG
>DMNK01000062.1:19248-19546 GCA_003453695.1 Acidimicrobiaceae bacterium | reverse complement strand
CGATGGCCTCGTCGAGCAGGGCGCCACGCCGGGCGAAGTCGACGCCGGCCAACGCGAACTCCTCGGTGACATGGCCCGTACCCACCCCCACGATGAGCCGGCCTCCCGACAGGGCGTCCAAGGTGGCGAACTCCTTGGCGGCGCGAAGGGGATGGCGCAGCGCGGCGACGTAGACGTGGGAGAGGAGCCGCACGCGTGACGTGATCCCGGCCAGCCAGCCCAACGTGGCCACCGTGTCGTACCACGTCGTGCTCATGGCGTCGGCCAGACGGCGGGGGATGGCGGTGTGGTCGCACAC
>DMNK01000062.1:18843-19018 GCA_003453695.1 Acidimicrobiaceae bacterium | reverse complement strand
GCCACCGCCGCCAGCTCGTCGGGACCTGCCTGCGTTTCCCACTGGTCGACGTAGATGGTCGATTGGGACTGCACCGGCAGCTGGATGCCGAACACCACCTCGTCCTTGTCGATGATGGGGAGCGGGCTCGCTTCTGTCACGGGTGTTCCTTCTCTCGGCGGCGCCACGGCCGGCA
>DMNK01000062.1:18412-18544 GCA_003453695.1 Acidimicrobiaceae bacterium | reverse complement strand
ATGCCGCCGTGCACCTGGATGCAGGTGCGGGCGTTCAAGTCGGCGGCCTGGGCGGCGAGCAAGGCGGCGCCCGCCGTGGCGCGACCTGCGTCACCCACCTCCGGCTCGTCCAGGGTGACGGCGGCGGCGTGT
>DMNK01000062.1:15761-18186 GCA_003453695.1 Acidimicrobiaceae bacterium | reverse complement strand
TGCTTCACCGCCTGGAAGGATCCGATGGGACGGTCGAATTGGCGGCGGTGCTTGGCGTACTCGACGGCCATCTCGGTGGTGGCGGCCGCCATCCCCACGAGCAGGGCGCCGGTGAGGACGAGGTAGTGGCGCCACAACGCCGTCGCCACAGCGCCGTCACCGACGACGGTCCCCTCGGGCACGGCCGCCAGCTCCCACATGGGGGTGAGCGGGTCGAGGCCCCGCTCCAGCGCGCGGTTGTCGGCGTCGTCGGGCGCCACCGAAGACAGCGCCTCGTCACCGACCACGAGCAGCGCGCCCAGCGAGCCGAGGTCCTCCACGAGCAGCGGGAGGGCCTCGCTGTCCGTCGAGGACGAAGGCGCACGGAGCAGTCCCACCGGGACCTCTCCCGTCGCCGCTCCTTTCACCAGCCCGGCGGCGACATGGGTGGCGGCGAGCGGCCCCGGGACGAGCGCCCGGCCCAGCTCCTCGAACACCACAGCCGCGGCCGGCGTGCCGAGACCGGCGCCGCCGTCCTCCTCGGGGAGACCGAGGGAGAAGACACCGGCAGCGGCCAGCTCCCCCCAGTCGTCGAGATCGAGGACCCGGCGCCCTTCGCCGCGGCGCACCCGTTCCATCGGGAAGCGGCCGGCACACAGGCGGCGCATGCCGTCGGCCAGGGAACGCTCGTCCTCGGACAGCTCGAAGTCCACGCTGCCCCCGATCAGCCCTTGGGCAGGGCCAGGATGCGCTCGGCCACGATGTTGCGCTGGATCTGCGAGGTGCCCGCCGCGATGGTGCGGGAGAACCCTCCCACCCACTGCTCGAGGAGGCGCACGTTCCCGAGCGGGCCGCTGCCGTCGGTGGCCTGCAATTGGTCCCAGCTGAGGCCGGCGGATTGCAGCAGGTCCAGTCCCAGCTGGGCCTGACGCTGGCGCAGCTCGGAGAAGGCGAGCTTGAACACGCTCCCTCCCAGCCCCGGCACTCCGGTGCGCGCCGCCTGCGACACGTTGCGGCGGGTGAGTGCCCACAAGGCGTCGAGCTCGGCGCCGAGCTGGCCGACCCGGTGGCGGATCTCGGGGTCACTCCAGCGACCAAGACGACGGGCCAGCTGCCGCATGTCACGCAGGTGCTCCATGGACTGGAGCAGCTCGCCCACGAAGGCGGTGCCGCGCTCGAAGCTGAGCGTGACCATCGACACCCGCCAGCCGTCGTTCTCCTCCCCCACCCGGTTGGCCACCGGCACGCGCACCTCGTCCAGGAACAGTTCGGCGAACTCGCTCGAGCCGGCGATGGTGCGCAGCGGGCGGATCTCGATGCCGGGGCGGTCCATCTCCATGGCCAGCCACGTGATTCCTCTGTGCTTGCTCCCCTCGTCGGAGGTGCGCACCAGCAGCTCACAGAAGTCGGCCACCTCGGCGTGCGACGTCCAGATCTTGGAACCGGTCACGACGTACTCGTCGCCCTGTCGCACCGCCCGGGTGCGCAGCGCCGCCAGGTCGCTGCCGGCGTCGGGCTCCGAGAAGCCCTGGCACCAGACCGCCTCGCCCCGGAGAATGGGGTGGAGGAAGCGGGCGCGCTGTTCGGGCGTGCCTTCGACGGCGATGGTGGGCCCGGCGTGGAGCAGGCCCACGAAGTTCACCCCCACGTAGGGGGCATGGGCACGTTCGCACTCCTCCAGGAAGACGAGCTGCTCGACGGGGCTGGCACCCCGGCCGCCGCCTTCCGGCGGCCAGTCGATGCCGGCGTAACCGGCGTCGTACAGCATGCGCTGCCAAGTGGTGTCGTAGGCCCGGCGCGCCGGCCAGTCGGTCAGGGCCGGGCGAGGCCCCAGGGTGGGCACCACCTGGGAGAGCCATTTCCGAAGCTCGGCGCGAAAGGCCTCTTCGGCCTCGCTGTAGCGCAGGTCCACGGCGACCTGTCCCGGCTAGGGGGCGAGGTGGTCGAGGCCGTACAGGGCGATGGCGTTTCCCCGGACGATCTTGTAGCGAGCCACGTCGTCGAGCCCCGCCATCTGCCGTTCGGCCACTTCCTTGGTGTGCGGCCACGTGGAGTCCGAATGGGGGTAGTCCGACTCGTAGGTGATGTTGTCCACGCCGATCTCCTCGACGGAACGCAAACCGTGGGCGTCGTCGAAGAAACAGCCGGTGATCTGGCGGCGGAAGTAGGTGGACGGGGGCTCGGGGACCTTGTCGGCCACACCGCCCCAGCCCCGGTTCTCCTCCCACACCGTGTCGGCCCGCTCGAGGATGTAGGGGATCCAGCCGATCTGGCCTTCGGAGTAGGCGAGCTTGAGGGTGGGGAAGCGCACCAGCACCCCGGAGAAGAGGAAGTCCACCACCGAGAAGGTGGCGTTCGTGTGGGTGAGGGTCGAACCCACCGCCGGCGGGGCGTCGGCAGAGGTGGAAGGCATCTTGGACGACGACCCGATGTGCATGTTGACCAC
>DMNK01000062.1:11072-15516 GCA_003453695.1 Acidimicrobiaceae bacterium | reverse complement strand
GGCGGGATCTCGCTGAAGCACACGGCGCGCACCCCCCGGTCGGCGTTGCGGCGGATCTCAGCGGCGGCCAGCTCGGCGTCCCACAGAGGGATGAGGCACAACGGCACCAGACGGCCGCCCGAATCGGCGCACCATTCCTCCAGCATCCAGTCGTTGTAGGCCTGGACGCACAGCAGGGCGAGCTCCTTGTCCTTGGCCTCGAGGAAGGTCTGCCCGCAGAAGCGCGGGAAGGTGGGGAAGCACAGCGAGGCCTCGAGGTGGTTCACGTCCATGTCCTCGAGGCGCGGCTTCACCTGGTAGGCGCCCGGCCGCATGTCCTCGTAGGTGACGCCCTTCATCGTCACCTCGTCGCGGGGTACGCCGGCGGCGGCGTCGAGGCGGAGCAGGGGACGGCGCAGCTCCTCGTAGTACCACCAGTCGGTAGGCGACCCCTCGCTGCCCGGGGTGACGGTGAGCTTCCCTCCGACGAAGGTGATCTCGCCCATGGGGGCCCGCACGATGCGCGGCCCCACCTCGGCGTACCTGGCGGGGAGCCGGTCGCTCCACACCGTGGCCGGTTCCACGACGTGGTCGTCCACGGACACGATGCGGGGGATCTCGGCCATGGCCGCAGCATAGCCAAGGAACCTGACGGACCGTCAGGTCCGCGCCAACCGCCAGAAGACCCATTTGGCTGGGGACGACGCCGCCCCGAATCGTCTCACCTCGGTCGTAGGCTGGTCTCTGTTGCGAGCTGTGGTCCTGGACATGGACCAACGCACTATCGCCGAACGGCACCGTCTCGGCCTCGACAGGCGCGACGAGATGTGGAAGGGCGTGCTGCACGTGGTCCCGCCTACCTCCGAGCGGCATCAATCGATAGAGAACGAGCTGCTGGGCGGCGTCGACGGTGCTCCCGTGCCGGTGGTCGAGATCCGCTCGCCGGGGGACGAGTCGTACGACGAGGTGCCGTGGTACCTGGGCCGGGGGGCGGAGGAGGTCCTCGTCGTCGACGGCGAGCCCCTCGAACTCTGACCGAACACTCCTACCAGTCGACCAGTCCGAGCAGCCGGGCCCGGTGCCAGCCGGCGTCGCCCCACGCTCCGCCCAGCGCCCACGCCTTCTTCATCCACAGGTGCAGGTCGTGCTCCCACGTGTAGCCGATGGCTCCGTGCACCTGGAGGCCCACCCTCGCCGCCAAGTCGGCGGCGTCGGAGGCGGCGGACTTGGCCATGGAGACGTGGCGACTCGCCTCGGGATCGCTCTCGTCCAACGACCAGGCGGCTCGGTAGACGAGGGGACGGGCGAATTCGAGGCGGATGAGCGCGTCGGCCAGATGGTGCTTCACGGCCTGGAAGGAGCCGATCGCCTTGCCGAACTGGACGCGCTGTTTGGCGTAGGCGGAGGTCATGTCGATGAGCCGGTCGGCCACACCCAAGAGCACCGCCGACGCTGCCCATGCCCCGTTGTCGCAGGCGGCGTGCCACAGCTCGGCGGCGGGCTCGCCCCGCACCACCGCTGTCGATGCCGGCGGCTCCTCGGGCCCGACGTCCCACAGCGTGCGAGCGCCGTCGACGCTGCGTCGGATCGAGACCGCCTTCGGAGCCTCGACGGCGTGAATCGCCACGCCGTGGAAGACGACGGCCAGCTGGGCGCCGGCGGTGACCATCGTGGGGAGCCCCGGATCGGCCACGGACAACGTCGCCTCGCCGGCGGCCGCCGCTGCCATCCACCTCTCCGCCAGTGACGCGGCCCTGACAGGCACCCTCGCCAACAGGGGCACGGCGACCGCCGCCGTCTCGGCCAGCGGCTCGGGAAGCGCGGCGCGCCCGGCCTCCTCGAGCAGCAGGGCCAGATCGACCATGCCCAGCCCCAGGCCTCCGTGGTCGACGGGGACGGTCATGCCCGTCACCCCGAGGTCTCCCAACGCCTTCCAGCGCGCCGGCGACCATCCGAGCTCCGACTGCCAGGCCAGGCGCACATCCGCCGGGGTGCACTGCTTCTCCGTCAAGGCGCGCAACTGGTGGCGAAACTCGAGCTGTTGCTCGTTGAAGGCGAAGTCCATCAGGAGCTCTGCTCGGGCTTCACGAGCGTGGCAGGCCCAGCACCCGCTCGGCCACCACGTTGCGCTGGATCTCGTTGGTCCCGGCATAGATCGGGCCGGCCAGGGCGAAGAGGAATCCGTCCAGCCACTCTGGCGGCCGCCCCTCGTCGTCGAGCAGCCCGGCCTCGGGGCCGAGCAGTTCCAGGGCGGTGCGATGGATGGCCAGGTCGGTCTCCGACCAGAAGACCTTGTTCATCGACGCCTCGGCGCCCACCGTCCCGCCGGAGAGCACCCGGGTGACCGTCCAGTAGGTGTGCAGCCGGTATGCCTCGGCGTCCACGAGGGCGCGGGCCACGTCGTCGGCCAGCCGGGAGGCCCGCACCGGATGACGCTCTCGGGCGCGGCCGTACAGCTCCACCAGGCGAGCGGCGGCTTCGCTGTAGCGGGCCGGGCTGCGCAGCGACAGCCCGCGTTCCGACCCGGCCGTGGCCATGGCCACCTCCCACCCGTGGTCGACCTGGCCCAGCACCTGGGTATCGGGGACGACCACGTCGTCGAAGAAGACCTCGGCGAAGCCCGTCTCCCCGTCGAGTTGGGCGATGGGCCGCACGGTCACCCCCGGCGCGTCCATGGGAACGAGGAAATACGTGAGACCGCGGTGGCGCTCCGCAGCGCGGTCGGTGCGGAACAGGCCGAAGAGCCAGTCGGCGAAAGCGCCGCGCGAACACCACGTCTTCTGCCCGCGCAGCACCCAGTCGCCGCCGCGGCGTTCGGCCCGGCTGCGGATGGCGGCGAGGTCGCTGCCGGCATCGGGCTCCGACCAGCCCTGGCACCAGACCTCGTCTCCGGAGGCCATGGGTGCCAGGTACCGGTCCTTCTGCTCGTCGGTGCCGAACTCGAACAGCGTGGGAGCGAGGAGGAAGATCCCGTTCTGTCCCACCCGGGTGGGCGCCTGGGCCCGGTAGTACTCCTCTTCGAACACGATCCATTCGAGCAGCCCGGCCCCGCGCCCGCCGTGGCGCTCGGGCCACGCCACCACCGACCAGCGGTCCTCGAACATGGCGCGCTCCCACCGGCGGTGGGCTTCGAAGCCCTCGGCCGTGTCCAGTGAAGGAAGGCGGGCGGCGCCGCTGGGCACGTGCGCCTCGAGCCACCGGCGCGCCTCGAGCCGGAATTCCTCCTGCGGGGCTCCGAAACCGAGGTCCATGGGGGCTCGAATCTGGCACACCCGGTTGGCACCGGCAATCACGGACGGCGGCGCGCGGCTGGCGGCTCCCATCGCCGAGCGGCGACAATGGGACATGCCGCAGGCCGTGATCGTCGACGCCGTGCGCACCCCGGTGGGACGGCGCGGTGGACGGCTTTCGGGGTGGCACCCGGTCGACCTCGCCGCCGAGCCGTTGAAGGCGCTCATGGCTCGCAACGACCTGGACCCGGCCTTGGTCGAGGACGTGGTCATGGGGTGCACCATGACGGTGGGCGAGCAGGCCATGAACGTCGCCCGCAACGCGGCGCTGGCCGCCGGCTTCCCCGAGTCGGTGCCGGGCACGACGGTGGACCGACAGTGCGGCTCGGCCCAGCAGGCCATCCACTTCGCCGCCCAGGCCGTCATGTCAGGCGCCATGGACGTCGTCATCGGCGCCGGCATCGAGTCGATGACGCGCGTGCCCATCGGCTCGACCACCGACCCGGGCCCCGGCGAGGCCTACGGGCCCGCCTACCTCCGCCGCTTCGCCCTGGTGCACCAGGGCGAGTGCGCCGAGGAGATCGCCCGGCGCTGGGGGATCACCCGACCCGAGATGGACGCCTTCGCCCTCCGGTCCCACGAGCGGGCCGGACGCGCCCAGGACGAGGGCCGCTTCGAAGCGGAGATCGTCCCGCTGCCCGCCAAGGTCGCCGGGGACGAGGAGGAGACCGGCGACGTGCTCGGGTTCGACGAGGGGGTGCGCCGTGACACCAGCCTCGACAAGCTGTCCGGCCTCACGCCCGCCTTCGTCGAGGACGGCCAGGTCACGGCCGGGACCTCGTCGCAGATCTCCGACGGCGCCGCGGCGGTGCTGGTGATGAGCGAGGAACGGGCCAGTGCCCTCGGGCTGCGGCCCCGGGCCCGGTTCTGCACCATGACCGTGGCCGCCAACGATCCCGAGATCATGCTCACCGCCCCCATCCCGGCCACGAGACGCATCCTCGAGAAGGCCAAGATGACCATCGACGACTTCGACGTGATCGAGATCAACGAGGCGTTCGCCTCGGTGGTGCTGGCCTGGGAGCGCGAGCTGCACCCGGACATGGACAAGGTGAATCCCAACGGCGGCGCCATCGCCATCGGGCATCCCACCGGGTGCTCGGGAGCCCGCATCATGGCCACCCTCCTGAACGAGCTCGAACGCAGGGGCGGACGCTACGGCCTGCAGACCATGT
>DMNK01000062.1:0-10854 GCA_003453695.1 Acidimicrobiaceae bacterium | reverse complement strand
CAGGCCAACGCCACCATCATCGAACGTCTGGGCTGAGGGAGACCCTCGACGGGGCTGTATAGGATCCCACCTCGGGGGGCGAGGTCGGCGGAAACCTTGTTCTCAGGAGGACGACGTGGGCGGCACGTACCCCTTCGCTTCGATGCTCCGGCGCGCCGTGCCGGCGGCGGTGTCGACGCTGGCCGTGCTGGGCGCAGTGGGAACGGCGATCGCCGCCAATCACGCCCTCAGTGACCCATCTGCGCCGGCGCCGGCAGCGGCAGCGTCAGCGGCGGCGGCACACGGAGCAGCACGGGCAGTCGCACCGGGAGCGACATCGGCATCGTCGTCGTCGGCGGCATCGACGTCGTCGGCGGCACCGGCACCCGCCTACGCCTACGCCTCCATGAGCGACGGCACCAAGATCGCCGTGGTGGTGAGCTACCCGGCTGGATACACCACCGGGAGCAGATGGCCGGCGCTGTTCGAGATGGACGGCTACGACGGCGGAGGCGGGGCGCTCGACCCCTCGGAGTGGGCCAACCGGTACGTCATGATCCACGCCTCGGTGCGTGGCACGGGCTGCTCGACCGGGCAATTCGACCTCTTCTCCTGGGCCGACAGCGACGACGGGGCCCAGATCGTCGAGCAGTGGATCCCGGCCCAGCCGTGGTCGAACGGGAACGTCGGGATCATCGGGCACTCCTATCCCGGACTCACGGGGTTCATGACCGCCGAGCGCATCGGCTACGACCTGGCCCGGCCCGGTTACCACCCCTACGGCGGGGTCAACCACCTGAAGGCGGTGGCCGTCTCGGGGCTCATCGACGACACCTACAGCGGCATCACCTACATGGGAGGCATACCCGACCTCGGTTTCCCCCTGGGATGGGACGGAGTGCTCCGGCCGGAGTCGGAGCTGAGCGGGAACCTGCAACGCATCGAGTCCTCGGCGGCGGCCGGGGATCCTTCGTGTCTGGAGGCCTACGCACAACACGAGTTGTCGCTGACACCGCTCACCCCCGACCTCACCCCCGTCGCCGACAACCCCATCGTGAACGGCTCGCTCGACTCCACCGAAGGACCGTGGTGGGAGGCCCACTCGCTCGACACCTACCTGTCGTGGCTGCCCTACAGCCAAGCGCCGATCCACACGGACCAGCAGTACCAGGACGAGCAAACCGGTCCACGGGGCGGTGCTCGGCTCTTTCAGGACGTCGAGGCGATGGACCAGGGCCTGGTCGCGCGGGGCTCGCGCCCCTTGCCGTACCGGATGGTGTTCACCAACGGCCGTCACGACAGCGCCGGGCCCGTGTACCACCCTGACGAGCAGAACTGGCTCGACTGCTACGAGAAGGGCGTGACCCGGGCGTGCAACGCCCTGGGCCAACCCGATGTCAATCCTGCCCACTGGGTCGACACCGGGGCCACCACGGCCTCCACCACCACCGCCAACCCCTGTCCGGGTGAGGCGGTGCTGTCGTACTTCGAGAGCACCGGGAACTTCGAGGCCACCGGCGACCCCTCCGGCGAGAAGGTGAACCCACCGGTGTGCTCGACGGCCTTCCCGCTTCCGGGCACGACGTGGACCCGGTACTTCCTCAACGCCGACGGCACGCTCACCGGATCCACGCCCGGCGCCAGAGGGTCACGCTCCTATGTGTCGAGCACGGTCGGGCCCGACGACTACCCGGGCCCCACCGAGACGGGCATCGATCCCGCCGACATCCAGCTCTACGAGAAGGGTCTCGGACCGGCGCTGAGCTCACCAGGACCTGAGGAGCTCACCTACGACACGGCCCCGTTCAGCAAGGACGTCACGCTGGACGGGCCCATCGAAGCAGACCTCTACGCCACCTCGAGCGCCCCCGACAGCGACTACTTCGTGCAGCTGGTCGACGTGGGCCCCACGGGCGCTGAGCAATTCCTCCAATACGGACTGCTGCGGGCGTCGTTCCGGGCGGTCGACTCTGCCGGCTCACAATGCGTATCGAACAGCGGGGCGCCGGAGGCATGCGCCACGCCGGGCGCTCAGATGATCTGGCCCGACCACCCGTTCACGACGACCCAGTTGCTGCTCCCGGTGCAGAGCTACGAGGTGAACATCGAGGTGTACCCCCTGGGCTGGGTGTTCCGCCCCGGGCATCGCCTCATGGTGAGCATCTCCGCTCCGCCGTTCCTCGACCAGCTCTACTCCTGGGTGGCGAGCGCCCGCCCCGTCGGTGTCAACACCATCCTCTCCGACGCCGCCCACCCGTCGTCGATCTTGTTGCCCATGCAGAGCGTGGTCCCCGATCTGCCCGCCACCGGACCCGCCTGCGGTGCCCAGGAAGGCGTCCGGTGCACCACACCGGCGGAGACCGCCTCGCCGAGCGGCCTGCCCTAGGGGCTAGGGGCCGAGAGCCCGCCAGTACACGAGGGCGTCCTCGCCTTCCACGGCGGCGGGCACCCGGCCCACCACCTGAAAGCCGAGCTCCTCGTACAGCGTCCGCGCCGGGTTGGAGGCGAACACCAGGTTGAACTGCATGGCATCGAAGCCGGCCCGGCGGGCCTGGACCATCGAGTCCTCGACGAGCGCCCGGCCCACCCCCTTGCCCCGCAAGGCGCCGTCGACCACGTAGCCGGCGTTGGCGATGTGGCCGGCGCGCCCGGGGAAGTTGGGCTTCACGTGGTAGGCGCCCACGACCGTTCCCCGGTGGCGGGCGACCACCACGAACTGGGCCCCGCTCCCCCAGTACAGCTCGAAGTCCGCCTCGGCGAGGGGCGGGCGCTGTGGGAAGCCCTCACCGCGTTCGACGATCTCGGCGAACAATCGGTACAGCGCGTCACGCTCCTCGGGCCGCAACGTGCCGATCTCGAGATCCACGCCGCCGGTGGTCCGCACCGTGCGCGCCGGGCCGCCCGCCGCGCTCGTCGCCGTCACGACCTCGTGGCGGCGCCCGGCGCCAGCAGGTCGAGCACCTCGTTGGCTTGGGTGATCACCCTCCCGAGGAGCTCCGCCACCGTGGGGAGCTCGTCGATGCTGCCCACCACCTGCCCGGTGGGGAGGATGCCGACGTCGGTTCGCCCCTCGACCAGCGCAGCGCGCGTCATCATCGGCGCGTTGGCGGCCATGACCACCTGCGCCCAGGTGAGCTCGTTGCCTTCTTTCATGGCCAGGCCCTCGCGCACGAGCGAGGCCATCGACGTCTTGGTGCGCCGCCTGAAGGCCACGGCGTTGCGCACGGCGCGGGGCAGCGTGGTGATGCGGCCCGCCCCCTCCAGCCGCTCGACCACGGGCGTGCGGATGACCCGCTGGGGGGCGCCGTCCACGCTGGTGGTGACCACGGTGCCGGTGACCGGCGTGGCCAGGTACTGCGCCTTGACGGCGTCGGGCACGGTGCTCTCCCGGGTCAGGAGGAAGCGAGTGCCCATGGCGATGCCGTCGGCTCCGTAGGCGAGGGCGGCCACGAGTCCCCTGCCGTCGAAGAAGCCCCCCGCCCCGATCACCGCCACCCTGCTGCCCACGGCGTCCACCACCTCGGGGAGCAGCAGCGACGTGGGCACGACGCCGGTGTGTCCCCCGCCCTCGGCGCCCTGGGCGATGACGGCCTCGGCCCCCCACTGCGCCACCTTCTCGGCGTGGCGCCGGGCGCCGACGGTGGGCATCACCACCACGCCCGCCTCGCGCAGCCTGGCCACCATCTCCGGCCGCGGGGCCTGGGCGAAGCTCGCCACCTTGACCCCCCGCTCGATGAGCAGCTGCACCCGCCGCTCGGCGTCCGCGGCATCGGTGCGCAGGTTGACCCCGAACGGCGCGTCGGTCCGGGCCTTCACGTCGTCGATGGCCGCCGACAACTCCTCGAGCGTCATGGTGGCCGACGCCAGGATCCCCAGTCCCCCGGCCGAGGCGGTGGCGGCGACGAGCCGCGGGCCCGCCACCCAACCCATGCCGGTCTGCACGACCGGGAAGCGCACGCCGGTCAGCGCGCACAGCCGGGTGCGCAGGGCGGGGTGGGGCTCGGGAAGGGCGCCGGCCGGCGGGCCCGGCGGGCCCGGCGAGCCCTCCGTCACCCCGGCAGCTCCTTCTCCCGCAGCCCGGCCGGGTCCAGCACCTGGCGCAGCAGCGCCAGCTCCTGGGGGGTGGGAAGACGACTCTCGGGCACCGGGTCGGGGACCACCACCGGGCAGCCGCTCGAGGCCAGCACCTCGTCGACGGAGACGCCGGGGTGCACCGAACGAAGGCGCAAGGAGTGGTCGGGGGTGGCGAAGTCCAAGACAGCCAGGTTGGAGACCACCACCCGGATCTCGTGGAAGCGGGCCGCCCCGGGCACGGCACGGGCGCGGTCGTAGCCGACGCCGCACACCATGTCGACGCGGTCGACCACCGCCCTCGGGGTGTGGGAGGGGATCCAGTAGCTGGTGGTGTGGTTCACCGAGTTGCCGGGAGCCCCGCGCACCCCGATGAGCTGCGCCTTGGGCCGGTGCCAGTCGCCGATGCAGCTCAGGTTCTGGTTGCCGAAGCGGTCGAGCTGGCTCGCCATCATCATGACGTGCCGCCGTCCCGCCCACACCACGTCGAACACGCGCCGGTAGGGCAGCCACGCTTCGCGGACGATGTCCTCGGTGTCGGAGAGGGGCGGCGTGTTGGCCATGAGCGCCGCCTCGCCGTCGGTGAGCACGAGGTCGGGCTCGAAGGTCAGGCGGGCCAGGCGGGCCCCCAGGGAGGGGATGGTGCCGAAGGGACTGGCCAGCGTCTCGCCGTCCCCCCTCCAGGCGTCGGCACAGGCGGCGACGCACACCTCGGCGCGCGTGACGTCGGTCATGGAGCAGTCGAGCTCGACGCGGACACCTCCGCCAGCGCCCGCCGGTAGTCGGACTGGTCGACGGCCACGAAGCGGCCGGCGAACTCGGCCCAGGTGCCGGGGTCGGCAGCGGCCTCCACGTAGCGGCGTTGGAGCGCTTCGTCCCTCTGGTAGTCGGGCGGGCACGAGGTGAAGTGCGCACCCAATGGCACCTCGGCGACGGCATCGGTGATGAGCCGGGTGACCACCACCGACTGCACCGGCCCCTCGTCGAGCAGGGCCCCCGGCTCGACCACGGCCTCGGCGGTGACGAAGCGCCGCCGGGCGGCACCGAGAAAGAGGTCGTCGAAATACGGGTCGGGGCCGAGCACCTGGCCGTTTCCGTGACGGTCGGCCCGGTTCACGTGCACAAAGGCGGCGTCGAGCTGGAGGGCCGGCATGGCCACCAGCTCCTCACCGTCGTCGTACGGCGATCGCACGGTCCGCAGATGCGGGTTGACGGCCATGACGTCCGAGCCGAGCCCGGCCCGGGTGGGGAGGAAGGGCAGGCGCTGACAGGCGGCGAGAAGGCCCAGGTAGAACATGCCCTCGTCCACCTCCATGGCCTCGATGCGTCCCTGCTGGCGGGCGGCGCGGAAGTGCGGGTCGAGGGCGATGGAGTCGAGGGTCACGAAGCCGAACACCACCTTGCGCACGAGCCCCGCCGCGCACAGCTGGCCCACGTCGGGACCGCCGTAGGACACCACGGTGAGGTCTCCGATCCCGGCACCCACGATGGCCCGCACCGCCGCCATGGGCTTGCGCCGCGATCCCCAGCCGCCCAGTCCGATGGTCATCCCGGGTCGGAGCTCGGCCACCATGTCGACGAGCGATGACCGCTTGTCCGTCATCGGGACGTGTCGGCCTGGCGCTTGTCCACGAAGGCCTGGCGTTGCTCGTCGGCGACGCCCCGCACGTGCAGCTCGTAGGTGAAGCCCTGCTCGAAGCGGTAGCTGCGCTTGACGTCCACGGGGTCGATGCCGTTGAGCGACTCCTTGGCACGGCGGATGATGGTCGGGCTCTTGGAGGCGATCTGGGCGGCCAGCTCGTAGGCGGCGTCGACCAGCCGCTCCCCCGGCACCACCGCCGCCAACGATCCGTAGGCGGACAGCTCGGCGGCGGTGGCCGGAAGGGCGCTGTAGACCATCTGCCGCACCTTGTGCTGGGGGACGAGGCGGGCCAGATGGGTGGCCGCCCCCAGCGCGCCCCGGTCGACCTCGGGCAGTCCGAAGGTGGCGTCCTCGGAGGCGACGACGATGTCGGCGTTCCCCACCAGTCCGATGCCTCCACCCAGGCAGAAGCCGTGCACGGCGGCGATCACCGGCACCTCGCAGTCGTACACGGCCGAGAAGGCCGCCGCGCAGCCCCGGTTCACGCCGACGAGCGCCTCGTCCCCCTCGGCCTGAATCTCTTTGATGTCGACGCCGGCGCAGAAGCCGCGACCTTCGGCGCGCAGCACGAGCACGCGGACGTCGGGGTCGCGCCCCGATGCGGTGACGGCATCGGCCAGGGCGAACCAGCCGGCCACGTCCAGGGCGTTCACGGGCGGGACGTCGATCACCACCTCGGCGGTGCCCGGTGCCCGTGTCGCTCGCTTGATCCCCATGACGGCCCGGACGACTCCAGTGATCGGGTCCTCGAACTTCGGCCCTCTGTCGGCCCGAGGATAGGCCAGGGCACCGGAGGTCGGTAGTTTGACCAGCCGAATCGAGGAGGTGGCCGTGGGAAAAGCGGGCCGGGACCCGATGGACTTCACCGGTCGGGTGGTGGTGGTGACGGGCGGGACCCGGGGCGTGGGCCGGGGCATCGCCCACGCCTTCTTGGCGGCGGGCGCCGACGTGGTGGTGTGCGCCCGACACGCGCCCGACGAGTTGCCGGCGTCCTCGGGGCGCGCCGCCACCTTCGTCGCTGCCGACGTGCGACGCGCCGACGAGGCCCACGCCGTGGTGGCGGCGGCGACCGAGCGTCACGGGCGGCTGGACGTGCTCGTCAACAACGCCGGCGGCTCGCCGGAGGTTCCCGCCGCCGACGCCTCGGCCAACTTCGTGACGTCGGTGGTCGCCCTCAACCTGTTGGCACCGTTCTTCTGCGCCCAGGCCGCCAATGCCGTGATGCAAGGACAAGACGAAGGCGGGAGCATCGTCAACATCGCCAGCGTCTCGGCCCTGCGCCCGTCGCCGGGCACCGCTGCCTACGGGGCCGCCAAGGCGGGCTTGGTCAACCTCACCCGCACCTTGGCCGTCGAGTGGGCACCGGCGGTCCGGGTGAACTGCGTGGTGGCCGGCTTGGTGGCGACCGAAGCGTCCTTCGACCACTACGGGGGAAGCGAGGGGATCGCCGTGGTGGCCGGGACGGTGCCCATGGGCCGCATGGGCACCCCGGAGGACGTGGCGCGCGTGTGTCTCTTTCTCTGTTCTCCTCTGGCCGCCTATGTGAGCGGCGCCGCCGTGGAGGCCCATGGCGGGGGCGAGCGCCCCGCCTACCGCGGCGCCCTGGAGGGCTGACGGCGCGTCACCGGCCCCCGCCGGCGGCGACCCGAAAACGCCGGCCCAAATTTGCCGCCCTGGTGGACGGCGGCCCGCCGCGTCGTCAAGTGGGGTTCGCGCAGGGTCGATAACGCCACCGTGACCAGCCCGCCTTCCGACGCGCCCGCCAAGCCGCGCATCGACCTCGAGGGTGACCCGGTCCTCGAGTTCCAGCCCGCAGTCGACCTGTGCACCGGCCGGCTCCTCGGCTTCGAGGCGCTGTTGCGGTGGGTGCACCCCACCCTCGGCCTCATCGCGCCGGGGGTGCTCATCCCGTGGGCAGAGGCGAACGGAACCATCTTCGAGCTCAACGCCTGGGTCCTCAGCGAGGCCTGTCGCCAGGCCACGACGTGGCCGTGGGGTCTGCAGATCGCGGTGAACTGCTCCCTCGTGCAACTGCGCGGGCTCGGGGCGTCGGCGGCGGCGGCTGAGGCGCTGGCTCGCAGCGGGCTCGATCCCGACCGGCTGACCGTCGAGGTCACCGAGTCGGCCGTGGCTGACGACGAGGCCAACAAGGACCTGTGCCACCTCGTGGCGCTGGGCGTGCACCTGGCCGTCGACGACGTCGGGACGAGCTGGGACACCCTCGAGAACCTGCGCCGCCGCTCGATCGAGATCGCCAAGATCGACC
Source organism: Acidimicrobiaceae bacterium (assembly GCA_003453695.1). Lineage (GTDB taxonomy): Bacteria > Actinomycetota > Acidimicrobiia > Acidimicrobiales > UBA8190 > UBA8190. The sequence continues at coordinate 2,896 of DMNK01000062.1, read as the reverse complement.
GGTCGTTCATCGCCGGTCTCGACCTGGATGAAGGCATGAACCGGGCCATCGTCGAAGCCATCGTCCACGTCACCCATGCGCTCGCCATGAGCACGGTGGCGGAAGGCGTGGAGACGGTCGTGCAGGTGACGATGTTGCAGGACCTCGGGGCCGACGTGGCCCAGGGGTTCTACTTCGCCCCGGCGCTGCCCGCCGACGACGCCCGTGCACTGGCGCAGGCCGACCCGCCCACGGTGTTCACGCTGACACCCGAACAGGACGTGCAGCACCGGCGACTGGCGGCACGGGGCGCCTGAAATCCCAGTGCCGGTGATCCGGCACGTGACGCGACGGCCCCGCAAAGTGGAGTACCAGACGCCAGTCGTGCTCTTATAGCGCCCCGTGAGGCTCGCCGTTCCCACCGAGACGCGGGCCGGCGAGCAGCGAGTCGCCGTCGTCCCCGAGGTCGCCGGCCGTCTGGCCGCTGCCGGGGTCGAGGTCGTCGTGCAAGCCGGCGCCGGTGACCGCGCCTTCTTCCCCGACTCGGCCTTCGAGGACAAGGGGGCCAGGATCGTCGACGGCGCCTCGGTGCTGACCGGCGCCGAGCTGGTGGCACGCGTCAACGCCCCCACCCCCGACGAGGTACAGCGCCAGGAGCCGGGCGCCAGTCTGGTGAGCTTCCTGCAGCCGCTGGGACAGCTGGATGTGGTCGAGGCGCTCGTGGCGGGCAAGGCCACCGCCTTCAGCCTCGATCTGCTGCCCCGCATCAGCAGGGCACAGTCCATGGACGCCCTGTCGTCGCAGGCCACGGTGTCGGGGTACCTGGCCGCGCTGGCGGCGGCGGAGCGGCTGCCCAAGTTCTTCCCCATGTTCATGACGGCAGCCGGCACCGTCCCTCCCGGCAAGGTGCTCGTGCTCGGCGCCGGGGTGGCCGGCTTGCAGGCCATCGCCACCGCCCGGCGCCTCGGTGCCATGGTGCGGGCCTACGACGTGCGGGCCGCCGCCAAAGAAGAGGTGCAGTCCCTCGGTGCGCAGTTCGTCGAGCTCGAGCTCGAGACCCAAGAAGGCTCCGGAGGCTACGCCCGGGAGCAGTCCGAGGAGTTCTTGGCCCGCCAACGCGAGCTCATCGGCAACGAAGTGGCCGCCGCCGACGTGGTCATCACCACGGCAGCCGTCCCCGGCCGCAAAGCCCCGCTCCTCGTCACGACGGCCATGGTCGAGGGCATGAGCGAGGGATCGGTGGTGGTCGACCTGGCTGCCGACGGCGGAGGCAACGTCGAGCTGACCCAAGCCGGCCAGGAGATCGACCACGGCGGTGTCCGCGTCTACGGGATGAGCAACCCGCCGTCCGCCATGCCCACGCACGCCAGCTTCCTGTACTCCCGCAACGTCTTCAATTTCCTGTCGCTCATCGTCGTCGACGGCGAGCTCCGTCCGGACTTCGACGACGAGGTCGTGGCAGGCACGTGCGTGGTGCGCGCCGGCGAGGTCGTGCATCTGCCCACACTCGAGCTGCTCAAGGAGGGCACGTGATCCTGGCGTCGTTCGGTCCGGGGCTGGTGGACCTGCTCACCGTCTTCGTGCTGGCCGCCTTCGTCGGCTACGAGGTCATCTCCAAGGTCCCGAGCATCCTCCACACCCCGCTCATGTCGGGCTCCAACGCCATCCACGGCATCATCCTCGTGGGGACGATGATCGTCCTGGGTCAGGCGCACGGTGCCGCCCAGCTCATCCTGGGATTCCTGGCGGTCGTGCTCGCCACTTTGAACGTGGTGGGCGGCTTCGTGGTCACCGACCGCATGCTCGAGATGTTCAAGAGCCGACAGTCGCCGCGGCCCACCCGGGAGCCGGATGACCCTCAGGCGGGAGGCACGCCGTGATCCAAGGCACGGCGACCTCCTTCGTCTATCTGATCACGATCATCGGCTTCATCCTCGCCCTGAAAGGGCTGAGCTCACCCAAGCACGCCCGGCGCGGCAACCTCATCGGGGCAGCGGGCATGATCCTGGCCGTCGCCTGGACGTTCTCGCTCTCGAACGTGCACGCCAGCGCCCGCAACCTGGCGCTCATCGTCGTGGCCATGGTCCTCGGCATCGTCATCGGTGCGCCGGCGGCCCGCATGGTGAAGATGACGGCCATGCCCCAGATGGTGGCCATCTTCAACGGGGTGGGCGGCGGTGCGGCCGCCCTCGTGTCCATCACCGAGTTCATCGCCCTCCCCCACGCCGGCATCGCCCTGTACAAGATCGGCGAAGTGCTCTTCGGGGTCGTGGTGGGGGCCGTCTCCTTCGCCGGGAGCGGCATCGCCTTCGCCAAGCTCCAGGAACTCATGAGCGGGCGCCCGATCACCTATCCCGCCCAGCAGGCCCTCAACGCCGCCCTCGGCATCGTGATCCTGGGGCTGGTGGCCGCCGTCGTGGCCACCGCTTCCACCCCCCTGCTCGCCGTGGTCCTGGGGCTGTCGCTGGTGCTGGGCGTGGTGTTCGTGCTGCCCGTGGGCGGCGCCGACACCCCGGTGCTCATCTCGCTGCTCAACGCCTTCACCGGCCTGGCCGTGGCGGCGTCGGGCTTCACCCTGAACAGCTACCTGCTCATCGTGGCGGGCACGCTGGTGGGGGCGTCGGGCACGCTGCTCACCCGGATGATGAGCGACGCCATGGGACGTTCGCTCCCCAACATCCTGTTCAGCGCCTTCGGGTCGGTCATCACCGCCGGCACCGCCGAAGGGGCCGAGGGCCGCTCCGTGCGCACCGGGACACCGGAGGACATCGGCGTGCTCCTCGCCTACGCCCGCAAGGTGGCCATCGTGCCCGGCTACGGGCTGGCCGTGGCCCAGGCCCAGCACACCGCCCGCGAACTGGCCGACGCCCTGTCCGAACGGGGCGTGGAGGTGTACTACGCCATCCACCCGGTGGCC
>DMNK01000125.1:3300-4091 GCA_003453695.1 Acidimicrobiaceae bacterium | reverse complement strand
GGCACCAACGTGCCGGTGCTGGCGTTGCAACCGGTTGGCGAGGTCGTGGCGTTGTAGCAGGAGTAGAAGGTCACCGTCCCCGTGGGTGCGCCGCCGGCGGTGTTCCCAGTCACCGTTGCCAGGTCGGAGGCACCCCCGCCACCCAGGACGACGGTGCCCGACGTCACCGACTGCTGGGTGACGGTCGTGGTCGGGGCCTGGGCAACCGTGAAGCACTCGGTCGAGGTGTCGGTGTCGGCGGAGCCGTTGTAGATGGCGCTTCCACCGTAGGTGGCGTAGAAGCAGTAATTACCCGCCTTCGTGATGGGCAGGACCGGGCTCGTCGCCGTGGCGTTGTTGCCGCTAGCGGTAAGACCCGCAGGGTTGGCCGCCGCCGGGCTGGCGGTGGGTGGAACCAGGGTTCCCGGGTCGCCGCTGGACCCGCAGTCGGTCGGAGAAGTCGTGGCGTTGTAGCAGGAATAGAAGGTGACCGAGCCGGTTGGCGCGCCGCCAACGGAGTTCCCGTGCACCGTGGCCGTGTCGTAGGCGCCCCCGCCGTCGCCGAGGGTCAGTGGGTTCCCGGTTGTCGAATGCCACTGCGTGGAGGTGGTCGTGTCGATCTTCGCGACGGTGAAGCATTCGTCACTGGAGGTGTCCGATGCCGTGTTGTAGAAGTTCCCCGAGGTCGGGGTGTAGACGCCCGCGAAGCAGTAGTTGCCGACCGCCAATGTGCCGGAAGGCGGGTAGGCGGGGCTCACGGCGCTGGACGCCGGTGGCGAGCTGGCCGGCACCGCCGTCAGCGTTGCCGGGTT
>DMNK01000125.1:0-3061 GCA_003453695.1 Acidimicrobiaceae bacterium | reverse complement strand
GTGGTCGTGTTGGAGCAGACGTAGAACGTGGCCGTGCCGGTCGGAGTCCCCAGGCCGGTGGTACCGGTGACCGTCATCGAGTCACTGATCTGTTGGTTGGGCGCGATGGTGGTGAGTGGATTGCCGGTCGTGGGGTCGACCGGAGTCGTCTTGACCCCAGGAGTCGTGCACGTGGCGAAGGTCGTCGGCGGAGTGAATGCCTCGAGCTGTGAGGTGCTGGACGATCCTGACGACCGGGTCTGGGCGAAGAAGTTGGAGGCGCACCCGATCGAGAAGGGGAGGCCGGACAGGTTGACGGCGCCCTCCATGAACTCGTTCGTGTCCACCTGGGACGGGCCCAAGGCGCCTTCGCAGACCCAGCCACCGCAGGAGATGGCGCCACCGGCGTTGGTGGCCACAGCCGAGTTGGCGGGGAAGGGCTCGGTCGTCCACGAACCCGTGGTGTCGCACGCCGTTCCCGTCGGTTGTGAACCGGGGCAGGTCCAGACGTAGAAGGCGGGGTTGCCCAGGGCGCCGCCGTTGTCGTAGTTGATCTCGAACATGAAGTCGCCCTGCTCACGCTGACCCGAGAAGCCACCGCTGCAGTTGGCAACGCCGGTGAGCCCGGCCATGGACTGGAGGAACTGGAAGTCGATGTGGCTGTCACCGTTGTTGATGATGCGCTGGCCACCGAAATAGATCTCGATCTGACCCAGGCTGTTCATGCGGGACACCGCAAATGCGTTGGCCAGTTCGTCCTTGGAAGGCACCGATCCCACACCCCAACCGAGCTGGGAAAGACCGTTGTCCCACTTCCCCTGCTGGCCGCCGTTGAAGCTGAAGCTCCCCGTATTGGCCCCGCAGCTGTCGGTCGTCGTATTGATCGGAGAGGACTCGAACGTCTCAGCCAGGATGTTGCTGGGACCCGTGTACACGGGGGGCACGGGGAGACCGGTGCTCGACGTCGCATTCGGTTCTCCACAGTTGAAGAGCCCGTTGGCACCTTCTGCGTAAACGGCGCCCGCCGCCTGCTGGGCCGAGGTGCAATGGCTGCCGGCATTCACCCCCGAGACCAAGGGCCCTGGACCGTTGGACCAGCCCCACGTGCCGCCGTCACCTGATGTCCACAGGATGTTGCCGTCGATCGACAGGAAGTTGTCCGGCGCGAGCGTGGTGCCCGCCGCCGACGCCGCCGTGGCCACCAGGTTGTAGCCGGCCGCCGCCATGATGGCCACGGCGGCACTGATCCTGGCGGCGCGGGCGCGAACGTAATGACGGCGCGCATCATCCCCAACGGTCGCCTTGGCCTGGGCGATGCGACGGGACCCCCGAATCGATCGAATGAGACCTGACAAGTGGGTCCTGTGCTGGTTCCTCACGGAACTGCCCCTCTCTACCGGCCCTGGCCGGTACCCGTCACGCTGTGGCAGCCCCCTCCCCAGGGGAACGACCACATCTCCTGATCTGTTGAACCGTTGCGATTCTTTTGGAGCCGGGTTGAGGCGGCTCCACACTTCACGTCCGTACGGACTCCTCCAGTCACCGAGGGTGACGCAAAACGATCAACCTCAGGTCAACTGACGGTCAAATGGATCTCAACCACCACGCTGAGAGGAGAAATCTGCGGAAACCTCGGCTGAACATCGGCCCAGCTAGGCCGCCGAATTCGCTTGCAGGGACGAACGAATCAGGGTTGCCAGGGCAGCGTCGACGGTGCACCCTGACGGCGACAACGCTGCGGGGCGGAGGGTGCCCAGATGAGGTTCTTCATCAGGTTGGCTGTCGTGCTCACCATCATCGCTGTGCTGGCAGCAGGGCTCTTGCCGCCCGTGTTCGACCGAGGGAGGCTCGACACCGACACCCTCAACGCTGCCCGCGCCGCCTCGGCCGTGGTCCAGACCAGTGGCGGCCAATCAGCGGCCACTGCCGCGGCTCGAGCCTCGATTGCCAAGGATCCCGGGGTGACCCTCGACTCCGTGACCTTCTCGACCGAAAGTTCCAACGCGTTCGTCACGGTCAGGGCCAGCGAGGACGTGCACACCTTCATGGACGGTTTCCCGGGGTTGAAGAGCTGGTTCCATCTCACATCGACCCAAGAAAGCCAGTTCGGCCAGTAACCTCTTAGGCGGTGGAACCGGCCGCGGACGGTGACGGAGGACGCCCTCCCCTAGGCGCCATCGAGCACGAGATCCTGCCGATAGTTGCGGCGAGCGATCGCGTGCAGGGTGGTGCGCTCCTGCGCAGGGAGATCGGGCGAGGGGCAATCTTCTGGGAGCTGGTCCTGGTCGCGTGCTGGGCCGGCCTCTCTGCTTTCGTCTTTCTCGAGGTCTCGGGCCCGACCTCAGCCCGACTCGTTGCCGGATTGTTCACGGGCCTCGGCGGTGCAGTCGTCGGAATCATCCTCGTCTACCGGCGAGTCGCCGACCGGCGTATCCGCCAGGGCCTGCAAGACGCCTCGTCGGCACTTCGGGCCATCGAGTCCGTGACTGACCCCTCCCTCTCGTTCCTTCCCCTAGACGATCTTTTGGACGAGGTGTTGGCCCGAACAAGGAAGGCCTTGGCAGGCGACGTTGCCACGGTCCTCCTTCTCGGCGACAAGGGTCAGCAGGCTCGGGTCCGGGCCCTGCAGGGCGCAAGCGGCCTGGTCCGAGCAGCCTCGGACGTCGACGCCGAACAGGGGGTCCTGGGACAGGTGGTCCGCAGAGGTCGAGGCATCATCGTCAACGACGTCGTGGGTAGCGCCCTCCCGCGGATCACCATCTCCCAACGGGTGGCGTCATTGGTAGCGGCGCCTCTGCTTGTCCACGACAAAGTCAACGGCGTGGTGCTGGTGGCGTCCAGCGAGCCGAACCGATTCGAACAGACCAATCTGCGCCTCCTGCAAGTGGTCGCGGACCGTTGCGCGGCATCGATCGAGCGGGCTCGCCTGGACGACGCCGAGCGGCGAAGCCGTCTTGGGGCCGAGCACGCCCGGCTGCATCTCGGGTTGTTGGCTCGCTCGAGCGTGGCCCTGGCTGCCGCCCTCGAGTCGTACGACGAAGCGCTCCGCATGCTCGCCGAAGTGGTTGTACCTGACTTTGCT
>DMNK01000047.1 GCA_003453695.1 Acidimicrobiaceae bacterium | reverse complement strand
CACTCACGTGATCTAGCGCGACATCGTGGCCAGGCGAACCCCAAACTCGATCTCACCGGACATCGCCTCAGCGGCGTTCCACCCATGGACGGCCGCAGTCGCAGTGTCGTGGAACGCCGCCACCCATTCCCCCTCGCTCACTTCGATCACCCCCTCACCACACCTCGACGCAGCGGCCGCCACTTTGGCACCGTTCGGCTCGGAGGTCCGGGTCCTCAGCCCCTCCTGACCTGCGCCATCGCCTCGGTCAACCGGGCAGGGGCGCGAGTCGACGTGAACAGCTGAACCGGCGGTTTGGGACTAAAGACCCTGGTTGGGAAACCCGCTGCTTCACCAGACTCCGAACCTCGGGCGCTTTCGGGGGAGGAGGTGCCGGCGTGGCCGAAGTCGTGGATGTGCTCGTGATCGACGACGCCTCAGACGTCGCCGAATCCACCGCCGACGTGCTGCGCTCAGCCGGTCTGTCGGTGGCCACGGCATCGAACGTTCCAGAGGCGCGGCAGATCGCAGCGGCACAACGCGTTCGAGCGGTCATCGTGGACCAATCGACCGCAGAATGGGCTGATGCGGCCGACACGCCCGTGCCCCACACCGCACCCCCGATCATCGTGGTTTCGGGCATGGGCCGCGAAAGCATCGAGGAGCTCGAAGCTCGCCATGGCGACTGCCTGTTCGCGTGTCTGGCCAAGCCGGTGCTCCCGGGGACCCTCATCGAGGTGGTACGAGCCGCCCTCGCCGCGGGGTAGTTCTGTTGCACAGGGCACTCGTTGCCCTCGAGCTGAGGTGAGGCGAGGCGCGCGGCACTAGCACTGCAAGCGCCCTTGCGGTGCTAGTGCTAGCGTCTGTCTGCCACAAATCAGCGGCGTCAGGTCCCTCGGGGGTGGGGAATGTCCGTTGCGGTTGCCGTTGCCAGTGATCGCTGGTCGGTTCCCGGCGACCTGGCGCAAGAAGGGCAGGGCCGTTCACGTCCACGACCCGGCCCCCGTCCAAGCGGTGACGCACTGGCGCCTTCTCCGCTGTTCCGGGGGAACATCCTCGTCGTCGAAGACAACCCGGCGTTGCGAGAGACGCTCGCCGACATCCTCATCGGGAACGGCTACCGAGTCGACACGGCCGAGGACGGACTGGCTGCCCTCGACCATCTGGCGCGCTCGTCGTTCGACGTCGTGATCCTCGATCTCGCCATGCCCCGTCTCGACGGCATCGGAATGCTCGAGCGGCTCGAGCCACCGCACCCGGCGGTGGTGATCTGCTCGGCGTTCGAGTACTACACGCCCGCCCACGTGGAGGACACCGCAGGGTCGAAGGTCTTCCGTTGGCTGCAAAAGCCGGTTCCGCCCGAGCAGCTCATCGCAGTCGTCGCCGAGGCGGTGCAAGCCGGCCCCGGTCCACGAGGCGCCTAGCCCCAGCGGGCGCCAGGCCACACCCACTCGCCTCACAACAGCGTCACAACGTGAGCAACACCGGTTGCCGCAGGCACCTGCGAGGTCCAGAGTAAGCGAGGGTGCTCGGCGTCCGTCTCCGGTGGGGGCGCGCCGGGGGGCGTGAGCGCAATGGTGCAGTCGAGGGACCGCTGGGAAGAGAGTGCCGGCCGACGCCGCGAGGGGTCTTCCGCACTGATTCGACGAATCAGACCCTTGGACGATCTCGTCGAGGAGGGCCGCCTCGAGCTCTTCCATGTGCGCCGCTTGCTCGACGACCTCACCTCCAGCCGCTTCAGCGGTGAACTCGATTCTTGGAGCCAGAGGCGCTACGACGCGCTGTGCAGTCTCGAGCGGGAGCTGCTCGGACTACAGGCCTGATCGCCGGGCGGCGACGCGGCGCTCATCGGGCCGGCATGGCGTCCGGCTGTGCCACACTGATCTCGACCTCGCCGAGGACGGCAGCCACATCGACCTTCATGTTGTCCTCGCAGTAACGCCGGCCCTGCACGTTGTAGAGGTGCACGGTCTCGGCGTCTACGGGGAACGGTCCCCAATGCCAGGTGCCGGCGTGCAGCACGAAGGCGTCGAGCGGCTCCAGCTCGAAGGCTCGAATGACTCCGGCGTCGCCGGGAGCGCCGAGGGGATGACCCCCGGGAGCGACGGCGACGACCGCACGTGCATCGAGCACGAGGAGCGCCTGGGTGTGGGAGTCATGGCGGAACATCTCCCCGCACACAAGGGCTCCGTCACGGCGCTCGATCTCGTCGGCACGGTGAGCGATCACGTTGACGTGGGGATCGCCCCAAGCAAAGGAGAGGCGCCCCTTGCCGTCCCCGGGGTCCGTGTCCGCCACCGGGAGCCACCCGAACGGTGCCCAGGCATCGGCCGTCAACGGTTGGGCGATCACCCGACAGACGAACTTCCCCATCGGCCGATGCCTCCCTTGATCTACGCTCCCCCTGGCGCAGCGGCTCAGTGTACGAGCCTGCCGCAGGCAAGGGGGAGCCGGTATGGACGTGCGCAGCATCGAGGACGTCGCACCCGTCGTGGAACACAACGGCACCGTGCCCGTCTGGTGGATGGTGCAGTCCGGTGAGATGAAGGAGCTCACCGACGGAGGATTCCTTGAGCTCGTGAACGAGTTCGAAGTCGCCGGCGGCGGGAAGGTGTTCCCCCACACCCATCCCACCCACGAGTTCTATTACGTGCTCAACGGGCGGGGGATCATGACCGTCGGCGACGAGGAACGGGAGATCCGGCAAGGCGATCTGGTGCACATCCCACCGGACAAGCTGCACAGCCTGCGTCCCGTGTCGGACAACGCCCCGATCCACTGTTTCTGCTTCGCCGTCGGCGTGCCCGGGGCCGGCCCCATCGACTACACGACCCACTGAGGCTCGTCCGCCGCCGGGGCATGCGTCACCGTCCGGTCGTCCGCAGCCACGTTGTCGAGCCAGGCCGTGGTGAGGGCGTAGGACTCGTCGATCAGCCGTCGCGTCACCTTGAAGTCGAAGATCGAGAGGTGCTCGGTTGCCTCCGGCACGGGCAGCACGTGGACGGCACGGCGCGCCGAGGCTTCTGCCAGGGCCCGACGCCCCGCCGGCTCGGTGGCCAGAGCCATCGCCCGCTGCATCATCACGATGGCATTGGCGGCCGGTTGGCTCGTCTCGTCAGGGGTCGTGGGCAGCACGTACACCTGTGCCGGGTCCCATTGTTCGGCTTGGGCGATGGGGGCATTGGCCGCCACACCGCCGTCCACAAGGGTGCGCCCATGCCACTCCACGGGAGGGAACACACCCGGGATGGCGGAGCTTGCCAGCAGGGCGTGGATGACGTCGCCTTCTTTCAGCACGACCGCCTCCCCCGTGTGGAGGTCGGTGGCGACCACCGCCAGGGGGATCGGTGCATCCTCGAGGCGGACGAATCCCAGTTCGGCCCGGGCCAACAGACCTCGAAGCCCCAAGGAGTCGAACAGGTACGGCTGGTGGCCGAGGAGCCCGCGCGTCAAGGAGCCGGCATGCATGGGGAACACGTCCTGGCGCTGTACCGACTCCCACAGCTCGGCCAGCATGGTCATCCCGGCGACGTGGGCATGCCCCGCCAGGTAGGCACCGTTCAAGGCGCCGATCGATGTGCCGACGACGAGATCCGGGACGATCCCGGCCTCCAAGAGGGCGCGCAACATGCCCACCTGCACGGCGCCGAGATTGCCACCGCCGGCGAGGACGAACGCCGTCCGCGCCGAGGGCTCGGAGTTGCTCCCGGCGCGCCCGTCGGAACGAACGATGTCGGAATGCTCGCCCACCACGCCTTCCCCTTCCTGAGCCCGCCCCGTGCCCGGCCCTATCATGCCCGCGTGCCGGAGCGGACCCTGATACCGCGCCGTCGCTCCTGACAGGTCACGCGCCGTGCCGGAACCCGTGGTCCTGGTCACGCGCCGGTTGCCCGACGGCGCTCTCGACCCCCTCATCGAGGCCGGGATCGAGCTCGAGGGCGGCACCGAAGACCTTGCGTGGGACCGCGACGCCCTGGCCGGAGCCGTCACGGAGGTGGACGGGCTCGTCTGCCTTCTCGACGATCCCGTGGACGCCACCGTCCTTCGCCATGGTGCCGCCGGGAGGCTGCGCGTGGTGGCCAACGTGGCCGTGGGCTACGACAACATCGACGTGCAGGCGGCCGGTGAGCTCGGCGTCGTGGTGTGCAACACACCGGGCGTGCTCGACGACGCCACGGCCGACGTGGCCCTCCTTCTCATCTTGGCAGCGTCGCGACGGGCGTCCGATGCCGAGGCGGAGCTGCGTCGTGGGGAGTTCACCGGCTGGGGTCTCACCAAGTACCTGGGCCGCGACATGTCGGGTGCCGTGCTCGGGTTGGTCGGCTACGGCCGCATCGGGCGGGCGGTGGCGGCCCGGGCCGCCGGGTTCGCCATGACCGTGCTCCACCATCGCCCCACCCCCACCGCCGAGCCGGGCTACGTCGCCACCTTGGACGAACTGCTCGAGCGATCCGACATCGTGAGCCTGCACGTGCCGCTCACCGAGGGGACCCGGCACCTCATCGGGCGGGCCGAGCTGGCCCGCATGGGCCCGGCGGCGGTGCTGGTGAACACCTCCCGGGGGCCGGTCGTCGACGAAGAGGCGCTGGCTGAGGCGCTCCACGCCGGAACGATCTTCGCCGCCGGTCTCGACGTCTACGAGCACGAGCCTTCCGTGCATCCGAGCCTGTTGGACGCGCCCCATACCGTGCTCCTGCCGCACATCGGAAGCGCAACCGTGGCGACCCGTCGGGCCATGGCCCGACTGGCCTGCATCCAGGTGCGCGACGTGCTCCAAGGCCGCCCCCCGGCTCACCCGGTCACACTTCCGGCGCGCTGACCGCCGCCCCGGCCTCAGGGAATGCCGTCGGTGCCGACCGAGCCCGTGCCGATCTCCTCGGTGCGGACCGGGCTGGCGTCGAGGCCGAGCAGCTCTACGGTCGTCGACCCGGATTCCAGGGCGTCGAACATCCCCCGCTCCTTTTCGGCTCGGGCCTCGGCGCGCTCGTGGATCTCGTCGAAGGAGCCGGCGGGGAGGACCACCACGCCGTCTCGGTCGCCGACGACCCAGTCACCCGGAGACACTCGGATGCCGGCCACCACCGTCGCCAGCCCGGCGGTGCCGGGCAGCTCCTTGGTGGCACCCCGCAATGCCACCGCGGTGGCGAACACCGGAAAGCCGTGAGCCTCCAAGGCGTCCACGTCGCGCACACCGCCGTCGATGACCAGTCCCTCGAGCTCTCGGGCACAGGCGGCCGTGGTCAGGACCTCGCCCCAGTAGCCGCGCTCGGCCAGCCCTCCGACGTCCGCCACCAGCACCCATCCCGCCGGCGCCGTCGCCGCCGCCACATGGAGCGGAAGGTTGTCGGCTGGACTGCAGCGGACCGGGAAGGCAGGGCCGGCCAGGCGAGCGCCCGGCCACGCCGGCCGCACCCGCGGCGGCATCACCCGCGCCCCCGACTCGCCCAAGGTGGCGGTGCCCAAGTCGAGCAGCGCAGGCGCTCTCGGGTCTTGCCTCCCCATCACGACTCCTCGCCCCGCCACCCCGGCGGCGTCGCCGGAGCCTATCGGCGCTCCGGGTGCGGAGCCGGTGTGTGCGGCGACTGGCTATGCGGCGACGGCCACCAATTGCGCGTCAGTCGGCGAGCGTCGCCCACGGAGCCAGTCCAAGAGACGCAGCAGGGCGATCTGCGCGGCGATGAGGAGCAGCACAGCGTCGACGCAGCTGGGGTTGTTCGATACCCGGTACGCTGCCGCTCCGTGCGCGCCAAGACGGAATTCGGATCTTTTCGGCACCTGACCGGGCGCTTCTTCGGTGCGCTGTGGCCAGGAGGTCCGTCCCAGAAGGACGAAGAGTGGGTGCGCCAGTGGTTGCTTCCCGGCGAACACGAGTTGTGGCGGTCCATGTCCGGTCCCGACCGTCGCCATGGCGTCGGCGTGGCCCGTCGAACCTTGGCGCTGTTGAAGGGAAACACGACGAGAGAGGTGGCGGCCAGCGCCCTGTTGCACGATGTCGGCAAGCTTGAATCCGGGATGGGCACAGTGTGGCGCGCCGCCGCCACGGCGCTCGCCCTCGTGGTGGGCCGGCACCGCTTCGCCGCGCTGCGCGACTCTGAGCGCTGGTGGCGCCGGCGGCTGCGTCTCTACTTCACCCATGACAAGGTGGGAGCCGCCCTGTTGGCGAAGGCGGGCAGCGACCCCCTCACAGTGGCGTGGGCGGCGCAACACCATCAAGGACGAGAGAGCTGGACCGTCGATCTCCGCATCGCCGATGCCTTGAAGGAGGCCGACGGGGACTGACCACCGTACCGACGTCCCGGGGCGGGCTACTCCCCCAGGCCGACTCTCTCCCGGACGTGGTCGCTCAGGCCGGCGTCGTTCCCGACAGCCAACTTCGGCTCCATCGAGGTGGCCGCCTTGTACGAGCGGTAGCGGTGGACGATCGCCAACGCGATCACCCCCACGGCGAGGACGGCGATGACGTAGCCGGCGTCGTTGAAGCCGTGGACGATCGAGCGCCAGTGGGTACCCACGCCGTAGCCGATACCGGCCCATGCCCCGTCCCACAGGAGCGAACCGCCCGCCGTGAGGACCCCGAAGCGGACCAACGGGACCTCGGCGATCCCTGCAGGGACAGCGACGAAGTTGCGGATGAACGGCACCACCCTGCTTCCCATGACACCGAAACGCTGGTGTCGCCCGTACCACGCCTCTGCTTTGTCGAGATCGGCGTGGCTGAGAAGGACGTACTTGCCGAACCGCTCGACGAAGGCGCGGCCTCCGAAGCGTCCCACCGCCCACGCCACGTATGCGCCCAACAACTCCCCCGCCACCCCGACGGCGATGACCGCGGCCAGGTTCAGCTTCCCCTGAGCCGCCAGCACCCCAGCGAAGCCCATCGTGAGCTCCGATGACGTCGGCACACAGCACGACTGCAGGACGCACAGGACGAAGACGACGGCATACGCGTCAGAAGGCTTGATCAGCGTCGTGGGGTCGAGCAGGGCGAGCACTGGCTCATCCTACCGACCGGCCACCGAACCCCCGGAGGAGGTTCAGCCGACCTTCAGGTTGGCGCTGGAGATTCCGCCACGTAGCGTGCCGCCGGCGTGCCCGGGGGGTTGAGCACTCCGGGCAAGGCGTCGGGATTGACCACGCATACCTCCCCCTCCAGACCGTCCGGGTCTCGGAAGAACAAGCTGAGCACAGGGCCGAAGTCGGTGACGAAGGCGTCGGCCGCACCCCTGGCCATCAGTCGCCGGCGGATCTCCTCGAAGGCCTCCAGCGACGCTGCCTGCAGCCCGAGGTGGTCGATCCTGCCCCGTCCGAACATCGGGGTCTGCCGCTGCGCTTCGCCGTTGCCCGACAATTCGAAGACGTTGAATTCGGCCTGTCGGCCGATGCGCACGAAGCTCAGCCTGCCCTCGGGGCCCATGTCCATGGCTCCCATCACCTCGGCGCCGAACACGTCCCGGTAGAAGGCGTGGAACCGCTCGGTGTCCTGGGTGATCACCGCAACGTGGTTGAAGCCGTCGAGCAGCATGGACCTCGGAACCCTAACCCCAGGGGCCTCCCCGGCGGGTCCATCCGGACGCCTTCGTGCCCCGTACCCACAACTGTGGGCGGCGACGTGGGAATTCCTTGATGCAACGGACGTACGCTCAATGGCGATGGGCTCGACGGAGGAGCCACCCCTGGCCCGCCGGCCGGAGGCTCCACCTTCCAGGCACCGGCCCTTCGGCCGGTGGAGAGCGATGAAGCACGTCGACGCCACCACGGCGGGCCGGTCCGGTCCCCTCGGTGTGCTGGACGAGATCCGTCTCCAGTCGATCGGCGCCGGCGTGGTTTCGAGCCTCGTGGTCATCGGGGTGCTGTTCGTGTACGGGCTCGTGCCCGGACACGAACCGATCGACGCGCCGGCCTACTTCGCGCTGTTGACGGTGGCCACGGCGAGCGTAGGGGTCATCGCCCTTCTCCCCTGGCGGCGAGTCGCCGAACAGGGCCTCGCCGTGCCGCTGCTGTGCACCTGGTCCGTCGCCGACGCCGCCCTGGTGTGCGCCGGCATCGCCTTCAGCGGCGCCGCCCACTCCGACCTGTACCTCGTCTTCCTGGCCCTGGCGGTGTTCCAAACGGGGGTGGCCTATCCCCGCACGGCGCGCACGGTGCTCAACCTCATGCTGGTCGTCGCCTACCTATCCACGCTGGCCGCCACCGGCTGGGGCATCGGCACCGCCACGATCCTGCTCCGGTTGGGGATGATCGTGGCCGTGGCCGCCATGGCAGACGTCCTGTCGGGCAAGCTCACCGGCGAGCTCACGTTCCACGCCGGTGCCACCGAAGAGTCGGAACACCGCGCCCGGCTGTGGAACCGGGTCGCCGGACTGGGCCAGGCGCTGTCGGCCCTCGACGAGCCCTCCATCGTGGCGTGGGCCGTCGACGCAGTCAGCCAAGTCGGCTTCGAGGCCGCCAACGTGTGCATGTTCGTGGACGCCGACCACTATCGGGTCCTGCACCCCGTCGGGTTGCCCGCCGGGTACGGGGAAGACTCGCTGCAGCCGTCCAACCGGGGGATGCCCGCCATGGTCCTGCGCCAGCGGGCCACGGTGGTGGTCGACGACTACTTGTCCATGCCGCACGTCGTCCCGGAGCTGAGGGCAGAGGGTTTCCGCAGGGTGGTCGCCGCACCTGTCTGGGTCGACGGCGAGCTGACGGCCGTTCTCGTGGGCGGCACCCGCCTGGAGCGGGCCGTGACTCCGGAAGAGGTGGCGGCGGTCGAGCTCATCGCCGCTCATGCCGGGACCGGCATCGCCAACTCCCGCAAGCTCGAGCACCAACGTCGAGACGCGGCACACTTCCGCTCGCTCGTGGAGTCCGCCCCCGACGCCATGGTCGTCCTGGACGTCAACGGCAGGATCCTCGAAGCCAACCACCAGGTACGAACGGTCTTCGGGTACGAGGCGGGCGAGCTGATGGGCCAGCCCTTGGAACGCATGCTCGCCGTCCAGTCGCGCCCCGCCGCCGACGGTTACCGCCTGCGTTTCGCCAGCGATCCCCGACCCACCGTGCTGGGCGACGCCGACGAGCTGTGCGGGCTGCGCAAGGACGGCACCGAGTTCCCCATCGAGGTCGTGGTGGGGCCCATCGAGACCCCCGAGGGCCTCGTGGTCACCGCCGCCATCCGCGATGTCACCGAACGCCGCGAGTTCGAACGCCGGCTGGCCCATCAGGCCTCCCACGACGAGCTCACCGGGCTCCCCAACCGGACCCTGTTCGTGGAGCGGCTGGCCGACGCGCTGCTGCAGGCGGCGCCGGGCGGCCCTCCGGTGGCCGTGTGCTTCCTCGACGTCGACCACTTCAAGTACGTGAACGACAGCCGGGGCCACGCTGTGGGCGACTCGCTGCTGGCGGAAGTGGCTCGGCGCATCGCCGAGACGGCCCGGTCGAGCGACGTCGTGGCCCGCTTTGGCGGCGACGAGTTTGCCGTGCTGGTCGAGGGCCAGGCCGACCGACAGGGCGCGACGGCCTACGCATGGCGCCTGCTGGCGGCGTTCGACCGCCCCTTCGTCCTGCACGGCGTGGAGTGCTTCGTCTCGGCCAGCGTGGGGATCGCCTTCGGGGGCAGGGACGACGACGCCAACGACCTGCTGCGTGACGCCGATGCCGCCATGTACCACGCCAAGCAACGAGGACGGGCCCGGGTCGAGCTGTTCGACGAGGCCTTGACCCACCGAGCAGTGGAGCGGCTGGAGATCGAGTCGTCCCTCCACCATGCCCTGCTCGCCAACGAGCTGTCGTTGGCGTACCAGCCCTATGTCGACCTGCGCGACGGATCGGTGGTCGGCGTGGAAGCACTGTTGCGCTGGCACCACCCGCAGAGGGGAGACGTGCCGCCGCTCTCCTTCATGCCCATCGCCGAGGAGTCCGGACTGGTCGTGCAGATCGGCCGGTGGGTGCTGGGCGAGGCATGCCGGGAAGCGGCCAAGTGGCTGGTGGGAAGAACGGTGCCGTCGCGCATCGGGATCAGCGTCAACGTGTCCAACCGCCAGCTCGAGCACGACCACCTGATCGCCGAAGTGGCCACTGTCCTCGAGGAGACCGGGGTGCCACCCGACTGCCTGGTCCTCGAGATCACCGAGAGCGTGTTCATGAGCGACCCCCATGCCGCTGTCCGCCGTCTCAACGCGCTCCGAGGCATGGGCGTGCGTGTCGCCATCGACGACTTCGGGACGGGCTTCTCCTCGCTCAACTCCCTGTCGCGCCTTCCCATCGACGTCGTGAAGATCGACAAGTCGTTCGTGGACGGGATCGGCACCCGATATGACGCCGTGATCGGGGCCGTCGTGAGCGTGGCCGAAGCCTTCGACCTCTCCGTCGTGGCCGAGGGCGTGGAGCGGCCCGAGCAGGTGGAGCGGCTCAAGGCACTCGGGTGCCACCTCGCCCAGGGATTCCTCCTCGGGCGTCCTGTGGGGGCTTCGGAGATCGAGGGGATGCTGCCCCGGGCCAGCTGACGGTGTGGCCGTTCCCGGGGGACCGGGTGACGCGGGCACGCAAATGACCCAACCGGGTATTTGGAAATACCCGGACCCTCTACCCCTCAGTCTAGACCCGATTTCACCCACAATGGTCCACCGATCTTTAGGCGTATCCGCATATCATCGATGCAGGGAGATCCGAGGGAAACTCTCTCGCTCCCTGCAGGGTTCTCTGTAGAACCCGAGGAGGTGCATATGCACGAATTTGCGTTGTTCCTCTTCTTCTCCTTTGGCGTCATGGGGCTCACCATGTTCGGTGAGCGGTACCTGCACCACGCCGGGGAGCGGTGGGTGGTGACGGCGTGCGCCATGGGCATGGCCCTCGCCTGGCTCGCCAACCTGAACATGTGGTCGGCATGGGGCATCGGGGGCCTCCGCTACGACTGGGTCGGGGTCACCATGACCGGCCTGGCCATGGGCGGCGCCGCCACCTTCCTGCACGCAGTCACGGAGTTCTTCGCCGGGCTGCACCGCAAGTTCCACGACCAGGCCGAGGTGATGGAGCAGCGGGATCTGCGCCGGGCCGCCTAGGCCACCTCGTCGCCCGGCATCGACCGGGCACAACGATTACGGGCGAGACAGCCGCCGGGAAACCGGCGGCTGTTCGCGTCCACGGGAGCGAGCGGTCGCCAGGCCGGTCGAGCGGGTGAGTGACGGCGCGGCGCTCAGCTGGGAGCGATCCCCCATGTCCCGCGCCAGCTGGCACCGGGGGCCAGCGTCACCAGATCGGTGCCGGAGCGCAAGGCGTCAGGAGGACACGTCATCGGCTCCACCGCCAGTGACCGCCGTCGTCGTTCCTGCGGCGTAACCGTGTCACCCGAGTAGAGCATCACCCAGTCGAAGGCGCCGTCCACCCACACCGTGACCATGCGGTCCTGATCGGGATGGCGCAGGCTGACGTGCGCCATCCCGTCACGGTCGCGGCGCAACCCTCCGAAGCAGGTGTCGAGTCGCGTGGGCCCCAGGGGCCGGGCCACCCCGAAGTCGAACTCCGAGCCCGCCACCGGGGCCTGTCCCACAGGGAGCCCCCGCTCGTCGGAGGTCAGGTAGTGGTTCGCCCGGAGCTCGAGCCGGGTGCTGTCGATGTCCGGCGTCCCCACCGTGACGTAGGGATGGAAGCCCACGCCGAGAGGGGCAGCGGCGTCATCGAGGTTGGTGGCCGTGCTGTGCACGGTGAGGCCGTCCCGACCGAGCCGGTACTCCACCTCGAGCGCCAGACGCCAGGGGTAGCCGGGCTGCGGCTGGAGCTCACAGCCGAGCGAGACCGTGTTCTGGGCACGCCCGCGCAACTCCCAGGCGAGGTAGCGCACGAGACCGTGGATGGCGTTGCGACGCTCCGGCTCGTTGAGCGCGGCGCGTCCTTGTCGGCCTTCGAAGCTGTAGCGCCCGTCGCCCAGGCGATTGGGCCAGGGTGCCAGCACCTGACCGCGCCCGTCGCCGGCCATGGCAGAGACGTCGAAACCGTCGACGACCGGCACGCCGTCGACGATGTAGGAGCGCAACGTGGCGCCGACTTCGGTCACCACGGCCTCCGCCCGTCCGTGGCCGACCAGGTGCTGGTCCCCCGACGGTGGCAACGGCTCCGAAGGGGAAGGCGCCATCGGGCCGGTATGGTACCGGGAGGCACCGGTGCCGGTCCCGAACACGGCCTGGTCGGAGGACGGTGTGCGCATCCTGGTCACCAACGACGACGGCGTCCGCGCGCCGGGGATCGCCGCCCTGGCTCGGGCCGCTCACTCCACCGGACACGAGGTGGTCGTGGTCGCTCCCCTCGTCGACTACAGCGGCTCCGGGGCAGCGGTCGGCCCTGTGCACTCGCGCGAGGGCGTGGACTACGAGTCGCACGTGATCGAAGAGCTCGACGTCCCGACCTACGGCATCGACGGCCCGCCGGCTCTGGCGGTGATCCTGTCCTGCGTGGGTGGCTTCGGCCCGGCACCCGACATGGTGCTGTCAGGGGTGAACCACGGCATCAACGTGGGACGCTCCGCCATGCACTCGGGCACCGTCGGGGCGACGCTCACGGGCGCCCACTTCGGCTTGCGCTGTCTGGCCGCTTCCATCCGCTGGGGTGAGGACCCGGTGCCCTGGGAGACCCCTGCCTCACTGGCGGCCGCGCTGGTGCCCCTCTTGGCCGACAGCCCGCCCGGCACCGTGCTCAACCTCAACACGCCCAACCTCCCTCTCGTCGAGGTGCGAGGCGTGCGTAGCGGGCGCCTGGCCAGAGGCGGGAGCATCCGATCCGCCGTCCACGACGCCGGCGGCCCGCCTCACCACCCCGGCGACGGCCACCCCCATGTGACCCTGCCCCCGGCCGGGTCGGGCACGCTCCGCCTCGACCTCGCTCCGCCGGGCCGCACCCGTCCCGGTCAGGACCTCGACAGCGACGCCGGGTTGCTGGCGGCCGACTTCGCCTCGGTCACCGCCCTGGTGGGGGTGCGAGAGGCGGGACCCGAGGCGAAGCCCGTGGTGGCCGAGGCTCTCGAGGTGCTCTCCGACCGGTTGGACCAGGTCAGACCCGGTCGAGGGGCGGCGGCCGCCGGACGTTCGGCCCCCTCGAGCTGAGGCTGGAGCGGGCACTCCGGAGCACCTGCTCCAAAAAAATCTCGTCCCTCGGGGTGCTTGCTCGTCCTCCCAGGTCAATGGGGGTTTCTCCTCCGTCGCCCTCCGCGGTGGCGCCCCACGCAGGCCTGTGACCTGGGACTGAAACCTTTGCGATCGCGCGAACAAGTGCTAGCCACCAGCTAGCCTGGTGAGACCGGCAACACCGGTGAGGCGTTCCCATCCGGAGCTGTGGCGGCAGCGGACCTTGCTTCTGCTCGCTTCCGCCCTGTTCGGGCGGTCCCCTCGAGGGCGCCTCCGCCCCTGACCACCATCGGCCCGCCTCGGCGCGCGCCGTGGCGGCCGCAGGGCGGGTGGCGTCCGGGGTGGCCCGGTGCGCCCGCCCTCAGGGCCGAGACGAAGACACACGAGGAAGAGAGGAGAGGTACCGGCAGAGACACCCTGAGGGTTGCTCCGTCCGCACCTCGTTCGGGCCAGTGAGTCCAGGGCCGTCCGCCCTTCCCGGCGTCGGCTCCGCGAGACGTATGCGCAAGCGACGGGCCGCCCGCATTCCCAAGCCCACTTGGAGCCCTCCGGGGTTTCCGTGACTTCAAGGAGGCGCAAGATGCGGAAGCACCGACACTTCGCCGTAGTCATCGCCGCGCTGCTGGGCACCGGATTGGTGACCCAGCGATCGATTCCCCCAGCCGCAGGCAACAGCAGAGGCGGCATCCAGCTCGCCTCGGCCGTGAGCCGGCTCGGTTCCACGCCGGTCCACGCCCAGTCCGCCGCCATGCGCGGGCACGCAGCCGTCGCCGACGACCACATGCTGCAGCTGACCAGTGCCATCAAACCACTGCCGCCACCCCCACCCCCACCCCCACCGCCGCCACCGAGGCCGGCTGCCACCCCCACGGCCCCGAGCCCGGGCGTGTGGTTGGAGCTGCGCCAGTGTGAATCCGACGACAACTACGCAGACGACACCGGCAACGGGTACTACGGCGCCTACCAATTCAGCGTGAGCACCTGGCAGAACCTGGGGTTCTCCGGGTTGCCCTCGAATGCACCTCCCGCCCAGCAGGACCAGGCCGCGCAGGAGCTGCAGGCCCGCAGAGGATGGAGCCAGTGGCCCTCGTGCGCCCAGCGCCTCGGTCTCACCTGACACCAGGGCCGTTGTGAGAGAGTTGCACGATCGGGCGTCGCCGTCGCTAGGGTGAAACAGGTCGCGCACTCACGACGGCGCTGCGACCACGATCTGCGGTCTTCGGGGAGGTGGAGATGGGTGGCGTGGTCAGGACGCAGGTGCCGCGCGCGGCCGGGTCCCTGTTGAGCAGGCCCTTGGCCCCGGTGATCTCACTGGTGGACCGCCGCCCCTTCGAGACCGGGGAATTCGAGGTGGACGGGATCCGCCTCCATTACGAGGTCCACGGCAGCGGCCCCCGGGTGCTGGTACTCACCCACGGCATCCTCCTCGACAGCAGGATGAACCGGCGGCTGGCCTCAGACCTGGCCGAGCGGGGCTTCCGTGTCGTCCTCCTGGACCTGCCCGGCCACGGACTGTCCGACCGACCGCGTCACGCCTCGGCTCACCGCATGGACTCCTACGCCCGGCACGTGATCGCGCTGCTCGACGAGCTCGAGATCGACCAGGCGGCGATCGGCGGGGTGTCGCTCGGGGCCAACGTGGCCCTGCAGGCCGCCGTGCTGGCCCCGGAGCGGGTGCGGGCGCTGGTGGTGGAGATGCCCGTGCTGGAATGGGCCGTGCCGGGGGCGGCGCTGGTCTTCTTGCCCCTGCTTCTGGGGGTTCACTACGCCGCCCCGGTCGTGCGCCAGGTGGCCCGGCTGGCCCGGCACCTCCCGGCAACGGGGATCGGCGCCCTGGACAGCTTCGCCAGCACCTTGCGCCTCGAGCCCGAGGAGGCCGCCGCCGTCTTGCACGGCATGCTGGTGGGGCCCATCACGCCGACCTACGAGCAGCGCCACGCCATCGCCGCCCCCACCTTGGTGATCGGGCACAAGATCGACTTCATCCATCCCTTCACCGACGCCGACCACCTGACGCGCCAGCTGCCCAACGCCCGGCTGGTGGAGGCCCACTCCATCCTCGAGCTGCGGACCAGGCCGGCCAGGCTCACCGGAGAGATCAGCGACTTTTTGACCGAGGCGTTCGGCTCCTGGCGGCCGCGCCGGTCGACGCTGTCGCCCAACGACGGCCTGGCACGCCACGGCTGAGGCCGTCACGAGGCGTCGAAGCGCCCGGACGCGCTAGTGCCGCGCCTGCCAGGCGTCGGGGTCCTGCGTCAGGCGAGAGACCTGTTTGGGGAGCCGCCCCCGCACGACGTCGTCCAGGCTCACCTGCTCGAGCACAGCCCGCAGCGAGGCGCGCACCGCTACCCACACGTCTTGGAGGTGCTCGGCAGCCCCCTCGTAGCTGGCCAGCTCCGGTCGCAGGCCCCGGACCTCGGCCAGGGGACCGTCCAGGGCCCGCATGACGTCCGCCACGGAGATCTCGGAGCCGGGGCGCCCGAGGCGGAAGCCCCCTTCGGATCCCCGCTGGCTCGAGACGAGCCCGGCCCGGCGCAGGTCGGTCATGATCGAGCCCAGGAACTTGGTGGGGAGACCTTGGGCCCTGGCCAGATCCTCGCTGGTGGCCGGCTCCCCCAGGGCGGCCAGGGTGAGCAGGGCCCGCATGCCGTAGTCCACCTTGGCCGGGATGTGCACCTGACGATTCTGCCCGGTGCCCGCCCACGGCCCCCGTCTTCTGTGCTCTTGGTGTCTCCTCACCCCTTGCCATCGGCCAGTCTTCGTCGGATGCTGGTGACGGACCCGTCGGTGCCCGCCCGGCACGAGGCCCGCTCCAGGGCCGTCGTGGGGGCGGCACCCGACGCGACCAGGGGGTGCTCATGCGAGTCATCGAGCAGGAACGGCAGGAGCAGCAGTTCTTCGAGGGTGAGCCCGACCTCGAACCGCCCGAGGAGCTCGCCCTGTCAGAGCTCGACGAGGACGCTGTCCTCGAGGAAGAGATCGACAACGAGGACGTCCTCGAGCAGGACGTCGACGACGACCTGCTCACCACCACGCTCGAACATCTCGTGCACCTGGGCGACGACGACGGCGACGGCGCCACGGTGCGGGGACGCGAACCGAGCGGCCGCCCGGGCGGCGGCGACGACGACGACGGGGACGACTTGGACTCCCTGGAGGTGGACGACCTCGAGGACCTCGAGGAGAGCCTGGACAGGCTCCTCGACGCCCGTCTCGCCGTGGAGGACGGCGTCCGAGACGGATGGGACGGCGACGACCAGGACGACCCCGACTCCTCGGCGGGCCGAGGGGTGTGGATCACGATGCGCGTGGTCGGCGCCGGGGGCCCGGGCGTGATCGAGGAGATCCCGGCACCGTGCCGGCCGGACGAGTTCGTGTGCCGGGGATGCTTCCTCGTCAGGAAGAGGGTGCAGCTCGCCGATCCACTGTCCACGCTGTGCCGGGACTGCGCCAGCTGAGCGGGGCCGGAGCCGGCGGTCGGCGCGCACGGGGCTGGGCCTCCACAGGCTGAACAGAGAAGCGGCCGCCCCCGGCGGGCTCCGCAAGCAGGCTTTCACCTGCCTTCCCGCCGGGGACGGCCAGCGAGCGCGTCCCAGGTGGGCGGCACTCCGGACGCACTCTTGAGCACGGCCACGTGTTGCGGCGACGTACCTCGCACAGCTTCGGGTTCCGGGCGCCTCCCGCCCAGGGTCCAAAGTCCCAAAAGGCTGCGGTTCTTGAGCGCGCCGATGGCTCTGGACGGGCTTCCTCCGGCGTCAGCGGTCCTCGTCCGGTTGCGACGAGCGCTCCCGCTTGCGGGCGCCGCGGCGGCGTTTCTCGTCCACCCGCCGCGCCGCTGCAGCCGCCGTGGGGCGAGTCGCCACACGGGAGCGCTCGACGCGCAACGCCTCGGCCAACCGGGCCGCCAGGCGGTCGAGGGCAAGGGCCCGGTTCCGAGCCTGCGAGCGCTCCTCCCCCGCCGACACCCGGACGACGGGCCCGAGCCGCTCGAGCAGGCGGGCTCGCTGGCGAGGCCCGAGAGACGGGGATCCGGCCACGTCGAAGCGAACCTCAGCCCGGGTGCTCGAGCGGTTGGCGTGCTGACCCCCGGGCCCGCCGCTCGTGGTGAACCGCCACTCGAGCTCGTCGAAGGGGATGCGCAGGGCGCGCGTGACGTGCAGGGCTGCTGGGGCGTCATCGTCGGCCAACGGGGCCGTCACGGGCGTCAGCCTCGTGCCGGCCGGGGGGCGGGAGGGCCGGACGCACCGGATCGGGGTCCCACGACGGGGTTCTCGAGCACCCCGACCTGCTCGATCTCGATGCGCACGACGTCCCCCGGCACGAGCCACCTCGGCGGGTCGAAGCTGGCCCCCACCCCCGGCGGCGTGCCGGTCGTGACGACGTCGCCGGGCTCCAGGGTGCAGGCGGTGGAGAGCAACTCCACCATGGCGGCGCAGTCGAAGATCATGTCCTCGGTGTTGCCGTCCTGGCGCAGCTCGTCGTTGACCCAGGTGCGCACGCGCAGCGCTCCGGGATCTTCGATCTCGTCACCGGTGACGAGACTCGGACCGAGTGGGCCGTGGGTGTCGAACGACTTCCCCGTCGTCCACGTCGGTGAGCGCCACTGCCAGTCGCGAACGCTCACGTCGTTCATCACCGTGAATCCCGCGATGAACGAGTGCGCCTCGGCGGCCGGCACCTGCCGAGCGGTGCGCCCGATCACGAAGGCGAGCTCACCCTCGTAGTCGACCATGTTCGAGACGGCGGGGATCTCGATGGGACTGCCCGGCCCGATCACGCAGGTCCGCTGCTTGTTGAACCAGACCTGATCCTCGGGCGGCTCCCGGCCGAGCTCGGCCACGTGTGCCGCGTAGTTCATCCCCAGGGCCAGGACCTTGGGAGGGCGGGGCACCGGGGCGAGCAGGCGCAGCTCGCCCAGCGCCAGGCGGCGGGCCTTGGTCCGGACCGCGCCGGCGGCACGCTCGAGGGCGCCGGGCCCGCCCACCAGGAGCTCGGTCATGTCGGCCGGGAGTGCAACGGCCGGATCGGTGAGGTCCACGACTTCGTCGTCGTGCACGAGGCCGGTACGCCACAGCTCCGCTGAGCGCCACGGCTCAGATGCGTCGGGTTCGGCCGTCTCCAACTCGGTGAACGTGACCAGCCGCACGCCGAGCCACGCTACTCATCACGACGGCGCAAACGAGCACTAGCCTCCGCGCTCTGTGGCCGTCGACTTCCAAGGGAGAGTGGCGCTCGTCACCGGGTCGTCGAGCGGCATCGGCGCCGCCACGGCCCGCGCCCTGGCCGAGCACGGCGCCACGGTCGTGGTGAACTCGTCGCGATCGGTGGAGGCGGGCCGTGCCGTGGCGGACTCCCTGCCGCACGGGCAAGGGGACTATGTGCAAGCCGACGTGGCCGACCCCACGCAGGCGGCCCGCCTCGTGGCCACGGTGATCGAACGCCATGGCCGGCTCGACCTGCTCGTCAACAACGCCGGCACCACCGC
This sequence comes from Acidimicrobiaceae bacterium, assembly GCA_003453695.1. Taxonomy (GTDB): domain Bacteria; phylum Actinomycetota; class Acidimicrobiia; order Acidimicrobiales; family UBA8190; genus UBA8190. Next base: position 3,573 of record DMNK01000047.1, on the reverse strand, counting down.
CGTCATCCCCCACCACGACCTGGAAGCAGCGACCCCCGAGGTGTGGCGTCGCATCTACGACGTGAACGTCGTGGGTACCTGGCAGGTGACGGTGACGGCGGTGCCGCATCTGCGGGCCGCCGGTGAAGAGACCGGGAACGCCGCGGTGGTGAACATCTCCTCGGTGGCGGGACAGGCCACCACGGGGAGCTCGATCCCCTACGCGGTGTCCAAGGCAGCGGTGAGCCACATGACGCGCCTGCTGGCCAACGTGCTCGGCCCCCTGGTACGGGTCAACGCCGTGGCACCCGGGCTCATCGACACCCCGTGGACGGCCGACTGGGACGTGGTGCGGGCTGTCGTCGAGCAGCGCTCCGCACTGCAGCGCGTGGGCAGTCCCGAAGACGTCGCCCACGTGGTGGTGGCCGTGGCCGGCGCCCGATACATGACGGGTGAGGTCCTCCTCGTCGACGGCGGGCTCTCGATGTTCCGGTAGCCCCGGAGCAGCTGGTCAGCCGCTGCAGACGGTGGGGTCGTAGGGCGGCGCCGTCGAGCTGGGGGCCGCGCCCGACGTGGTCGACCCCGACGTGCCCGACCCCGACGACGAGCTCGAGCCGGACGTTCCCGAGGCAGCGCCCGCACCCGAGGAACCCGAGGAGCTCGACGGCTGCTGGACGGCGTTGCCATAGGCGTTGACCGGGGGCGTGGTGGCGGTGCCGGGGGCAGACCCGAGGAACTGGGTGAGCACCTGTTGGGCCTGGGGCTGCGACACCACCTGGACGGAGCCGGACCGCGCCGAGGACTGCGTCACGGTCGGCAACGTGTACGACTTGAGGCTGGACGGGGAGAAGGCGTGGTACGTGGTCGCCAGGGAGAACATGGTGCCGAACGACATGCCCTTGTCGACGGTCACGTCGTGGACCACGCCTCCGAGGAAGGCGTTCAAGGTGAGCGGGTTGTACGTCGAGTGGGCCCGAGAGGCGATGGCCTGGATGACGATGTTCTGTCGCTCGATGCGGCCGAGGTCCGAGGTCGGGTCGTAGTGCCAGTACCCGTATTCGTCGTATTGGTAGAAGCGCGAGCGGGCCAGCGCCAGGGTCTGGGAGCCGTTGAGCTTCTGGCACCCCGTGTGCGTGATGACGAGCCCCGAGTTGTTGTTGCCGTTGTCGTTGTCGCGCACCGGGTACGGGAAGTTCAGGTAGATGCCGCCGAGGGTGTTGACGGCGTTGGTGAGGCCTTGGAAGTCGACCTCGACGAAGTGGGCGATGGGGATGCCCAAGCTGTCCTGGATGGTCTGGATGAGCGCGTCGGCCCCGTCGTTGAAGGCGGTGTTGATCTTCTGGTCGCCGCCCAGGCCCTGGCCCGAGAGTTGGCTCGGCATCTGCACGTAGGTGTCGCGGGGAATGGACAGCAGGCTCGCCGAGCCACTCGAGGGGTCGACGTGGAGGATCTTGATGGTGTCGCTGCGCTGCCCGCCCACCTGGCTGGCGCTTCCGAAGTTCTGCGCCGCCTGCCCGGTGTTCCCCGCCCGGCTGTCGGAGCCCACCAGCAGGACGTTGAAGGGTTGTCCGGAGCCGACGGCCGTGCAGGTGGCGCAGGCCTGGGACTTCACCTGTCCCCAGCGGTAGCGGACGTACCCGTAGCCGGCGGCCACGAGCACGAGGAGGATGGCCACCACCAACAGGGCCCAGCGCAGGATGCGCTCTCCCCTGCTGCGACGGCGCCTCGGCCTCGGGCCTGGCCCCCCCGGACCCCCCGGCCGCCGGGGCACCGGCGTGCCCGGGGCCCCTGGTCCGATCGGCCCCGGGCCCTCCCGCCGGCTCGGCCCGCCCGGTCCCGTCGGGCCACGGGGGCTCACCGGGCCCCCGGGCAGGCCCGGAATCAGGGGCTTGGGCGGGGCGGCGACGCCTCCGCGGGGTTGCCCGTCCTCTCCCGGCCCCGGTTGATCCTGCAGGTCGGCGGCCCCGGCCCGGCCGCCACCCCCATTGCCGTACCCGTCCGCCACGGCACCGCTCCTCGAGACAAGGACGGTGCGGTTGTGGCCCCGGCCCGTCCGAGAGGGACGGGAACCGCCGCGGTTGCCCGCGCCGGAAGAAGGAGGGGGTGCTCCGGACACGTAGCCAAGGTACCAGCGCGCCTGCCTGGCCAAACGTCACCCAAAGGCCCTGGGGTACGGTCGGCCGCCATGGCAGGCACGCCGCATTACGTGCGCCCGGGCTGGTTCACCAAGCACGTGTTCAACGCCACGGTGGCTGTCGCCACCCGAGCCGGTTTGAGCGTGTGGGGCTCCCGGGTGCTCCGGGTGCGCGGGCGGAAGACCGGAGAATGGCGGAGCACGCCCGTCAACCTCCTGACCGTCGACGGACAACGGTTCCTGGTCGCCCCGAGAGGAGAGACGCAGTGGGTCCTCAACCTGCGCATCGCCGGATCGGGCGAGTTGCTGCTGGGAAGGAAGGTGGAGCCCTTCACCGCCACCGAGGTGCTCGACGAGGACGAGAAGCTGCCCATCCTGCGGGCCTATTTGAAGCGCTGGAAAGCGGAAGTCGGTGTGTTCTTCGACGGCGTCTCAGCGCAGTCCCCCGAGAGCGAGCTCCGTCGGATCTCCGGTCGGCACCCTGTCTTCCGGCTGGGACCAGGCACCTGACGCCCGAGGACAGCCGGCCAACGACTTCGGGCACAACGCTTCCGCAACAATCCCCGAGGACGTGGGAAACTGGTGACGACGCAGGAGGAGCGCCAGCAGATGGATTCCGAGAGCACGCCGGTCGTCCCGGCAAACCGGCTGCTCGAGGTGGCGGGCGTCCTCTCCGACGGCGCGGCGCGCCTGCACGACCAGCTGCGCCATCTGCCCCCTGCCGAGCGCCGCGCCCTGCTCGAGGTGGTGGTGAGCCAGGTCGGCGACATCGTGCAGGCCTGGTCCGAGCTGGTGAGGGCCGTGATCTTGGTGGGCGAGCCCGCCGATCCCCCGCAACGGACCGAGTTGGCCGAGGCACCGAGAGAACGCGCGGGCGACCGGCCGCCACGCTCGGACGTCGCCGCCGCCGGGCCGGTCATCTCGCCCCTGCGCCCGCCCGAACCCCCGCCCCCCACCGAGGGCGCTGAACCGAACGGGCTCACCCGTGACGAGCTGACCGGCGTGCTCAACCGCCAAACCGGCTTCGCCGCCATGACGAAGGAGATCGAGCGCTCCCGCCAGGACGGCGTGCGCTTCGTGCTCGGCTATCTGAACGTCGACGGCCTGCGCCAGGTCAACGACACCGATGGTCCCCGGGCAGGCGACGAGCTGCTGCGCAAGGTGACCTCGGCGATGCGGGCCACCCTTCGGTCCTATGACGTGATCCTCCGACTGGCCGGTGACGAATTCCTCTTCTCCCTCCCCGGTGCTGATCTCGCCACCGCCGAGCAGCGACTGCGGGAATTCACCGTGATCCTCGGTGAGGAAGCCCCCGGGGCCTCGGTGAGCGTCGGTTTCGCCGAGCTGCGCGAGGACGACACGCTCGACGAACTGGTTGCTCGAGCCGACGACGCCTTGGTCCAGGCCCGTCGCCGCCGCGGCCGGCCGCGTCTGCGCTGAGCGCTGGGCGATCACGCCTA
>DMNK01000120.1:9067-11320 GCA_003453695.1 Acidimicrobiaceae bacterium | reverse complement strand
TCGCCATGCCCAACACCGACCCGCCCGTGGACTGCGCCGCTGTGGCCGGGGAGGTGCTGTCGCTGGGGTCCTCGGCACTGTGCCGGGTGGCGGTGGCGGGCGCCATCACCGTGGGACGCGCCGGTGAGTGCCTGGCCCCCATGGGCGAGCTGGCCGCCCTCGGGGTGCGGGTCTTCACCGACGACGGAGCCGGCGTGCAGGACGCCGGCGTCATGCGCCGCGCCCTCGAGTACGCCCGGGGGCTCGGGGTGACCCTGGCCCAGCACTGCGAGCTGTCCTCGCTGGCGGGTGGGGGGCTCATGCACGAAGGTGCATGGTCGAGCCGTCTCGGTGTGCCGGGGGTGCCGGCGGAGGCCGAGGAGCTCATGGTGGCCCGCGACATCGCCCTGGTCCGGCTCACCGGTGCCAGGGTGCACCTCCTGCACCTGTCGTCGGCCGGCTCGGCCTCCCTCGTGGCGCAGGCCAAGGCGGAAGGCCTCGCCGTCACCGCCGAGGTGACGCCGCATCACCTCACCCTCACCGACGCCGAGCTCGAGTCCTACGACCCGCTGTACAAGGTGAACCCGCCGCTGCGTGGCACCGCCGACGTGTCGGCCCTGCGCGCCGGCTGCGCGGCGGGGACCATCGACGCCGTGGCGAGCGACCACGCCCCGCACCCTCCCGAGTCCAAGGAGACGACGCTGGAGGCGGCGGCGCCGGGGATGCTCGGGCTCGAGACGGCGCTGGCGGTCACCATGGACGCCCTCACCGACGGGACGGGCATGTCGGCGGGCGAGGTCCTCGCCCTCATGTCGTGGCGTCCCGCCCGCCTGGCGGGGATGGCGGCGCAGGACGGTGGCGACCAGGGAGGCCCCGTCGGCCCCGGGTCGCCGGCCAATCTGTGCGTGTTCGACCCCGCCGCACAGTGGGAGGTCGACTCCGCCAAGCTGGCCAGCCGCAGCCGCAACACGCCGTGGGCGGGGCGGACCCTGCGGGGCCGTGTCCGGCACACGATCTACCGGGGCGAGCCGGTGGTGATCGACGGAGTGCCACAGCGATGAGCGCTGCGCAGCCCGGCGACGGGACGCCCGGTGAGCGTCGTCCTGCGTTGCTGGTCCTCGCCGACGGAGAGGTGTTCGAAGGCGAAGCGGTGGGCGCCGGCCCGCCCGAGGGCGTCGCCACCGGCGAGTTGGTGTTCAACACCGTGCTGTCGGGCTACCAGGAGGTGCTCACCGATCCCAGTTACGCCGGCCAGGTCATCGCCTTCACCTACCCCCACATCGGCAACTACGGCGTGAACCCCGAGGACGACGAGGCGGCCCGGCCGTGGTGCCGAGGGGTGGTGGTGCGCGACCTTCCGCCCCGGCCGTCGAGTTGGCGGGCGCGTGGCTCGCTCCAGGAGTTCATGGTGCGCCACGGGCTCCCCGGCATCGCCGGGGTAGACACCCGCCGGTTGACGCGCCACGTGCGTCGGGTGGGAGCCATCGGATGCGCCTTCGGCACCGCCGACGAGCGCGCCTTGGCAGCGGCCGCCGCTGCCGAGCCGGGCACGACGGGGATGGACCTGGTCTGCGAGGTCACCGTGGACGCCCCCTACGTGCGCGGCACCGGCCCGTACCGGGTGGTCGCCTACGACTTCGGCGTCAAGGAGACCATGCTGCGCAATCTGGAGCGCCTGGCCACGGTCACGGTGGTGCCCGCCCACTTCCCGGCCGCCGACACCCTGGCCATGCAGCCCGACGGCGTGTTCCTGTCCAACGGCCCCGGTGACCCCGCCGCGCTGCCCGCTCAGGCCGGGATCGTGTCGGACCTGCTCGGCACCGTCCCGGTGTTCGGGATCTGCCTGGGACATCAGCTGCTGGGCACGGCGCTGGGCGGGACCACCTACAAGTTGCCCTTCGGCCACCACGGGGGCAACCACCCGGTGCGCAAGGTGACCGGGACCCACGTCGAGATCACCAGCCAGAACCACAACTACGCCGTGGAGGAGCGCTCGCTCACCCGTCATGCCACGGCGGTGGCAGAGGTCACCCACGTCAATCTGAACGACGGGGTGGTGGAGGGCATCCGGGCCACCGCCGCGCCTGCCTTCGGCGTGCAGTACCACCCCGAGGCGGGCCCCGGCCCGCACGACGCCCGCTATCTGTTCGGCGAGTTCACGGCGCTCATGGAGTCGGCGAGATGAACGGGCAGGCCCGGTAGTGCCCAGACGCGACGACATCGAGACGATCCTCGTCATCGGGTCGGGGCCCATCGTCATCGGCCAGGCGTGCG
>DMNK01000120.1:8670-8800 GCA_003453695.1 Acidimicrobiaceae bacterium | reverse complement strand
ACGATCATGACCGACCCGGAGCTGGCCGACCGCACCTACGTCGAGCCTCTCGACGCCGAGGTGCTGGCCGCCATCGTGGAACGGGAGAAGCCCGACGCCCTGTTGCCGACCCTCGGCGGCCAGACCGCGC
>DMNK01000120.1:6973-8488 GCA_003453695.1 Acidimicrobiaceae bacterium | reverse complement strand
CGGCGGCCAGACCGCGCTCAATTTGGCCATGGAGCTGTGGCGCACGGGCGTGCTCGAGGCGCACGGAGTGGAGATGATCGGTGCCAACGCCGAGGCCATCGCCACCGCCGAGGACCGCGACCGGTTCAAGCGGGCCATGGAGGAGATCGGCCTCGAGGTCCCCGCCTCCGGCTTCGCCCACTCGCTCGACGAGGCGCGGACCGTGGCCGAGGAGATCGGCTTCCCGCTCATGATCCGCCCCAGCTTCATCCTGGGCGGGGCCGGCACGGGCACGGCGCCGGACCCGGGCGCCCTCGAGCGCCTGGCCCGGGAAGGACTGGCGGCCAGCCCGGTCGGCCAGATCCTCATCGAGCGGTCCATCACCGGCTGGAAGGAGTTCGAGCTCGAAGTGATGCGGGACCGGGCGGACAACTGCGTGGTGGTCTGCTCGATCGAGAACTTCGACCCCATGGGGGTCCACACCGGTGACTCCATCACGGTGGCGCCGGTGCAGACCCTGTCGGACGTCGAGTACCAGGCCATGCGCGATGACGCCTTCGCCTGCATCCGGCGCGTGGGGGTGGACACCGGCGGTTCCAACATCCAGTTCGCCGTGCACCCCGAAGGCGGCCAGCGGCTCGTCATCGAGATGAATCCGCGTGTGTCTCGGTCGTCGGCACTGGCGTCGAAGGCGACCGGGTTCCCCATCGCCAAGATCGCGGCGCGACTGGCCGTGGGGTACACCCTCGACGAGATCGCCAACGACATCACGGGGGCCACCCCGGCCAGCTTCGAGCCCACCATCGACTACGTCGTGACCAAGATCCCGCGTTGGGCCTTCGAGAAGCTGCCCGGGGCAACCGAGCGCCTGGGCACGCGCATGCAGTCGGTGGGTGAGGTGATGGCCATCGGCCGCACCTTCCCCGAGTCGCTGCAGAAGGCGGTGCGCTCCTTGGAACAGGGTCGAGCCGGGCTCAACGCCGACGGAGGCGAAGGCCGTTACGACGCCCTCGACGACGACATGCTGCTGGAACGGCTGGCCGATCCCACGCCCGAGCGCCTCTTCCTGCTCGAGTCGGCGCTGCGCCGGGGAACGGACGTGGGCCTCGTGTCGGAGCGCAGCGGCGTCGACCCGTGGTTCTTGGACCAGATCGGCCTCATCGTGGAGGGACGGCGTCGCCTCGAGGCCCTCGCTGCCGGTGGGGCGGGCACCGACGCCCTCGACCGGCGCACGTGGCGGGCGGTCAAGCGGCTCGGCTTCTCCGACGCCCAGATCGCCTACCTGCTCTCGGGGGTCGCAGGCGACGGCGCCCCCGAGGCGGCTTTGTCCGAGGAGGAGGTGCGCGCCGCGCGTCTCGGGGCGGGGGTCGGGGCCACCTTCAAGACCGTCGACACGTGCGGGGCCGAGTTCGAGGCCCACACCCCGTACCACTACGCCACCTACGAGGACGAGGACGAGGTGCGCCCCGCCTCTCGCCCCAGGGTGGTGATCCTCGGCTCGGGGCCCAACCGCATCGGCCAGGGCATCGAGTTCGA
>DMNK01000120.1:533-6709 GCA_003453695.1 Acidimicrobiaceae bacterium | reverse complement strand
GACCGCCTCTACTTCGAGCCGCTCACGGCCGAGGACCTGGCCAATGTGCTCGACGCCGAGCAGGCGGCCGGCAGCGACGCCGCGCCCCTCGTGGGCGTGGTGGTGTCCCTCGGCGGCCAGACACCGCTCAAGCTGGCCTCGTCGATCCCGGCCGAGCTCGTGCTCGGGACGAGCCCTGCCTCCATCGATCTCGCCGAGGACCGCAAGCGCTGGAACCAGCTGTGCCGGGAGCTCGGCATCCCCCAGCCCCCGGGCGGGACGGCGACCAGCGTGGCCGAGGCACTGGCGGTGGCGGCCGAGGTCGGCTATCCGGTGCTCGTCCGTCCCAGTTACGTGCTCGGGGGCCGGGCCATGCAGCTCGTCTACGACGACGAGCGCCTCGAGCAGGTGGTGGCCGAGCTCTCGCAGGCGTTGCGGCGAGAAGGGACCACGCCCGTGTCGCGGCCGGTGCTGGTCGACCGTTTCCTCGAGGACGCCATCGAAGTGGACGTGGACGCCGTGCGGGACCGGACCGGCGAGGTGCTCGTGGCCGGGATCATGGAGCACGTCGAGGAGGCGGGGGTGCACTCCGGTGACTCGGCGTGCGCCCTTCCGCCCCAGACGCTCCCGGCCGAGGTGGTGGCGTCGCTTGAGGCCCACACCCGGGCCATCGCCGACGCCCTCGAAGTCGTCGGGCTCATCAACGTGCAGTACGCCGTCAAGGACGGGACGGTGTTCGTGTTGGAGGCCAACCCTCGGGCCAGCCGCACCGTGCCCTTCGTGGCCAAGGCGACGGGTCTCCCCCTCGCCAAGGTGGCGGCCCGGGTCATGGTGGGGGAGACCCTGAGGGAGCTCGCGGCAGCCGGCCTCGCCGAGCCCCCCGCCGACGCCGGCTACGTGAGCGTCAAGGAGGCGGTGCTGCCCTTCAGCCGCTTCCCCGGAGTCGACACGTTGCTCGGTCCCGAGATGCGCTCGACCGGTGAGGTCATGGGGGTGGGCACCACCTTCGGCCTCGCCTTCGCCAAGAGCCAGATCGCAGCCGGCACGGCGCTGCCGGCCTCGGGCGCCGTGTTCCTGTCCCTGGCCGACCGGGACAAGGAGGGCGGGCTCGAGGCGGCCCTCGGCTTCGCTGCCCTCGGATTCGAGCTGGCGGCCACCTCAGGCACGGCTGGCTTTCTGGAGGCGAAGGGCGTGCCGGTGGCCACGGTGGTGGCCAAGGTGGGCGACCGGGACCCGGCCGGCGCCGACGCCGTGGAGCTCATCACCTCCGGCAAGGTGCAGCTGGTGGTGAACACGCCCCGGGGCCGCGGCCCTCGCGCCGACGGCGACCACATCCGTGCCGCCGCCCTGTCGAGCCAGGTGCCCTGTCTCACCACCGTGGCCGCCGCCCGGGCGGCGGCCGCCGGCATGGCCGACTGGCGCCGCCATCCGTTGTCGGTGGTGAGCCTCCAGGAGGTCCATGGCGACGGGGCCCGATCGGGGCAGCGGTGAGGGCGGCTGTGGGCCGGGTCGACCTCCGCAGCGCAGTGGGGTCGTTGACGCTCCCCAACCCGGTCCTCACCGCCTCGGGGACGGCGGGACACGGAGCCGAGCTGGCCGGGTACGTGGACCTCGCCCGACTGGGTGCCGTCGTGGTCAAGTCCCTGTCGGCCGAGCCGTGGCCGGGCAACCCGGCGCCCCGGGTGTCCGAGACCCCGGCCGGGATGCTCAACTCCGTCGGCCTGCAGGGCCCGGGCATGGCGCGCTGGCTCGAGGACGAGCTCCCCGCCCTGGCCGATCGCGGCGCCCGGGTGGTGACGAGCATCTGGGGGCGGCGGGTGCAGGACTTCGAGCGAGCGGCGGCCATGGTGGCCGGGGCACCGGCCGTGGTGGCGGTCGAGGTCAACGTGAGCTGTCCCAACCTGGAGGACCGCAGCCGCATGTTCGCCCATTCCCCCACGGCCACCGCCGAGGCGGTGGCGGCGACGGCGGGCGCCGGGGTGCCGCGCTGGGCCAAGCTGAGCCCGAACACCGACGCCCTGCTCGAGGTGGCCGGCGCCGCCCTCGGTGCCGGCGCCGAGGTGCTCGTGCTCGTGAACACGGTGCTCGGCATGGCCATCGACACGACCCGGCGCGCCTATGCCCTCGGGTCGGGGCCCATGGGAGGCGGGCTGTCGGGCCCGGCCATCCGGCCGGTGGCGGTGCGGGCCGTGCACGACGCCCGAGCCGCCTTCCCCGCTGCCGGCATCGTCGGCGTGGGCGGGGTGACCCGGGGCGTCGACGCCGTGGAGCTCCTCATGGCGGGCGCCAACGCCGTGGAGGTGGGCACGGCCACCTTCCGCGACCCGAGAGCCCCGGCCCGGGTGCTGTCCGGGCTCACCCGTTGGTGCCGCCGGAACGGCGTGCGCTCGGTCAGCGACATCGTGGGCGCCGTGCACGGAAGAAGGGGCGAGGTCGAAGACAGCCAGGCCGTCGTGGTGGGAGGCGGGGATGGTTGACGACGCAGGCGCCGATCCTCGTCAGCGACTGGCGCTGGCGCTCGACTTGGACGACTTGGTGGTGGCGCTCCGCCTGGCCCGCCGGCTGCGTCCCTACTTCGGCGTGGCCAAGGTGGGGCTGGAGCTCTTCGGGGCGGCCGGTCCCGAGACCGTGTCGTCGCTCACCGTCGAGGGCTATCGCGTCTTCCTCGATCTGAAGCTGCACGACATCCCCAACACGGTCCGCCGTGCCGCCCGGGTGCTGGGCGGCCTGGGAACGGCGTACGCCACCGTCCACACGCAAGGCGGCATCGACATGCTGCGCGCCGCCGTGGAGGGGATGGCGGCGGGCGCCGCCGCCGCCGGCGCCCCGGCGCCGTGCGTGCTCGGCGTCACCGTGCTCACGAGCGACGCCGAGGCACCGGCCGTGGTCCTGGAGGAGCGGGCCCGGCTGGCCGCCGATGCGGGCTGTGGCGGGCTCGTGTGCGCTGCGAGTGACCTGGGAATAACCCGCCGGGTGGCGCCGGGCCTCGTGAAGGTCGTCCCCGGGATACGACCGGCGGGCACCGCCCGCGACGATCAGGCACGCGCCGCCACCCCGGCGGCCGCGCTGGCGGCGGGGGCCGATTTGCTGGTAGTTGGGAGGGCGGTCACCACGGCGGAGGAGCCCGAGCGAATTGCCGCCGCGTTGCTCGACGAGGTGACCGGATCGATCACCGTTGCCAAATGACCCTCTCCGAGGAGGAAGCTAAGGTGACCGTCATGCCGCAACCTCCTGCACTCACCCCCGAGCAGCGCCAGGCGGCGCTCGACAAGGCCGCCAAGGTCCGCCGCGAGCGGGCCGAGGTCAAGGAGAAGTTGAAGATGGGCTCGATGAGCCTGGCCGAGTTGCTGAACCAGGCGGACACGAACGAGACGGTGGGGAAGATGAAAGTCCTCTCCGTGCTGGAGTCGCTGCCCGGGCTCGGCAAGGTGAAGGCCCGGCGGCTCATGGAAGCGGTCGGCATCAGCGAGAGCCGCCGGCTCCAAGGTCTTGGCGTCAATCAGCGCGAAGCACTGCTGGCGCAGACGAACAAGACCTGACCTTCAGCTGATCGTCATCATCTCCGGCCCCGGCGGGACCGGAAAGGGAACCGTCGCCGCCCGACTGGTCGAACGCGATCCTTCGCTGTGGCTGAGCCGGTCGTGGACCACGCGCCCACCGAGGCCGGGCGAGGCTCGGGACGCCTACACCTTCGTCGACGACGCCCGCTTCGACACGGCGTTGGCGGCGGGGGAATTCCTCGAGTGGGCCGAATTCCTCGGCCACCGCTACGGCACGCCCAAGCCCGCCCCGCCCCCCGGCACCGACGTCCTCCTCGAGATCGAGCTGCAGGGTGCCCGGCAGGTCCTCGAGCGGCATCCCGACGCCCTGTTGATCCTCCTCGTGCCGCCCTCGTCCGAGGTCCAAGCCGAGCGACTGCGGGCCCGGGGCGATTCCGAGGAGGAAGCGGCCCGACGCGTGGAGAAGGGCCGGTTGGAAGAGCGAGAGGGCAGGGCACTCACCCCGTACGTCGTGGTCAACGACGACCTGGACCGGGCCGTCGCCGAGGTGGCCGGTATACTGGAACGCCACCGCAGTGGCGCCGAGGCGGAGCCCGGCGCCGAGCCCCGGAAGGGAATCTGATGGCCCAGCGCCGCCCCACCCTCATGGACCCGCCCGTCGAGGAGCTCCTCGACAAAGTCGACTCCAAGTTCACCTTGGTGGCCCTGTCCGCCAAGCGGGCCCGCCAGATCAACTCGTACTACAACCAGCTGGGCGAGGGCCTGGGGGTCGTCGTCCCGCCTCAGGTGACCTCGGTCTCGGGCAAGCCCCTCACGATCGCCTTCGAGGAGATCGCCGCCGCCAAGGCGACGTTCCACCGTCCCGACCCCGACGCCGAGGAGACCGCTGAGGGCGAGGGCGGCGAGAACACCCTGGAGGCGGTCGCCGACGCCGGCGCCGCCAGCGTGCCGGCCGACTCCGACGACGCCGGCCCCGGGGCCTGAGCGGCGGCATCGTCGTGTCCCTGGAGGCCGGGGACGAAGAGCACCGGCCGCCGCCGCTGTCGGGGCGATACGTCGTCCTCGGGGTGACGGGCGGCATCGCCGCATACAAGGCGGCCGAGCTGTGCCGCCGGCTGGTGGAGGCGGGCGCGCACGTTGCGCCGGTCATGACCGATGACGCCACGCGCTTTCTCGGCGAGGTCACCTTGTCGGCGCTGGCGTCGGAGCCGGTGCGCCGGAGCTTGTGGGACGCCCCTGAGCCGATTCCCCACACCCGTCTCGGCCAGCGGGCCCACGTCGTGGTGGTGGCCCCGGCCACGGCCCGCTTCATCGGGGCCTACGCCCACGGGATCTCCGACGACCTGCTCACGGCCACGGTCCTGGCCACGCGCGCCCCGGTCGTGGTGTGCCCGGCCATGCACAGCGAGATGTGGGAGCACCCTGCCGTCCAGGACAACCTGGAGCTGCTGCGCCGGCGGGGCGTCACGGTCGTCCCCCCGGCCGAAGGGGTCCTGGCCGGCGGTGACGTGGGACCGGGGCGGCTGGCCGGGCCCGAGGACATCCTCGGCGCCGTGGCGCTGGTGCTCGGGGCGCAGGAGACGGGCCCGGGCGGGGACCTGGCCGGGCACCGGGTGGTGGTGACGGCGGGAGGGACTCGTGAAGCCATCGACCCGGTGCGCTTCATCACCAACCGCTCCTCGGGCAAGCAGGGCCACGCCGTGGCCGAGGCGGCGGCACGCCGTGGGGCGCTGGTGACCCTCGTCACCACCACCGACCGGCCGGTGTCGCCGTCGATCGGCGTGGTGCGGGTGGAGAGCGCCGCTTCCATGGAGCAGGCCGTGTTGGAGGCAGCCGCCCACGCCGACGTCGTGGTGATGGCGGCGGCCGTGGCCGACTTCCGGCCCAAGGCACCGGCCTCGGTGAAGCTGACCAAGGCCGATGGTGTGCCCGACCTCGTCCTGGAGCCGACGCCCGACATCCTGACGGAGCTGGCGCGCCGGCGCCGTGGCGGCCAGGTGCTGGTGGGTTTCGCCGCCGAGACCCACGACGTGCGCTCCCGAGCCCGGGCCAAGCTCGAGGCCAAGGGCGTGGACGTTCTGGTGGCCAACGACGTGGCGGCACCGGGGGTCGGATTTGACCACGACACCAACGCCGTGACCATCCTTGGAGCCGACGGCAGCTGCCGGGAGATCGGGCTCACGTCGAAGGAAGCAGTGGCCGAGGCCGTTCTCGATGCCGTGGCGGCTCGCCTGCCGTCCCGGGACTGACGCCTGGGCGCAGGTGCGGGCAACGAGGAGGGTGCCATGACGGCGCGTTACACCTTTACGTCGGAGTCGGTGACCGAGGGCCACCCCGACAAGATGGCCGACCAGATCTCCGACTCGGTGCTCGACGCCGTGCTGGAACAGGACCCCCGGGCGCGCGTCGCCTGCGAGACCATGCTCACCACCGGTTTGGTGGTCGTGGCGGGCGAGATCTCGACGTCCTGTTACGTCGACATCCCGTCCCTGGTGCGCGCCGTGGTGTGCGACATCGGCTACGAGTCCGACGCCCACGGGTTCAACGGCCACACCTGCGGGGTCATGGTGGCGCTCGACGAGCAGTCGCCCGACATCGCCCAGGGCGTCACCGCCGCCCACGAGGTGCGCACCGGCTCCGGAGGCGAGGATCAGCTCAACGCCCAAGGCGCCGGGGACCAGGGGATGATGTTCGGCT
>DMNK01000120.1:0-387 GCA_003453695.1 Acidimicrobiaceae bacterium | reverse complement strand
TGTTCGGCTACGCCTGCGACGAAACGCCCGACCTCATGCCGCTGCCCATCTGGTTGGCCCACCGCCTGGCGCAGCGCCTCGCCCAGGTGCGGCGCGTGGGTGTGCTTCCCTACCTCCGTCCCGACGGCAAGACGCAGGTGAGCGTGATCTACGAGAACGGGCGACCCGTGGCGCTCGACACCGTCCTCGTGTCCACGCAGCACGCGCCGGGAGTGGACATCGAGACCCTGTTGCTGCCCGACCTGCGCGAGCACGTGATCCACCCGTTGCTCCCGCCCGACCTCGAACACGACCACATGCGCGTCCTGGCCAACCCCACGGGCCGCTTCGAGCTCGGCGGGCCGCACGCCGACACCGGGCTCACGGGGCGCAAGATCATCGTGGACA
>DMNK01000142.1:15600-15727 GCA_003453695.1 Acidimicrobiaceae bacterium | reverse complement strand
AGAGCGCCGGGACCCTCTCCGGTGGCGAGCAGCGCATGCTGTCCCTGGCCGGGGTGCTGGCATCGGCCCCGCGTCTGGTGGTGGCCGACGAGTTGTCGCTGGGTTTGGCGCCGGTGGTGGTGGACGG
>DMNK01000142.1:688-15370 GCA_003453695.1 Acidimicrobiaceae bacterium | reverse complement strand
GGCGCTGCTCGTGGTCGAGCAGCAGGTCGACCGGGCGCTGGCCATCGCCCAGCACGCCGTGGTCCTGGTGCGGGGATCCGTGCACTGGCAGGGCCCACCCCACCAGGCGCGCGCCGAGATGGAGCGCATGCTGAGCGCCGGGTACTCTCCATCCAACTGACGCCGGCGTCAGCATCGGCGTCGGCGAAGAAGACGGAGAGGGCGGATGGGACTGCTCGAGGGGAGAACGGCCGTGGTGACCGGTGCCGGGCGCGGCATCGGCAGGGAGATCGCCGTGTGCCTGGCCGCCGAAGGGGCGGCGGTGGTGGTGAACGACCTGGGCACCGGCCTCGACGGCGCAGGGCAGGCCGAGGACCCGGCCGCCGAGACGTGCCGGCTCATCGAGAAGGCGGGGGGCAAGGCGGAGCCCAACTACGAGTCGGTGAGCGACTTCGCCGCCGCCGGTCGCATCGTTGCCCAGGCCGCTGACCGCTTCGGCTCCATCGACATCCTCGTCAACAACGCCGGCATAGTGCGCGACCGCACCCTGCTCAAGATGGACGAGAGCGACTACGACGCCGTGGTGGCCGTGCACCAGAAGGGGACGTTCAACTGCTCCCGCCATGCCGCGCCCCTCATGAAGGAGGCCGGCTACGGGCGCATCGTGAACATCACGTCCTCGGCGGGCCTGCGGGGGAACTTCGGCCAGACCAACTACGGCTCCGCCAAGGCGGCCATCATGGGCATGACCTTCGTCTGGGCGCTCGAGCTCGGCCGCTACGGCATCACGGTGAACGCCGTCGCCCCTGCCGGGCTGACGCGCATGACCGAGAACCTCTTCGGAGGTGCCGACGCACCGCCCGAGCAGGACCCGGCCCTCAACGCCCCGCTCATCGCCTTTCTGGCCTCCGAACAGGCCGGGTACGTGAACGGCCAGGTGCTGGGGCGCACCGGGTACGCCTACACCATCTTCCAGACTCCCCGGCAGGTGGCGGAGATGTGGAAGGAAGGCAGATGGACGCCGTCGGAGGTGGCGGACCACTTCCACGAGGTCCTGGGCCAGCACCTCCAGCCGGTGGGCATGCCCGCCCACCCGCTGCTCGGCAAGGACAAGGCGGACAAGGCGGACAAGGCGGACAAGGGCGGCAAGGACAAGGGTGACAACGGCGGCTCGTAGACCACCGATCGCCGGCGGCGACCGCGCTCAGCGCGCGTCCGGTGAGATCGTGCCGAGATAGATGCTGCTGGGGCTGCTCCCGCCGAAGTAGAAGGTGTCGAGCCCGATGCTGTTGGCGGTCGTCGACAGCGTCTGCATCTCGTGGGGGACGTCGCTGGTGGTGATCGTGACCCGAAGCGAGTGGCCGGGCTCGATGGTGGCGCTGGTGGGGAAGATCTCGATTTGCAACTCGTAGACCACCCCGGGCTCGAGGGACGCCTGAGTCGCCGGGGTGTAGGGGTGCCAGGGCTCGATCGACTGCTTGGCGCCCGACGTGTCGGCCAGGTACACGCTGCAGCCGAGGACCACTTCGGAGCACGGCGTGGTGGTCACCTGTCGCATGGACGCCACCAGGGTGCCCGCCGTGATGTCGCTCACCGCCGAAGACGAGACGTCGGACAGTGTGGCCTCAACGGTTGAGTCCGCCGCTGTGGAGCTCATGTACAGGTCGGCCTCGATGGGACCGCTCAGCGTGTAGGGGCTGCCCAATGGGGCGCTCGTGAAGGTGAGCGCCTGTCCCGGTGGCTGCTTGGTGTTGTCCTCGCACAGCGGCGAGGGCTCTCCGAACTCGGTGGGGATGCCCGCCGTCCACTGCCAGCTCGAGCGGGAGCAGGTGCCGGCCACGGTGACCGTCGGCAGCTGTGCGGTGCTGGGTGCGCCGGGTGGAGACGTGCGCAAGGTGCCGTTGCCGGGGCCGCTCAGGTACCAGCGCTGGCCCACCGTGCCCGTGGCCGGGAAACGCGAGTCCGCGAACCAGTGGCCGGAGCCGAGCCGGTAGGTCTCGACGCCCGGGAACGACTGGACGCCGTTGTTGGTCCCCTTGAGCCAGTGGTCGAACCAGGCCAGCTCCAGGTTGTTCTCGCTGGGAAGGACGGTGCCGGTGGTGTCGGTGACGGGGTTGGCCCCGTTGTCCGCGGTGAGGCCGCTTCCTTCGGTCACGTGGTACCAGGGGCCGATCATGACCTTCTTGTGGCCGGCAGGAAGTCCGAGGGCGTTGTAGAGCAGCGGCTCGCCGCGTTGGAACAGGTCGTAGGTCCCGCCCACGAGGAACGTGGGTACGTCGACCTTCTTGATGGCGGTGACGGGTGACCGGACCGTGTAGAAGTTCGAGTCGTAGGACTGGTCGGGGTAGGCGCCTTGCACCTGAGAGGGGAGCAGGCCTTCGTCGGCGCCCAGAGAGGCGTCGGCGATGGCGGGGGCGGCGAACATGGCGAGGTCCTCGGCGTGCTGCGATTCGGTGTTCAGGGCGATGGCCGGATCGGACTCGAGGGTGTCGGGCGGCATGACGGCGAGGCCGTTCACGAGCCCCAGCCACAGGGGGATGAAGCCGGCGTCCACGTTCCCGCCCGCGAAGGTCACGTCCCGGTAGGCATCCGACATGGACACCACAGGGAAGATGGCCTTGAGCGGGCTGCCAGGGCCGCTCATTCCCTTTTGCTCCGCGGTGAGCAGCTGGTTGATGCCGGAATAGCTCACCCCGGCCAGCGCCACCTCGCCGTTGCTCTGGGGGATGTGGGCCGGGCTGGCCACCCAGTTGACGAGCGTGGCGCCGTCGCTCTGCTCCTTGGGGCCGAAGGAGTCCCAGTACCCCTCGCTCGACCCGGTGCCGCGCACGTCCACTATCACCTCGATGTAGCCGTGGTCGTACAGGTACGGGATGGCCTCCGCTGACGGCGAGCCGAAGTCAGAAGGGGAGTTGGACTGGCCCTTGCGGTAGGGCGTCTGGATGAGGACGACGGGGCAGGGCTCGGTCTTCGTGCAGGTGGTGGGGACGTACTCGTCGGCTTCGAGCACGGTGCCGTCCGACATCGTGATCGGGACGTTGGTGGTCTCCTGCGCCGTGGTGGTGCCGTCCTCGCAGTTGGTCACGTACAACGGGACCCTGCCGGCGCACGAAGCGCCGGCCTCGTTCGCCGCCGCCGGTCGCCCCGGGGCGGTGGGGGCGACCGTGCCGGCGCCGTCACCCATGGCAGCGGTGGAGGCCGAGGCCGCCGCCGAGCCGGGGCCTCCCGCCGCCGAGCCGCGCCCGATCGTGGCAAAGGCTGCCGTCCCCAGGGTGCCCAAGAGGGCGACACCGATGGCCGGCCAGACAAGGACCGCCCGCTTCTGTCTCCACATGCTGTGGCTTCTCCCGCCCCCGATGCATGCGTCCGCCGTGGACTGGGAACGAGCCTGGCAGCCGATGCTTTCGGGCGTCAAGAACGAGTGGGCCGCATTCGGGCGCGCCAGATGCCGGATCCCCGGAGCGTCACGAAGAGACGGCGAAGAGCTGCCAGTCGCCTTCCACGCCCTTGAGCGTGTGCACGCCGCGGTCGGTCAGCGAGATCCCGCCGCCGGACACCAGGTCGCGCACGGTTCGCGACACCAACACCTCGCCCGGCCCGGCGAGCGCGCTCACCCGGGCGGCGGTGTGCACGGCGATCCCCGTGAGGTTCTCGCCCGACAGTTGGCATTCACCGGTGTGGAGCCCGGCGCGCACCGTGATCCCCGCCTGCGCCAAGCTCTGTCTGAGCGCCAGGGCGCAGCGGATGCCCTGCGCCGGGGTCTCGAACCACACCACGAAGCCGTCTCCGGTGGTGTTGACCTCATGGCCCTTCCATTGGGAGACCTCGCGGCGCACCAGGTTGTTGTGCCGGTCGAGGACCTGGCTCCAGGCCCGGTCGCCGACTGCGGACAGCCGTTCCGTCGAGCCGACGATGTCGGTGAACAGCACGGTGGCCAGCACGGGCGGCTGCTCGACGCGATCGATCGCCCGCCGCCCCCGCCCCGTCAGCTCCCCGGCTCCGATCGCTTCGGCCACGGCCAGCGCACGTCGCGCCGCCTCGGCGCTCGCTTCGAGCGCGTTGGCGCGGTAGGCGGCGTCGGCCGAGCCCAGCAGTGCCTCGGCCTGGCGCGCCGGACAGGGCAAGGACTGGAACCGGCGGGCGGCGCCCTCGAACTCGTCGCCACCCGTCTGCTCGCCGTGCGACATCGACAGGTAGGCGACGCACAGCGCCTGGGCAGCCAGGTTGTGGGGATGAGGATCGGCGTCGGTCAACTGCCGGACCGCTGCCACCCACCGCTCGAGGTCGGAGACCCTGTCCTGTTCGGCCAGGACTCGGGACAGGTCGGGCGCGAACATCCAGTGGCTCCCGGTGCCGGCCTCGGTCCTCGTCGCCCCCATGACCTCCCAGAACAGCGGTGTTGCGCTTTCCAGGTCGCCGTGCAGGAGCGCGTGGCGGGCGCGGGCAGACAGGGCGGGGACGGTGCGTTGCCCTTCGCCCGTCCGTGCCGCCAACGCCCAGATCTCGTCCACCACGGCGCCGGCGTCGGCCAGTCCTCGTCGCTCGGCCACTTCGTACATGGCGCCGAGGGCCACGATGCGGCTGGGAACCCGGGCGGCGCCTCGGCTGATCGCTTCGGCGCGCCCCCACGCCTCGTCGTAGTCACCTGTCAGCGACAGCAGCCAGGCGAATCCCGCCTCTTCGTACCGGCTGCTCGGGGAGTAGCGCTCGCCGAGCTCCATGGCCCGTTCCAACAGGGGACGGGACCTGGCGAAGTAGCCCCACCAGATGTTCACGTACCCGGCGTTGGTGGTGAGGTTGAGCTCGGCCATCACGTCGTTACCGGCACGGGCGGCGTCGAGAGCGGCGTGGTAGTGCTCGTCGAACTCCGGGCCGAAGCCACCCAGGATCAGTGCCGAGCCGTGCAGGCCCGACAGGGCGGCGTGGTTGCCCACTCCTTCTGCCAGCTTCAGGGCCTCGGGGATTCGGGCACTGGCCTCATCACCCTCTCCGGACAGCACCAACATGCGGACCAGGCGGCTCACCACCGTCGCCTCCGCCGCCTCCCCGCTGCCGCGAACGAGCTCGTACGCGTCCCGGAGCGACGCCAGGGCTCTCGGAGTGTCTCCGCTGTCCCACACCACGGCCTGCTGGATGCACAGGGCGAGGCCCTCCGCCACCTTGTCGCCATGCAGGCGGGCCAGCCGCTGGGCCTCGGTGCAAAACGACGTGAGCAACTGGGGATCGGGGCCGTTCCTCAGTCGTTCGGCCGCCTCGAGGAGCAGCTGCAGGCGCTGGGGCGAATCACTCTCCATCAGGCGCAGGGCGTACTCGTATCGCCTGCCCACTTCGTCCCAGGCGAAGCTGGCGGCGGCGAAGCGAGCAGCGCGGATGCCGAACTCCACCGCCTCGGCCGTCTCGCTGGCGTTGGCGTAGTGATCGGCCAGCTCGGAGGACAGGGCGTCGAGGTCGTGGGAGTGCACGGCCCGCATGGCGTCGGCGATGCGTCGGTGGGCCTGCTGGCGGTCGGGTCCGACGAGCTCGTCGGCCAGTGCCTCACGGGTGAGGGCGTGCCGGAAGGCGTAGAAGGTCGCCGGCCCGTCGCGCCGCTCGACCAGGAGCTGCAGGCCCAGCCCCTGCCGCACGGCCTCCGCCACACCGTTGTCGTCCACGGCGGCGGCGATGGAGATCACGGCCGGGTCCAGGCGCTCACCGGCCAGGGCAGCGATCTGGAGGACCCGCTGGGTCTGGTCGTCCAGGGTGCGGGCGCGGGTGAGCAGCGTCTCGCGCACGGTCACCGGCATCTCGATGTCA
This sequence comes from Acidimicrobiaceae bacterium, assembly GCA_003453695.1. Taxonomy (GTDB): domain Bacteria; phylum Actinomycetota; class Acidimicrobiia; order Acidimicrobiales; family UBA8190; genus UBA8190. Next base: position 9,598 of record DMNK01000142.1, on the reverse strand, counting down.
GCCAGGTCGCGCCGGGCCCAGTCGCCTGACTGCCGGAAGATGTCACCTCGCTCGACCAGGACCTTGATGAGCTCCTCGACGAAGAACGGGTTGCCGTCGGTTCGATCGAGCACGGCGTCGAGGAACTCGTCGCCCACCTCGGTGCCGTCGAGGATGGCGCTCACCATACGGCGGAGGTCTTCGCGGCCCAGAGGCTCCAGGCGGATCTCCTCGTACCGCCGCTGGCGAGCCAGCTCGGCGAGGACAGTGGTGAGCGGGTGCCGGCGGTGCAGCTCGTCGGTGCGGTACGTGCCCACCAGCCACATGTTGAGGTCGGCGCTCTCACGGGCCAGGTAGCTGAGCAGGCGCAGGCCGTCGGTGTCGGCCCAGTGCAGGTCCTCGAGCAGCAGCACGCTGCCGTCCTGGCCAGACAGGCGGCACAGCAGCTGCCACACGGCGGCGAAGAGGTCTTCTTCTCTCGGCGTGGAGTCCTCGGGAAGGCCCGCCGTTCGTGCTGCCTCGGGCAGCAGCGCAGACGCCAGCAGCGCCGCACCGTCGAACAGGCGTCGCAGGGCGTCCTCGTCGAGGGTCCGGGTCCTGCGCCGGATGGCGGTGACGAAGGGGGCGTAGGGGATCCCCGCCTCGGGGGCGCAGTACCCCACCATGGGGGTCAGGCCCTGCTCGCCGGCCAGCCGGAGGGCTTCCGACGCCAAACGGGATTTGCCCACCCCGGCCTCGCCGCCCACGAGCACGAGCGTCCGCGACCGCAGGGCCGATCCGAGGCGGCCCACCTCGGCGTCCCGGCCGATGTGGACCGGGCAGACCGCGGATGAGGCGGGCACGGGCAGAGTCTGCCCCAGCGACGAGCCTCAGGCGTTGCGCGTGAGGATGTTCACCACCGAGACGCCCGAACCGCGGCCGCCGACGTTGTGCTGCAGGGCCACGCCGTTTCGGATGGCGACCTGACGTTCGCCCGCCTCCTCGCGCAACTGCCAGAAGCACTCGGTGATCTGGGCCAGGCCCGTGGCCCCGATGGGGTGTCCCTTGGCCAGCAGGCCGCCCGAGGGGTTGACCGGGATGCGGCCGTCCAGGGCCGTCTCGCCCTCGAGCGAGGCGGGACCGCCCTTGCCCTTCTCCACGAACCCCAGGTCCTCGATGTCGAGGATCTCGGTGATGGTGAAGCAGTCGTGCACCTCGGCCATGTCGATGTCGTCGGGCGCCACCCCCGCCATGTCGTAGGCACGCCGCGAGGCGAGGGTGGTGGCGGGCAGTCCCACATACGTGGACTTCTCGTGCAGGTAGGGGTGGTCGGTGGCCACGCCGAAACCGGCCACGTACACCGGCTTGTCGGTGAACTCGTGCGCCCGCTCCGCAGAGGTGACGATGACGGCGGCCGCCCCGTCGGTCTGCGGGCAGCAGTCGAGCAGGCGCAGCGGGCTGCACACCATGGGCGAGGACAGGACCTGCTCGACGGTGACCTCGTTGCGGAAGTGGGCGTAGGGGTCGAGGCAGCCGTTGTGGTGGTTCTTCACCGCCACCGAGGCGAGCATCTCCGGGGTGGTGCCGAACTCGTGCATGTGGCGGGTGGCGAAGGGCGCGAACAGCACCGGCGCCGTCTCGCCCCGGTTGTAGAGGGGATGACCGGCGGCGGCCCGGGCCAGCAGTCCCTCCTGGGTGGACTTGTCGCGCATCTTCTCGACGCCGATGACGAGGACGACGTCGTGCACGCCGCTCGCCACCACCATGGCCCCGATGCGAAAGGCGTCCGACCCGCTCGGACAGGCGTTCTCCACCCGGGTGCAGGGGATGCCCGACAGGCCGAGGGCGCTGGGCACGGTGTTGCCGCCGATGCCCTCCTGGCCCCAGAGCGAACCGCGCTGGGTGGCGACGATGGCGGCGTCGATCGCGGGCGTTCCGGTGTCCACACTGGCCAGGGCGGCGCGGTAGGCGCCCGCTGCCATCTGCTCGTAGCTCTGGTCGAAGAGCTCGCCCATCTTGATGAGCCCCGCTCCCACCACCGCCACCTTGTTCCAACTCATCGTGCGGTCCTCCTCAGCGTGTGGGCGCCGTCTCGGCGCCGGCAGCCGCCGACCCGGCGGCCCCGGCGGTCCCGGAGGCACCGCCCACCCGGACTGCCTTGTACCCGTATATCGGGATGCCGCGCTCCAAGGCGTAGCGCCGCAGCACGAGCGTCATCTCGTCTCCCACGGCCAGGTCGCCGGCATCGGCCGAGATCCCCTGCACCATGAGCCGGGCGCCGTCGTCCAGGTCCAGCACCACGAGGGGAAGGGGAGCCTGGAAGGGCGGAGGCATGGTCTGGTTGACCACGAAGGTCTGGACGCGGCCCCGGCGGGCCAGCCGCACCACCTCGAGGTCGGTGCCCCCGCAGTTGATGCAGTGGGGATGGATGGAGGGCGGGGTGCTGACCGTGCCGCACGCCGCGCAGCGCGCCCCCTGCAGCGCCAGCATCTCGGCGTTGCCCCGCACGAAGGCGGCGCCGCCTGGCGGCACCCCCATGGGGATGGGGTCGGTCTGGGGCCGCAGCTGGCGGCGCGCCTTGAGCGCCCCGACATAGCCGACCGCCTGCCCGCCCGACAGCGCTTCACCGACGCCGTCTGCTCCGGGGACGGGACGGCGCACGTCGACGGACAGCGCCGTCACCCGCCCGCCGCCGTAGCCGACCACCCCCAGCGAGCCGGCTGCGCCCAGCGCCTCGCCGGCACCGAGCAGCGCCGCCGCGGCGCCGGCGTCGCCCACCGCGCCCTGGGCGGCGGCCGACACGAGCGTCCCGCCCAGCCGTTTGGCGGCGGCGGCGGCCAGCTTGCCGTCTGGGTCCGACACCGACCACCGCTCCTGGGTGCCCAGCGCCTCCCCGGCGGCGGCCACCATCGGCAGGTAGACCCCCTCGCGGAACAGCCGAGGGTCGTAGACGTCGCCGGTGCCCGGGTCGTCGTCGCCCCGGGTGCGGTCGACGACCGCCATGGTGCGGCTGATGCGGCTCACGAGCTGGGCCGGGGGACCGGCACCGTTCGAGTCCCCGGGGAGCGCCACGAGCACCACCGCGCCGGCGCCGGCCCCGGTGGCGACTTCGCCCCCCGTGCCGATCCCCGGTACGAGCGCGTCCGAGGCGACCACCAGCGCCACCTCGGCGTGCCCGGCGGCCAGGGCGTCCCAGGCGGACACCAGCGCCTCCATCCCGGCGTGGGGGGAGCCGGCGCACAGGCATCCTTCGACGTCGGAGGGCAGGTCGAGGGCCCCGGCGAGAAAGGCGTGGCTCGGCCCTTCGGCGAACGGCGGCCTGGTCGTCCCCCACCACAGTCCCGACACGGCGGCGCTCTCCACTCCGGCGGCGTCGAGGGCGCGCCGGGCGGCTTGCCACGCCAGGGTCAGGGTGTCCTCGTCGCCGTCGCACACCGCCACCTGGGCCCGCCCACCGCCGGCGCTCCACGCCTGCGCCACCTCGCTCTGGGCCAGGCGCAGGCTCGGGGCGGCGACGCCCACGCCCACCACCCCGACGGGCCGAAGCGTGCCGGTCACCGGGGCACCTGCTTCCACGCCGCCCCGGCCGGGCTTCGCCCTCCCAAGAGGGCGGAGCCCACGAAGTTGCGCTGGATCTCCACGGTGCCGGCGCCGATGCACAGGCCCCGCACGTCGCGATAGGCGCGCTCCACCGGGTACTCGCGCGAGTAGCCGTAGCCGCCGAGCAGCTGCAGCGCCTCGTCGCACACGTACTTGGCGGCCAGGTTGCAGGCGATCTTGGCCATGGCCGACTCGAGCGGCGGCGGGGTGCCGCCTGCGCCGGCCAGCACGAGAGCCCGCTGGAGGAGGAGCCGGGCGCCTTCGAGGGACACCGACATGTCGGCGATCTTCCACTGCAGTCCCTGCAGCTTGGCGAGCGGCGTCGTCCCCGACGACCGCTCGTGCATGTAGGCCATGGCGTACTCGAGCGCCCCCTGGGCGGCGCCCACACACATCGCGGCGTTGCCGCAGCGCTCGTGGTTGATGTGGGCGAGAAGGGTCTTCAACCCCGAGTTGTCGGCAGGGTCGCCGGGCACGAGGACGTCCCCGGGGTCGATGCGCACCCCGTCGAAGGCCAGCTCCGCCTCGGTGCACCCCCGCAGGCCCATCTTCCGGTGGGTGCCGGCCACGCTCACCCCGTCGCGGCTCAGGTCCACCACCACGGCGCCGATGCCCTTGCCGGTGCCGGGCTCGCCACCCGGGAACCGGCACCACACCAGGCAGGCGACTGCCTTGTGGCCGCCGGTCACGTAGTTCTTGTAGGCCTCGAGCCGGTACCCGTCGGCGTCCTCGACGAGATGGGCGCGCATGGCCGTGGCGGCCGAGCCGGCGTCGGGCTCGGTGATGCCGATGCAGAACAGCTCACCCGCCGCCGCCTGGGGCAGCCACCGCCGGCGCAGGCCCTCGTTGCCGAGGTGCTCGATGGCCCGGGGGGGACCGTTGAACACGAGCTGGCACAAGATGGCACTGGACACGTCCACCCGGGCCAGCTCCTCGAGGACGATGGCGGCCTCGACGTCGCCCATGCCCATGCCGCCGTACTCCTCGCCCACGGTGACGGTGAACAGCTCGGCGCGCCGTAGGGCCTCGAGCGACTCGCCGGCGAACTCCTCGGTCTCGTCCCAGTGGGCGGCGTGGGGGGCGATATCTCGTTCGGCGACGTCGCGCGCCAGCTTGCGCAGGGCGGCGCGGTCGTCGTCGTCGGCCAGCGGAATGGCCGGCGCCAGGCTGCCCCTGGCATCATCGTTACCTGACATCACTGTCAGGAAAGTTACTACACTGGTCGAACGCCGCTTCGAGGCCTTTGACCGTCGCGTGGGGTAGCCGGCGGCACCTGAAGCGGCGACGGAGCACCACTGAAGCGGCACCGAAGCGGCACTGAAGCAGCACTGAGGGAGATGCCATGACCCGGGAGTTCCACGACATCCGACGCCAGGGTCGCTCGCTGGCGGCCAAGCCGGTCGAGGAGTTCATGACCGAGCTCGGCACGCTGCAAACCGAGATCTGCACCGCCAAGAACATGGTGTGGGAGGCGGTGGCCGACGGATCGCTCTCCGAGGAGTACCTGAAGCGTTTCTGCAAGGAGTACTACTTCCTGGGCCGCTTCTACACGAGTGAGTTCGGCTCCCTCGTGGCCAACGCCCCCGACAACGACGACCTGTCGCTCGCCACGAGCGAGCACTTCGCCCACTGGCTCCAGAACCTGGCGGACGAGACGGGATACACCGGTGACTCCAACCACGTCGACATGAAGATCACCTGGGCGCACCAGCTGGGGGTCACCGACGAGGAGCTCGAAGGGTACGTCGCCATGCCCGAGACGATCGGGACCGTGTTCACCACCCTGTACTACATGCGCCGGTCCTACGAGGAGGGTCTGGCCGCCTTCGGCTGGGCCGGCGAGCGCTTCGCCGCCTCCACCGGCTACGCCAAGAAGATGTTCGAAGGCATGCGCGACCACTACGGCATGGAGGTGGAGAACTTCCGGGTCCACGCCTACGCCGAGGAGGACCACGGCGAACAGGCGGACTACCTGCTGCGCCAGGTCGCCCTGACCGCCGACCAGCAGCGGCGCATCCGGCGGGCCATCGTGCACACCTTCTCGGTGCGCAACCAGCGGACCGTGGCCCTGAACCGGTGGCTCGACGAGCCGGGCGCCCTGCGCCGGGCCCGGGGCTGAGGGCGCACGTCATGGCGCAACGAGAGCCGGTCATCGTCGACACCCTGCGCACCACCTTCGGTAAGCGCGGCGGCAAGCTGGCCAACTGGCATCCCGTCGACCTTCTCGCCTTCGCCCTGAAGGAGCTCGTCGACCGCAGCGGCGTCGACCCCGAGCGGGTGGACGACGTCATCGCCGGGTGCGTGAGCCAAGTGGGCGAGCAGTCGACCAACCTGGCCCGCAACGCCTGGGTGGCGGCCGGACTGCCTCAGCAGGTGCCGGGTACCACGGTGGACCGCCAGTGCGGGTCCTCGCAGCAGGCCGTGCACTTCGCCGCCGCCGCAGTGGCCGCCGGTCACTACGACCTGGCCATCGCCTGCGGCGCCGAGTCGATGAGCCGTGTGCCGCTGGCCTCGAACGCCCGCGGCGGCACGGGACCGTTCCCGCCGTCGTTCCTCGACGTGATCGACGGTCGCCTGTGGGCCCAGTTCCGGGTGGCCCAGCTGCTGGCCGAGCGCTGGAAGATCACCCGCGAGGAGATGGACGCCTATTCGCTCGAGAGCCACCGCCGTGCCGCCGAGGCCACCGACTCGGGACACTTCGCCAAGGAGGCGGTCCCGGTGCCGGTGCGCGACGAGGAGGGACGCGAGACCGGGGAGATGCTCACCGCCGACGAGGGCATCCGCCGGGGCGGGACCATGGAGCAGATGGCTGCCCTTCCTCCGGCACAGAAGTGGGAGCCCGACACCGCCCCCGACATCACGGCGGGCAACTCCTCACAGATGACCGACGGGGCGGCGGCCATGCTCATCGCCGAGCGCTCGGTGGCCGAGAAGCTGGGCCTGCCCATCCGGGCCCGCTTCGCCGGCTTCGCCGTGGCGGCCGAGGACGCCGCCATCGTGCTGTCGGCACCGGTGCCCGCCACCCGCAAGCTTCTCGAGCGCACCGGGATGAAGGTCGACGACTTCGACGCCATCGAGTGCAACGAGGCGTTCGCCTCCATCGCCCTCATGTGGGCGCACGCCTTCTCGCCCGATCCCGACCTCTTCAACCCCCGGGGCGGTGCCATCGCCATCGGCCACCCCCTCGGCGCCAGCGGTGTGCGCATCATGACCACCCTGCTCAACCAGCTCGAGGACAGCGGTGGCCGCTACGGCTTCCAGACCATGTGCGAGGGCGGGGGCCAGGCCAACGCCACCGTCATCGAGCGCCTCGCCTAGAGAACCCACCGGCGCCGGATACAGGGATCGAGGCACAGCGGCGTGGACTTCACCTTCAGCCCCGAACAGGACGACTTCCGCCAGGCGGTGCGCACGACGCTCGCCGCTGAGGCGCCGGGGGCCTACGTGCGGTCGATGATCGACGACCCCGCGGGGGTGACTCCTCAGCTGTGGGCCACCATGGCCGAGCTCGGGTGGTTGGGGGTGCTCGTCCCCGAGCGCCTGGGCGGCCTCGGCCTGGGGCTGCTCGACGTGGTGGTGCTCCAAGAGGAGCTGGGCAAGCTGCCCTTCCCGGGGCCTTTCGTCTCCTCGGCGGTGGCCGCCACCTCGGCGGCGGTCCGTCTCGGCTTGGACGACCTGCTCCCCGACCTGGCGTCGGGGGCCCGCCGGGGGACGGTGGCCATCGAAGAAGGCGGTGTGGGCGATCCCCTCGCCGGCGTGCGGGCCACGGCCAAGCCCGACGGTGACAGCTACGTGCTGTCGGGGACGAAGCCGGTCGTGCTCGACGGTGCCGGGGCCGACTGGGCCCTCGTCGTGGCCGACGACGGCGAAGGCATCGGCTCGTTCCTCCTGGAGGCGCCGGCGGGCGAAGCGGTGCCGGGCCTCGACGTCACGCGCAAGCTGGCCCACCTCGAGCTGGACGGGCGCCGCGCCGGCCGGGTGGGCCCGCCCGGAGACCACAGCGCCCTGTGGGCGCGCGTCGTCGACGACGTGAGCGTGGCGCTGTGCGCCGAGCTCGTGGGCACGGCCGAGCGCGCCCTCGAACTGGCCGTCGAGTACGCAAAGGTGCGGGTCCAGTTCGACCGGCCCATCGCCACCTTTCAGGCCATCAAGCACAAGGCCGCCGACATGCTTCACCACCTCGAGCTGGCCCGGGTAGGCACGCACTACGCGGCGTGGGCGTCGGACACCGACGCACCCGACCGCGAGCGCGCCGCCGCCATGGCCAAGGGGTACGCCGCCGAGGCGGCCGTCGACGTGACCGCCGAGTCCATCCAGATCCATGGCGGCGTCGGCTTCACCTGGGACGTGGACTGCCACCTGCTGTACCGCCGTGCCAAGCAGGACGACCTGCTGTTCGGGCCGCAGGGCTACCAGCGCCAGAGGTTGGCCGGGTTGCTGCTCGACTGACGCGCCGTCTCGAGGCGCCGCCGGCGGTGTAGGGGGAGGGCGTCCCTTAGGCCAGCGTGTCGTCGTGGGTGAAGGGCGCCCCTCAGCCCACGGCGGGGAGAACCACCACGCAGTGCACCGGACGAGCCTCGGCCGGGTCGAGGGCGTTCAAGATGTCCTGGGCCACCATGGGATCAGCGGCGATCGAGATGTGGTCCGCCTGGTCGGTGAGGCACTGCTGTTGCACGAGGATGTTGTGGGTGTTGCCGCAGGCGGGGTTCAGGAAGTCGCTCGTGGGCGGGCGCACCAGCTCGTCGTTGTTGGTGGCCACCGACGTGTACTGCACGCCGAGCACGTCGGCACCGTCGGCGGAGCACACGGGCGCCGCGCCGGTGATGGTGGTGGCGTCGAGGTTCTCCATCCACGGCGAGGTGGGCAGGAACTCCTCACAGGACTGGCAGTACTGGGACTCGAACTGGTTGAACTGCGCCGAGTAGGAGGGGTAGGCCTGGCTCAGGGCGTACAGGTCGCCCAGACCCCAGAACGTCGTGCCGTGCAGCACGCCGCTCAGGGCCACGAAGTGGTCGACGTAGTTGGCGCCGCCGTCGAACTTCAAGTACCAGTCGGGCATGGTTCCGCCCTCGGAGTGCCCGACGAGGTCCACCTTCGATGCGTGGCTGGCGATGAGCACCTGCTGGACGAAGCTGGCCAGGACCTGAGCGCTCTGGGACATGTCGGCCAAGCCGCCGAACTTGTCGAAGGGCGACGGCGCCGAGGCGTCGTTGCCGTAGGTCAGGGCGTAGACGCAGTAGCCCTCGTCGTAGAGGAAGGGGGCGATGGTCTGCCAGTTGTCGTTTTGGTCGCCACCCAGGCCGTGCACCAGGACCACGGGATCGGGGTGCTCGGCCGAGCCCGTGCACGGCT
>DMNK01000142.1:0-346 GCA_003453695.1 Acidimicrobiaceae bacterium | reverse complement strand
CTCCGCCTGCCTCCGCCTTCGGCCCCGCCACCCCGACGGTCAGGTCCGAGTGGTTTGCAGCGCCGGCCTCAAGGTTACGCCGGTCGGCCCGGCGGCGACCATCTGCAGGGCTATCGCTCCCCTCGGGTGGAGATGAGCCCGGCGAAGCGGGCCAGCACCGCCTCGCGCACGGGGATGAGCTTGCCCAGGGCCGCTCGAGTGGATGTCACGATGCTCTCTGGCGTCACGTCGGCCGCAGAGGCATCGGCGGCGAACGTCTCGGCGAAGACCTCCACGGCGTGCTCGTCGATCTCGAGATGGAACTGCAGGCCCCAGGCGCGCCGACCGAGGCGGAAGGCCTGGTTGG
>DMNK01000020.1:19946-22006 GCA_003453695.1 Acidimicrobiaceae bacterium | reverse complement strand
CTAGCTGCCGATAACCACCTGACGGAGCCGGAGCGCCCCAGCCGTCCGTCTGCCGCCGGTCATGCGGGAACGTCTCCGGGCTGGGCGTGCCCTCATGCCGCGACCGGTCAGAGCCAAACCAACTGCCTGCGAGCGACCCGAAACGTCGGTCTGGCAAGGCGCCGATTCGGGCGAGGGATAGTGCTGGCGGTATGGCGCCCACCTGTTGAAATGCTCCCATGGCAAACCGGCTTGTTTCGATAGCGAAAGCGACGTGCCATCCCGGTACTGGCTGCAATCCGTGCCGTCCCCCGGTGTCGCGATAGCGCAGCGTAGGGATCCGCGGCCATGGCCAACCCGACTCCGGCCGGTGGCGAATGGCCGGCTCGGCAACAGCGGGACGCCAGGTCACGTGAGTTGCGCGACAATGTTCGTGTGGAAGAACCTGCCTCTGAGAACGGTCCTCATGAGACCGGCGAGACGACCGATCGAGCCGATGCGAAGCGCGGTCGTGCCGAGGGTGCCCATCGGCGGGTTTTGGGTGCGTCCGGCCGCGCCCTGGCGACCGCCGATCGTGCTAACGCCAAACGCGGGCGCGCCATCGCATTGAAAGACCGCGCCGTTGCCGCCTTCGACCGGTCCAGCCCGCGTGGCGAGAGCGCCGACGAGCGTCACGGGGGCGCCGACGAGCGGGAGAGCAAGGCCGACGAGCGGGACCGCGCCGCCGACGAGCGGGACCGCGTCGCCGACGATCGGGATGAGACCGCGGATCTCCGCGACCGCGTCGCCGACTTGCGCGACCGCACGGCGGGCGAACGGGAGATCAAGGCCGACGAGCGGGAGAGCAAGGCCGACGAGCGGGAGGCTGCTCTCGACCGACAGCGCGTCGACGGCGCCTCGGCTCCGGCCGCATTGCGCGCCGAACTGGTGACTCTTCGTCGTGAAGCTGCCGAGTTCGCCGAGTGGATGGCCCAACAGGCCGAGACATTCGCTGATTACCTGGAGAAAGTCGCCGCCGATCAGGACTCGGAGCGGCGGCTCAAAATGGCTGCATTCGAACGCGAGGTAGCTGCCATCGCTCGTCGCAATTCCGCGAGGCTACGCGGAACGGATACGGGACCGCTAGGCCTCGAACACCTACCGAGGCTCCCCATCGACGAGTAGCCAGCAAGGACAGCGGGCTTGGTCCGCAGAAGCGGCCTCTTCTCATGGTCGCAGCACCTTGCACCGAGCGGTTAGTGCTGAGACCTCAGCCGGTTGCGATCGGTCATCCGCTCGCCGCAAACCATAGGCGACGACGCTCGCCCTCCGGCGCTCGGCGCCGGAACGACGCGAGCCCGCTTGAGATACTCGTGACGGGCTAGCGCTCCGTATCGGCGAAAGGCACATGGACGGCGAAAAGCTGTTGTGCGCCGATTATCCGTTGTGGCGATGTGTCAGCCCCAGAAGATCCCTGTGGGATCTGTATGCAGCTCCGCCAGCAGTTCGTCGACGCAGCCGGGCTCGATTTCGTCTTGGCGGTGCCAACGATCGTTCCGGTCGGCCCAGTGCAGGGCCCACGTGGGATCGGCAGCCCTATATCGGAACTGAGCGACCGGCACCTTCGACCATTCGGTCAGGCTTTCATGCCAGGGCCCGCGGCAGTCGAAGACGGTGACGACGCTCCCTCGAACGGTGACATCGATCCGTGCTTCGTCGCGCAACTCGGCCGGCACCCGACCTTCGAAGTACTTGCGAATCTTGGCGAGGTCGATGTCCGGCGGTGACGGCATCACCCGACGGTAGAGCCGTCGGCTCCGGACCGCGGCCGCCGGTCGACCGGGGGGAGCGCCCGGGAGCTGATGTGGGACCACGGACAGTGGCGGCCGGAAGGGGATCGGGGATGGTCGGCGGCGGGCGCAGAGGGGGAGAGGGCGCCCCCTCCAGTTGTCTAAAGAACGGCCGATTTCGGCCGCTGTTTGCCGTCTCTCGCCGACCCTCTCCGCGTCTTTTCGCGTCATTTCCGCGTCACGACCGGTTATCCACAGCACATAATACCTGGTCAGAGCGCAATGTGTTCGTGGAGGTGGCGGGAATCGAAC
>DMNK01000020.1:0-19614 GCA_003453695.1 Acidimicrobiaceae bacterium | reverse complement strand
GAGCCCTACTGGATGACGCCCGCTACCGGCCCATAGGGCTGAGACCGGACGGACGGGCTACTTGTTAAGCAGCCAGCGCGACTTGAGAGTCGGCGTTTGTGTTTGTTTCCCGGCTCTTTAACGTGGCTCCGNNGCGGGAATCGAACCCGCGTCCTCCGGCTCCTCCACGGGGCTTCTCCGAGCGCAGCCGGTGGGAGGATCTCGGGTCCCGCCCAGCCACCGGCGCCAGTGCGGGACCCCAGTCAGCTGAGGTGTCCCCTCCCGATCCGCTGACGAGCCCAGGAGGGTGAGCCCTGCTTAATGACGCCCGCTACCGGCCCACAGGGCTGAGACCGGACGGACGCGCTACCTAATTAGGCAGCGAGGCTGAGCTGAGGCTCGGCGTTTGTTTTTGGTTCCGGCTCTTTAACGTGGCTCCGGAGACCACGGCTCGCTTCTCCCGAATCAACGACCGAAGTCGAAGCCAGTCACCCCCTTGATTCAGGTTGCCGCCCATTGTACCGGGCCGCCCAACTCATCTCCTCGGACGGCGGAGATCAGTCGAGTTCCCGCCGGCTCCCTCGGGCCGTGGAACGCCCTGCGGCACGGGCGGCTTCCCGGGCCGCCTCCCGCTCGGCGTCACGGGCGGCGATGGCGTGGCGCTTGTCGTATTGGCGCCGGCCCCGGGCCAGCGCCAGCTCGACTTTGGCCTTGCCCTCTTTGAAGTAGATGGACAGCGGGACCAGGGTGAGCGACTGCTGCTGGGTCCGACCCAACAGCTCGTCGATCTGGGCGCGGTGCAGGAGCAGCTTGCGGGGGCGATCGGGCTCGTGGGCCCCGAACCCGCTGGCGTGCGCATAGGGCGGGATGTGCACGCCGAGCAACCACGCCTCGCCTCGCTCGATGCGGGCGTAGGCGTCCTGCAACGAGACCCGGCCCGCCCGCAGGGATTTCACCTCGCTGCCCTGTAGGGCGATGCCGCACTCGACGGTTTCGAGGATGTCGTAGTCGTGCCGGGCCCGCCGGTTGCGCGCCACCTGGCGGTAGCGCTCGGCGGCGTCGTCCTTGGGCCGGGGCGCCCGTCGCGTGGGTCCCTTGGCGGCCATCAACCGAGGGTAGCGGGGCCCGGCCGGTACCCTTTGCCCCAATGTTGCGGCTGCCGGGCGAGATCCACGCGCAGATCCTGGCCCACTGCCTGGCCGGTGTGCCCGAGGAGGCGTGCGGGCTGCTCGCCGCCGAACCGGGGGACGACGTCGTGCGGCGTTGCTACCCGACCCGCAACGCGGCGGCTTCGGCCAAGCTGTACACGGTCGACCCCAAGGACTACCTCCACGCCGACAGGGACGCCGAGGCGGCCGGGCTCGAGATCATCGGGGTCTTCCACTCGCACACCCACACCGACGCCTATCCCTCACCCACTGACGTCGCCCAGGCTCCGGACCCGGCGTGGCACTACGTCGTCGTCTCCCTGCGCCACAGCGTGCCGGCACTGCGGTCGTACCGGATCGTGGGCGGGGACATCCACGAAGAAGAGGTGACGGGCGTCGACGAGGGCATGACGGGCGAGCGGGCCGGATAGGGCGGGGACCCTCACCGACGCAGTCCCGGCCGTCGTCTGCCGCCGGACAGCGGGGTCGGGGGAGCGGCATGGAAGCCCGGTAGAATACTGACCAGATCGGTCAAGAATCAGACGGGGCCGCCGCCCGCTCCAGCGGGGCGTGAGGCTCCACTGCACCAGGGAGCACCACATGCCCGACGTACGCCTGCCCACCGTCCTGCGCCCTCACGCCCAGGGCAAGAGCACGGTCGTGGTGCCCGGCGACACGGTGGGCGAGATCCTGCGTGGCCTGGTGGAGGGCTACCCCGGCATGGCCGGGCAGGTGCTCACCGAGGACGGGACGCTGCACCGCTTCGTGAACGTGTACGTGAACGACGACGACGTCCGCTACCTCGAGGGCCTCGACACGAAGGTGGCAGGCGGCGACACCGTGTCCATCCTGCCCGCCGTCGCCGGCGGCTGAGGGGGCGTTCCCCGGTGGCCGTCTCCCAGAGCGTCCTCGACCTGATCGGCAACACGCCCCTGGTCGACGTCAGCGCGCTCAGCCCCAATCCCGACGCCCGCATCCTCATCAAGCTCGAGGGCCAGAATCCCGGGGGCTCCGTCAAGGACCGCATCGCCCTGGCCATGATCGAAGCCGCCGAGAAGGACGAGGGCCTCGAGCCCGGCTCCGTCCTGCTCGAGCCCTCCTCGGGCAACACCGGGATCGGCATGGCCCTCGTGGCCCGGCTGAAGGGCTATCACCTGAAGGTCGTCCTCCCCGCCAACGTCTCCGAGGAGCGCCGCCAGCTGCTGGCTGTGTGGGGTGCCGAGGTCATCGAGTCGCCCGGCGGCGAAGGGTCGAACGGGGCCGTGCGCCTGGCAGAGGCCATCGCCGCCCAGCACCCGGAGTGGGTCTTCCTCTATCAGTACGCCAACCGGGCCAACCCCCGCGCCCACTACGAGGGCACCGGGCCGGAGATCTGGCGCGACTGTCCCGACGTCACCCACTTCGTCGCCGGCCTGGGGACCTCGGGGACGTTGCTCGGCGTGGGCCGGTACTTGAAGGAGCGCAATCCCGACGTGCAGGTGTGGGCGGTCGAGCCTCCCGCCGGCGAATTGGTGGACGGCTTGCGCAACCTGGACGACGGCTACATCCCGCCGATCTTCACCGAGCTGCACGGAGCCGAGCTGCTCGACCGCAAGACCGTCGTCGGGCCCAGGCTGTCGGTCGAGTGGACGCGGCGTCTCGCCGAGGTGGGGGTCTTCGCCGGGATCTCTTCCGGCGCCGCCATGGCCGGGGCCGCCAAGTGCGCCCAGGCCATCGACCGGGGCGTCGTCGTCGTGGTGTCGGCGGACGGCGGCTGGAAGTACCTGTCCACCGGGGCGTGGACCGACGACATCGACGTGGTGGCCGAGCGGGCCCGCCGCACCATCTACTTCTAACCGTCGTGGCTCGCCGGCGACGGACCAAGGTCCAAGTGCTCCCCGATCACCTCGTGCGCACCCGGTCGTGGAACGGCCTTCGTCCCGGGGACGCCGTCGAGATCGCCGGTCCGGCGGCTCGCGGCGCCACCTGGCGCTTCCAGGCGCATGTCCGCAACACGAAGAACGGCGCCGAGTCGGTGGAGGTGGTGGGCGGGGGCCCCGGCGAGCACCACGTGCGCTCGTTTCGTCCCGACCAGGTGTTTCCCCTGGGCGGCCTGCGCCGGGGCGCTCCGTCGTTGGCCGACGCCCCCCAGCTTCCCCTGGCCTGACCAGCGACTGCTTGCGTGCATGAGCGTGGTGGTCCGCAGCCCGGCGTAGCCTCGAAGCCCGTGAACGAGCGCCCCATCGGCATGTTCGACAGCGGATTCGGCGGCCTCACCGTCGCCCGGGCCCTCATCGACCTGGCCCCCGAGGAGCACCTGGTCTACGTGGGCGACACCGGCCGTTACCCCTACGGTCCCCGCCCCCAGGGAGAAGTGCGGGCCTTCGCACTGCAGATCTCGCAGTGGCTGGTGAACGAGCACGACGTGAAGCTCGTGGTGGTCGCCTGCAACACGGCATCTGCCGCCGCCCTCGGCACGCTGCGCCGGTTGCTGCCCGTCCCGGTCGTGGGCGTCATCGAACCGGGCGTCCGCGCCGCCGTGCGCGCCACCCGCAACCGGCGGGTGGGCGTGATCGGCACCGTGGGCACCATCGGCTCGGGCGCCTACCAACAGGCCACTGCCAACCTGGCCGTGCCCGTCGAGTTGGTGTGCGCCGCCTGTCCGGGCTTCGTCGAGTTCGTGGAGCGGGGCGAGACCCGCTCCGACCAGGTGGCGGTGCTGGCCGAGCGCTTGCTCGCCCCGGTGCGTGACCGGGAGATCGACACGTTGCTCCTGGGGTGCACCCACTACCCGTTCCTGGCCCGCACCATCGCCGACGTCGTGGGGCGGGACGTGGTCCTCGTGTCGTCAGCGGACGAGACCGCCTTCGAGGTGCGCGACGTGCTGGCCCGGGGCTCTATCGGCCGCTCCGACGGACCGGGCTCGCTGCGCTTCTTCTCCTCGGGCGACGTGGGCTGGTTCCGGGAGGTGGGGGGGAGGCTGTTCGGCGAAGAGCTCGGCGACGTGGGCGCCCTGGCCTGGTCGGAGCCGCCGGACATCGGCGACGAGCCCGCCGCCGAGCGCTCTGCCGATCCCGGCGCCGCCTCCGTGTGAGCACGCTCACCCTGACGGTTCTCGGCTGCGACGGTAGTCACGCCGGGCCCGGGGGAGCGGGGAGCGGCTACTTGGTGAGGGACTGGTCCTCGGGCACGTCCGTGTGGCTCGACGCCGGCCCCGGCACCTTCGCCAACCTCCAACGCTTCACCGACCCCATGGCCCTCACCGCCATCGTGCTCAGCCACGAGCACGTGGACCACTGGAGCGATCTCGAAGGGTTGGTGACGGCGGCCAAGTGGACGGCCGCCTTCGAGCGGGCGCCTATTCCCGTGGTGTCGGCGCCCGGGATCCGTCACCGGCTCAGCCAGGACAGCGAGGGGATCTTCGACTGGCTCGAGGTGGGCGACGGCGACGACGCGCAGGTGGGCAGCCTCCGGCTGCAGTTCTCGCGCACGGCTCACCCGGTCACCACCCTGGCCGTCCGGTTCGAAGGAGCGTCGGAGGTGCTGGGCTACTCTGCCGACTCCGGCCCCCGCTGGCCGCTGCGGGCCCTGGGACAGGACCTCGACCTCGTCCTGTGCGAGGCCACCTACACCGACGACTACGCCGAGAGTGACGACATCCACATGACCGGGAGCCAAGCAGGACGAGCTGCCAAAGACGCCCGGGCCCGCCGTCTCGTCCTCACCCACCGGTGGGCGAAGATCCCCGCTGACGCCGTCCTGGCCGAGGCGAGCGCTATGTTCTCGGGCCGGATCGATTCGGCCGAGGTCGGGCGGGGTTTCTCCCTGTGAGCGTCGACGCCCGTGCGCTACGCGCCGATGGCAGGACGATCAACCAACTGCGCCCGGTGTCGTTCGCCCGCGACTTCACCGAGTTCGCCGCCGGGTCGGTGCTCGTGTCCATGGGCCGCACCAAGGTGCTGTGCACGGCGTCGGTCGAAGACCGCGTCCCCCCGTGGTTGCGGGGCGGGGGCAAAGGATGGGTCACCGCCGAGTACTCGCTTCTACCCGGCTCTTCGGCGGAACGGATCGACCGCGAAGCCGCCAAGGGCAAGCAGTCGGGGCGCACCCAGGAGATCCAGCGCCTGATCGGGCGGTCCATGCGGGCCGTCACGGATCTACCCACCATGGGAGAGCTGCAGGTCACTGTGGACTGCGACGTGCTCCAGGCCGATGGGGGGACGCGCACGGCCTCGATCTGCGGCGCCTACGTGGCCCTCCACGACTGCTTCTCCCGGCTGGTGCAGAAAGGGCAGCTGCGAGCCCATCCCCTCACCGACGCCTGCGCCGCGGTGTCGGTCGGCGTGGTCGACGCCGTGTGCCTGCTCGACCTCGACTACTCCGAGGACTTCCGGGCCGAGGTCGACATGAACGTGGTGATGACCGGGTCGGGGCGGTTCGTGGAGGTCCAGGGAACGGCCGAGGGCATGGCCTTCGCCAGATCGGAGCTCGACGAGATGCTGGACCTCGCCCAAGCCGGCATCGCCACGCTGGTGGCCGAGCAGCGAGCGGTGCTCGACGCCCCACCGACACCGCGGTGAGGGCGCCCGGCAACGGCGCCGGTCCTTCTCGTCTGCGCCTGGTGGTGGCGACGGCCAACCGCGACAAGGCCGCCGAGATCGCCGCCATCCTCCATGCCGAGCTCGGTGAGGCCGTGGAGCTGGTGTCGCGCCCGTCGCAGGTCGCCGACGTGGAGGAGACCGGCGGGACCCTGGAGGAGAACGCCCGGCTCAAGGCGCGGGCGCTGCTCGACGCCACCGGCCTGGCGTCGGTGGCAGACGACACCGGTCTCGAGGTGGCGGCCCTGGGCGGCGAGCCCGGCGTGTACTCGTCGCGCTATGCGGGTGATCACGCTTCCTACGCCGACAACGTCGCCAAGTTGGTGGCCGCCCTCGAGGAGGCCGGTGCCGAGACGCCCGAGCAGCGCTCGGCGCGCTTTCGCACGGTGGTGGTGGGCCGGTTTCCCGGAGGTCGGGAGATCGTCGCCGAAGGTGTGGTGGAGGGGACGATCGCGCCCGAGCCGCGCGGGGCGTCCGGCTTCGGCTACGACCCGGTCTTCTCCCCGAGCGGCGCTGATGGGCGCACGTTCGCCGAGATGTCGGTGGCCGAGAAGAACGCCCTTTCGCACCGCGGCCGGGCCTTTCGGGCCTTCGCCGTGGGACTGCGCAACGCCGGCCCCTGAGCGGTGGTCCGCGGCCTCAGCGCAGCCGCCACTCGACGCGCTGGCCCGAGGCGAAGCGAGCCTGGCCCTCTTCGAGGGCATCGGGGTCGTTGCCGAGGCCCACGAACGCCCATGCCATGGCGAGAGCCTGCGACCGCGACAGCTCGCGCCCCGCCCACAGGGCCCGGAGGGTCCCCTGCACGGCGACAGGGTGGGAACGGGCGATCACCGACGCCGCCCAGCCGGAACGCTCCCGCAACTCCTCGAGCGGCACCACCTCGGTCACCAGACCGATCTCGAGGGCGCGCCGGGCGCTCATACGCTCCTCGCTCCCGAGCAGCGTGAGGCGGACCAGGTCGCCGAAGGGCATGCGTCCGGTCATCTGCAGCGGCTCGAAGGCGGCCGCCATGTTGAAGGTGAGGTGAGGGTCGAAGAAGGTGGCGTGCTCGGCGGCGATCATGAAGTCCACTTCGCCCAGCATGTAGAAGGCCCCCCCGCAGGCGATCCCGTTCACCGCGGCGATGACCGGCTTCCACAGGTCGTTGCTCTTCGGGCCCAGGTTGGAACCGGGGTCGTCGAACATGAAGGGGGTGGTCCCCGACCCGATGCGCACTTCGCCGCCTTCCGAAGCGCCCGGCCCGGCCGAGTCCGAGGCGCCGCGGCCGGTCCGGCCGCGGCGCGGTCCCTCGGCGATGGCTTCGCCCCGGTCGATGCCGGTGCAGAAGGCCTTGTCCCCGGCGCCGCTGAGCACGACCACGCGCACCGGGTCATGTCGCCGCAGCCACCGCCACAGGTCGCGCAGCTCGCGCTGCATCACGGTGTTGAAGGCGTTCATCACCTCGGGACGGTTGAGCGTCACCCAGGCGACCCCGTCGGCCTCTTCGTAGAGCAGGGTCTCGAACTCGGGCATCGGCACCTCACTCGGGCGGCCCGGTCCCGTCCACCGCGTTGTCGCCTACGGCCGGCCCGGCCCCGGGGCGTCGCCGGGACCTCACCCGGCGGCGGCGACGGTAGCAGCACGAGCGCGTGCCTCCCGGCCCGGCGCTGGTTGGCCGCGGTGACGGGCCCGTCGGTAGGGTGACGGCCCGAAGCGGTCGGGGCGGAACCCCCCGGTGCGACGAGGCGGGAGACGACGAGGACGAGGATGAGCGACGACGAGCTGAAGAAGATCATCGGCAAGCCCATGAGCAAGTCCAAGGTGGTGGTCGAGCGATCGGCGGTGACCAACTTCGCCACCGCCGTGTGCGACCCCAGCCCCGTCTACCGTGACCCCAGGGCCGCCGCCGAGGCCGGACTGACGGCCATCCCGGCCCCGCCCACCTTCGCCTTCGTGATGCAGAGCTGGGGGAACTTCCCCGAGATCCAGCCCGAGGACGTGCCGGGCGGGAACCCCATGGGCGAGGTGCTCGGGCCGCTCATGGCCAAGGGCGGCCTCGTCCTCCACGGGGAGCAGGAGTTCGAGTACCACCGTCCCGTGTACGTGGGCGACGTGCTCTCGGGCGAGGGCACGGTCGTGGACGCCTACACCAAGGAGTCGAAGGGCAAGACGATGACCTTCGTGGTCACCGAGACGAGGTGGAAGGACGACCGGACCGGCGAACCCGTCGTCACGACACGCTTCAACGTCATCCACCGCGCCTAGGCCGGGTTGCGGCCGGGCACGAGGAGGCCGGTTCGCGTGCACACCTCCTTGGCCAGCGCCGCGGTGTGGGCCGCCGTGCTGCGCATCGGGTTGGGCCTGTGGTGGCTGGAGAGCTTCCGCCACAAGAACCTGACGGCGTGGATCAAGCGTCAGGCCGGCATCAAATGGGCCGCCGACATCGCCGCCAAGCACCGCTGGGAGGTGGTGCGCACCGGCTTCGACGCCGTGGTTCGGCCCCGCCCGCAGGCCATGACCTACGTGATCCTGGGGGCCGAGCTCTCCCTGGGCCTGGGCCTCACGCTGGGCTTCCTCACCCCGATCGCCGCCTTCGCCAGCATCGCCCTCAACCTCGTGTACTTCACCCTCATGATCCACGACTGGGCGGAGCAGGGGCAGAACCTGATGATGGTCCTGGCCGCCGTGGTCGTCCTCGGCCTGCACGGATGGCAGGCCTGGTCGATCGACCACCTGATCGGTCTCTTCTAAGGCTCACCCTCGGCCGGTGGGTGGTCGGCGGACCGGTCACCGGGCCGGATCCCCAAGGTGCGCGAGCTTCCCCCGAGCGCATCGGCCAGGCGCATGGCCTCGAGGACCAGATGCTGCACGCCCCGGCGGTGCAGGTACTCGAGCACCACGCACGAATCGTCCAAGAAGGCGTCGATGTCGTTGCCGGCCAGCGTGCGGAAGGCGTCGAGATCGTCCTCGTCGAGCTTCGGCTCCAGCCCGGTGCCTCCGATGGAGAAGGTGTCGAAGAGCTTGCGATCGAGCTCGACCATCTGTTCGTGGTACAGCCGCACGAGGAAGAGCGCCACCGCCAGGGGCATGCCCCGATCGAGCGAGGCACGCATCGACGACAGCACGGCCAGGTCCTCGCCGTCGTAGGCCAGTGCGCCGTGCCGTTCGGGTGCGCCGAGGAGGCCCGCCCCCTCCAGTTGGTCCACCACGCCGGGCTCGAGCCCCGACTCGCGCACGAGCTCGTCGCGGGTGAAGCTTCGCTGCTCGGGGGCGAACAGGCGGTCGAGCATCTGCAGCCGCCCCTCCTCGGCCAGGGCCCGGATCCCTTTCAGGGTGAAGTGCCGGGCCTGCAGGTCGCGGATGCGCTCCAGCCGTTCCAGGTGCTCGGGCCCGTACACGAGGCTGCGCCCGGTGCGGGTGGCGGGCGGCAACAGGCCCTCGCGTTGGTAGAAGCGCACGGTGTCGACCGTGGTCCCCGACAACCGGGCCAGGTCGTCGATGCGCCAACCCCTGCCGTCCGGTCGTGCGGCCACGTCGTGAGCGCCGTCTTCCTCCGCCACCCGAGGGATGCCGCCCCGGCGCCCACCTCCGGCCACCGCCCGAGACTATTGCCCCTCGGCACCTCGCACCCGCGCAGGGCGGGCACCGGTGTGGCCCACCTTGGCACCTGCGGCGTAACGTGGTCGGACTGACGTCGCTGTCACAGAACGTACGTCGCGAGGGCCAGGGGCGGCCCTGATCAAGGACATCCATGGCCATCGGGATCGGACAGGAACACGAGGAACTGCGCCGCACGGTGCAGCGCTGGGTGGAAGCACGCGGCGGGCGCGAGCTGGCTCGTGCCGTGCTCGACGCCGAGCGGGAACCACTCCCGGCTTTCTGGGTCGAGCTCGCCGGCCAGGGCTGGCTGGCGGTGCACGTCGGCGAGGAGCACGGCGGCCAGGGCTTCGGCCTCCTCGACCTGGCCGTCGTGGCCGAGGAGCTGGCTCGGGCCAGCCTCCCCGGACCGTGGTCCGGCACCATGCTGGCCGCCGCCGTCCTCGACGAGTCGGGTGACCCCGCTTCCAAGGAGCTGCTTCCGCACCTCGCCGACGGGACGCTGCCCGCCGCCGTCGCCCTTCCCGGCTCGGGTGTGTTGGGCGCCCGGCGCCAGGCCGATGGCACCCTCACGGTGTCGGGGACGCTGCGCCCCGTCCTCGGTGCCGCCCCGGCCACGGTGTGCATCGCCGAGGTGTCGGTCGACGACGAGCCCCGGTCGTGCTGGGTGGCGTTGCCGCTTGACGCGCCGGGCGTGACTGTCGCCGAGGTGCCCAGCCTGGACCTCACCCGCAGGGTGGCGTCGGTGTCGGTGGACGAGGTCGCCCTGCCACCCGATCGTCAGCTGCCGAGCCTCGAGACCGCCGTCGTGCGGGACCGGGCCCTCGCCCTGGCCGCCGCCGAGTGTGCCGGTGGGGCGCGTTGGTGTCTGGAGGCGGCGACCGAGCACGCCAAGGAGCGCAGCCAGTTCGGCCGGCCCATCGGGCAGTTCCAAGCGGTGAAGCACCGCCTCGCCGAGATGCTGGTCGCCGTGGAGCAGGTCACCGCCCTGGCATGGGACGCCGCTCGCGCCGTCGACGCTGCCGACGCCGAGCAGGCGTCGCTCTCGGCGGTGTTGGCCGGAGCCCTCGTCCTCGACGCCTATGTCGAGTGTGCCAAGGCGTGCGTGCAGTTGCACGGTGGCATGGGCTTCACCTGGGAGCACGATGCCCATCTCCATCTGCGCCGGGCCCTGTCCCTGCGCCAGCTGCTCGGTGGGGGCTCGGCGCTGCGGCGTCAGACCGCCGATGCAGCGCGCCAGGGGGGCCGTCGCCGTCTCGAGCCCGAGTTGCCCGACGGGATCGAGCAGCTGCGAGCCGACGTGCGCGACCTGGTGAGCAGGGTTTCAGTGGCGTCGGGCACGGCGGGCAAACGGCGCGCCCTGGTGGAGACGGGGCTCATCGCCCCGCACTGGCCGGTCCCGTGGGGCCGCGACGCCGGGCCCGTGGAGCAGCTCGTCATCGACGAGGAGATGGCAACCGCCGGCGTGCGCCGCCCCAACCTGGCCGTCGGTGCATGGGCGCTGCCCACTATCGTCGCTTACGGCTCTCCTGCGCAGCAGGAGCGCTTCGTCGGGCCCACCTTGCTCGGCGAGCTCACCTGGTGCCAGTTGTTCAGCGAGCCGGGGGCGGGCAGCGACCTGGCGTCGCTGGCCATGCGGGCCGATCGCGCCGAGGACGGATGGCTGCTCACCGGCCAGAAGGTGTGGACGTCCATGGCCCAGAAGTCCGACTGGGGCATCTGCCTGGCCCGCACCGATCCCGCCGCTCCCAAGCACCAGGGCATCACCTACTTCCTCGTCGACATGCGCTCGCCGGGGATCGAGGTCCGTCCGCTGCGGGAGATCACCGGCGACGCCATGTTCAACGAGGTGTTCTTCACCGATGTGTACGTGCCCGACGACTGCGTCGTGGGGGACGTGAACGACGGGTGGCGCCTGGCCCGCACGACGCTGGCCAACGAGAGGGTGTCCATGTCGTCGGGGGCCACCTTCGGCTTCGGCATCGAGTGGATCCTGGGGACGCTCGGCCAGGAGGAAGCGAGCACGGATCCCGTGGTGCTGGACGAGATCGGGGCGCTGCTCGCCGAGGCGCATTCGGTGGCGCTCCTCGGCGCCCGCACCACGTTGCGCTCGGTGTCCGGCGTCGACCCGGGGCCCGAGGCGAGCGTGCGCAAGCTGCTCGGGGCCGAGCACGAGCAGCGGGTGCAGGAACTCGGCCTGGTCCTCCTCGGTGCCGAGGGGGCGACGACAGAGGGTGACGCGGCACAGTGGTCGCGGGGATTCCTCTCCACCCGCTGCCTCACCATCGCCGGCGGGACGAGCGAGGTGCAGCGCAACGTGATCGCCGAGCGGCTCTTGGGACTGCCGCGTGACCCGGAGCCCGGCGGCTGACCGAGCTTGACAGCACAGATGGCCGCCGCCCAAGCTGCGGCCCCGAGCGACCCAGCACAGAGGTGACCTGCGATGGCGACGTACTTCGAGGACGTGAGCGAGGGCGACGAGGCGCCCGTGCTCACCCACACCCTCACCCGCACCGACCTGGTGCGCTACGCCGGAGCCTCGGGGGACTACAACCCGATGCACCATGACGAGATCCTGGCCACCAAGGCCGGCCAGCCCAGTGTGTTCGGCCACGGCATGTTCTCCATGGGGCTGCTGGGCACGGCCATCACCGACTACGTCGGGATCGGCACCTTGACGGGGTACAAGGTGCGCTTCAGTCGTCAGACGTGGCCGGGCGAGGAGCTCCGCACCAAGGTCGTGGTCAAGGGCAAGCGCCAATCGGACGGCAAGAACCTCGTCGAGCTGGAGTGCAGCCTCGAGAACGCCGAAGGCGAGGTCAAGGTGGTGGGGGAGGCGACGGCCGCTCTGCCGTCCAAAGGTTGAGCACGTCCCGGTCGGGCCGGGGCCTCCGCTACGGCGTCGGGCAGCCCGGGGGAGTGCCCTTCTGGCCGGTCACGCTGTACAGGCTGTCGAGCAGCCCGCAGATGGTGACCTTCGCCACCAGCCATTTTCCGGTGCTGTAGGTGGCGTATCCGACCTGGCCGGAGAGCACCGCCTGTCCGGAGCTGGACAGAAGCGAGTAGGCCACTGACGCGCAGGGCGTCGGCACCTTGTGGGTTGCGCACTGCGAGTCGGACAGGATCGTCACCGAGCTCACGCTGGCACCGGCCACGCCGCTGGCGAGCGGCGACGTGAGGCCTTGGTCCAATGCGGTCTTGAGCGAGGCGCCACCTTCCACGACGGCCTCTTTGTCGGGTAGCGACTTGTCGGCGAAGTTGAACAGCTTGTCGTAGGCCTGGGTGATGTCCGTCTTGGACTGGGCGGCGTTGGGGGTGCTGCTCGAACTGCAGGCACCTGCCACCACGGCCACGCCGGCGATCAGTAGTGCGGCCAGTCGTTTCATGTCCCCCCCATGGGTCGTGGTCAAAATGTGAACGGCGGCAGTCCCGGGTCGCGGGTGGCGAACAACGTCGACTTGGCGTCAGCCAGCTCCTTCGGGGTCCAGCGGTCGTCCCGGGACACCTGACCGGCTGCCTTCCACCCCTCCATGACCCACACCGAGCCGCCGAAGACGACGAAGTTCTGGCCGTTGACGTCGGCGGCGGCGTCACTGGCCAGGAAGGCCACGAGCGGCGCCACGTTCTCGGGGGCGAAGGCATCGAACTTGCCCTCTTCCACCTTGGCCATCTCTCCGAACAGGTCCTCGGTCATCCGGGTGCGGGCCCGAGGCGAGATGGCGTTCACCGTCACCCCGTAGCGGCCCAGCTCGCGGCCGAGGATGATCGTCATGGCGGCGATGCCCGCCTTGGCGGCGCCGTAGTTGGCCTGGCCGGCGTTGCCGAACAGACCGGCCTCCGAGGCGGTGTTGACGATCCGCCCCGAGACCTCCTCCCCGGCCTTGGACCGGTCGCGCCAGTGGTTGGCAGCGAAGTGCGACATGGCGAAGTGGCCCTTCAGGTGGACGCGGATCACGTCGTCCCAGTCCGACTCCTCCATGTTGAAGCTCATCTTGTCCCGGAGGATGCCGGCGTTGTTTACGAGGATGTCCAGCTGGCCCCAGGTGTCGACCGCCTGCTTGACGAGGCTCGCGGCGCCCTTCCACGAGCTCACGTCGTCGGCGTTGAGCGCCGAGTCGCCCCCGGCCGCCTTGATGTCCTGCACCGTCTGCTCGGCGGGAGAGGCGTCGGCACCTTCTCCGGCTCGGGACGCGCCCACATCGTTGACGATGACCTTGGCGCCTTCCTCGGCGAGCAGCAGCGCTTCCGCCCGCCCGATGCCTCGGCCTGCACCGGTGACGATGGCCACCTTGCCGTCGAGCATCCCCATGCTTCTTGACCTCCTCCTGGCGGTCCCCGCCGCCCGCCGCCACGTTGACGCCGGATCGAGAACCCGGGCAGCATGGCCGATGCCTGGGCCAGGGTCAATCCAGGCCCGCTCAGACGAATAGCACATGCCGGCGCGCTACGACCTCCCCATTCCTGACGACTACACCCGGACGTGGTGGGACGCCGCCGCCGAGCGGCGCCTGCTGATCGTGCGGTGCGCGGCGTGCGGGCGAGCGCATTACTACCCCCGCCCCTTCTGTCCCCGCTGCGGGGCGGACGAGGTGGCGTGGGAAGAGGCCTCGGGACAGGCCACCCTCTACACCTGGTCGGTGGTGCACCAGAACGACCTCCCGCCCTTCCGGGACAAAGTCCCCTACGTCGCCGCCGTCGTCGACCTGGCTGAGGGGCCGCGCATGATGACCAACGTCGTCGGGGCGGAGCCGGAGTCGCTGCGGGTCGCGATGGCGCTGCGGGTGGACTTCGAGGAGTTGGACGACGACTTCCACATCCCGGTGTTCCGGCCGGCTGGCTGAGGGGCCGTGGGCGACCGGCGGGTGGCACTGGTGACCGGGGGCGGCCGGGGCATCGGGCGCGCCTGTGCGCTGGCGCTGGCGGCCGACGGCTGCGACGTGGCGGTGAACTATCGCCGAGACGACGAGGCGGCGGCGGCCACGGTGCGGGACATCGAGGCCAGGGGCGGGCGGGCGGTCGCCTACAGGGCGTCGGTGGACGTGGCCGACGAGGACGCCAACCTCGCTCGTAGCGTGCTCGACGACTTCGGCCGGCTCGACGTGCTCGTGCACGCGGCGGGGATCGCCAGCCGGGGCCGAAGTGTGGTGGACACCGAAGTGGAAGAGCTGGAGCGAGTGGTCCGTACCCACGCCTTCTCGGCGTTCACGCTTTGCAAGCTCTTGGTCCCGGCCCTGCGCCAAAACGGTCGCGGCGACATCGTCTTCGTCTCCAGCGTTGCGGCCCGGCTGCTGCCCGCCAACGGCGCTCCCTACAACATGGCCAAGGCGATGTTGGAAGCGCTGGCGCACACCCTGGCCAAAGAGGAGCGCCGGCACGGGGTGCACGTGAACGTGGTGGCGCCCGGGTTGGTGGTGACCGAGATGGGTCGCCGACTCGTCAAGGCGGCGATGGGGGTCGACGACATCGCCACGCTGGACGCCGGGGCGCCCTTCGGCCGCGTGTGCCGCCCGGAGGATGTGGCGGAGGTGGTGCGGTTTCTGTGCTCACCCGGCGCCGGATATGTGACCGGCCAGGTTGTCGTGGTGGACGGAGGGGGCTGACGACGTCGACCTCGTGTCAGCTCGCCGGCTCCCGGCGCATGAACCAGCTGGGCACGCCGAGCGCCACCGCCTCGTCCACCAGCTCGAACCCGAGGGCGCTGTAGAAGCCCACGTTGCGCTCCTTGTTGGTCTCGAGCCATCCCACCTGCCCGTGGTCGTCGAGGTCGAGGCACAGCGCCTCCATGACCGCCCGGCCGATGCCCATCCCCTGGTAGCCCGGTTCCACGCCCACGGGCCCGATGTGCCAATGCTCCTCCTGCAGGTCGTGCGCCGCCCACGTGGCCCACAGCTTCATGGGACGCAGCGGGTCACCGAGAGGGGGGTCGGCTCGGGCCAAGGTGGACTCGACATAGGGCGCCATGAGCGCCCCGACACAGGTGCCCGGCGGGAGCACGCCGGCCACGGCGAGCACGCACCCGCCGCACAGCGCGCCGTGCTGGGGGGCGACGGTGCGCTCGAAGAGCTCCAAGAAGAGGCCGTAGGTGTGAGTGAGCCGGACGAGCGGGTCGTCGCCGTAGCTCGCCACAGTGGCGGGGTCGTCCTGGAGGGCACGGGCAGCGGCGCCGGCCGCGTCGCGCAATTCCGCGCCGCGCAGGATGCGCACCTCGATCTGCCCCGATCCCCGAGCCCCGTCGGCTTCAGCGTCGCTCACCTGCACGGCCGCCCATGATGGCAGGCCGTCTCCGTCGGTTGACCGGACCGCGACCATCGACGCCTGCACAGCTCACGCAGGGCGTCGCCCTGCTGACTGCGAGCAGTGCCTGGCGCACCGTCGGCCTCCGGCAGGATCGGCGTTCCCAGCCCTGTGGCCAGGGCATACGCAGGATCGTGCGGGGTTACCCGCCCGTGGGGACGCCGGGCGATCACACAACTTCGACACCCGGTGTGGAGGGGGCCCGCTCCCCACGGTGGCCGGATACCATCGTTGTCGTGGAGGGTGGGGTTCCCGCCGGCCAGTGGGGGGAGGGTGCACAGACGCCCGCGAACGGTGACGCCAACACGGTGAACACCGGTGTGGCGGGCCTCGTCCTCGTGCGGACGGCACCAGGTGGACAGTGGCGTCTCGTCCACGAGGTGACCGGCCTGCTCGTGTCCCGCTCGGCGGTCAGCGACGACACCCAGGACCTGACGCGGCTGGCGTACGAGCTCGGCCCGCTGGCGGACTGGACGCAGCGAGAGCTGCCACTCCCGGGTCCGGCCTTGCGCCAAGCGGTGGAATCGGCGGCGCGTCGTTGCGGTCTGCCCCTGGGTGTGGTGTCGACCGAGCCGGTTCCCACCACGGTCTCGAACGAGGATCCGGCGACGGCCGGTGTCGAAACGCAGAGCACGCTCGAAGCGACCCGGCGTGACCTGGAGCTGGTCAGCCGGGTGCTGCGCCTGGTGCACACGTCGGTGCCCCCCGGGGTCCTCGCCTCCGCCATCGCCGATCTCGATGCCTCGCAACGGGCGCGGCTGAGGGAACTGCTCACCGCCGGCGCCACGCGCACGCGCTCGGACGCCGTTATCCAGTCCATTGCCTCACCGGCACCGGCGCGCCCCGGGGTGCGGGGCGCCCCCCCGCCGCGGCGCAGTCGTCCCGGCTCGGCCACCGGCTGAACCGCGGGCCGGCACTCGGCTGGTCCCCATCGGGGCCGAACTGAGCCGGCGGCCCACACCCCTTCGGTAGGCCAGGAATCGTGCCCGGCCGGTTGCCGTCGGGCCTCTGGGCCGGTGCAATGGGCGCTGCCTCCTCATTTGCCCGGTTGCCTTGGACAAGCGTTGAAATCCGGTTGACCACTAGTTGAGGTTTCGTCATCACTCTTTGTCATCGGAGCTGGCAAAGACTGCTGGCTGCGGGGGGCAGGTGACGGACAGTGAAAACGCTTGCGGTAATCGTGCTCTTGGCGGGGGCGATCCGGCTGGCGATGGGGGTCGACCCGGCCCTCGCCGCCGGGCTGGTGGGTGGCCTGGTGCTGGTGGCGACGGTGTACGGGCTCTGGACCAACGGCAGGGTGCAGCTCCGGTCCTGGCTGGTGTCCTGGGGGGTCATCGCCGCCGGGCTGCTGGGCGTCGTTGGGGGGGCCGTACTGGCTGCCCTCGCCCATACCCCGCACGCCACCCAGTCCGTGGGGCCTGAGGCGCTGACGATCGGTGGGGACGTCCTGGCCATGGCCGGACTGTGCCTTCTCATCCACCGGCGCATGCCCGGCCGTTCCTCGGAGGCACTGACCACCGCCGTCGTCGCCGTGGTCGCCGTGTGGTTCGCACTCTTGACGCTCGTCGTGGTGCCGGCCCACGGGTGGCACCCCGGCGTGCAGATCCTTCCCATGGCGTCGCCCGCGTGCGACTTCGTCCTGCTGTGGCTGACGGGGACCCTCATGTCGATGACGGAGAAGCATCCGGCCGGTTACCGCTACCTGCTGCTCGGCTTCGCCTGCCTGTTCGTCTCCCACGCCGTCGGCGCCGCCCTCTACATCGGCGTCCACGGCACCTCGCCTGTTCCCCTCGACGCCGTGGCGCTGTGGGGGGCATGCCTCTGGGCCTGTGCCGTGCTGCACCCATCCCAGCGCGCCGCCCTCGAGCCGGTGCCGATCCGTACCGCCCGGCCCAGCTGGGCGCACGTCGCCCTGCTCATGGCGGCCACCTTCGTGGTCCCGGGCGTCTTGGGAGTCCAGCTCCTGCTGGGGATCCCCTTGAAGCCGGCCACGCTCGTGCTGGGCTCGGCCCTGCTCCCCGCTCTCGTGACCATGCACCTGCTCCACCAGGTGTTCGCCCGTTCGGCCGCCGAGTACCGCGCCCAGCACGATGCGCTTACCGGGGTCTGCAATCGGGTGCTCTTCAACGACCGCCTGGCGCTCAGCCTCATCGAATCGGCTCGGACGGGACGCGGGCTGGCCCTCATGTTCATCGACCTGGACCGCTTCAAGAGCATCAACGACAGCCTCGGTCACGCCATCGGCAACCATCTCCTTCAGGCGGTCGTGAGCCGTCTGCAAGCGGCGCTCCGGCCTCGCGACACCCTGGCCAGGATGGGAGGAGACGAGTTCACCATCCTCTTCGACGAGATCGAGGGCAAGGAGCAGGCCGCCAACCTCGCCGAGCGCATGCTGCAGGTGTTCTCCGAGCCATTCAGCGTCTCCGGGCGTCTGCTTCCTGTGCAGGCGAGCATCGGCGTCGCCGTCGCTCCCGGTGACGGCCAGGACGTGGACACGTTGTTCAAGCACGCCGACACCGCCATGTACCAGGCCAAGGCAGCCGGCCGGAACACCTACGTTGTCTATGACACCACGATGAGCGTCAAGGCGCGCCTTCGCTTCGCCCTCGAGTCGAGCCTTCGGTCGGCGCTGGAACAGGGACGGCTCACGGTCCACTATCAGCCCAAGCTCGCCGCCGCCGACGGGACGATGGTGGGGGTCGAGGCGCTGGCCCGCTGGCAGCACCCCCGGCTGGGCATGATCCCTCCGTGGGCGTTCATCCCCCTCGCCGAGGAGACCAGCCTGATCGCCTCTCTCGGAGAATGGGTCCTCGAGACCGCCTGTCTGCAGGCCAAGCAGTGGGAGCGGTGGACATCTGCTCCGCTCTCGGTTGCGGTGAACCTCTCACCCAGGCAGTTCGTGCGTCAGTCGGTGGTGCGGATGGTCGAGGACGTGCTGGAGCGGACTCAGTTCGATCCGCGTCTTCTCGAGCTCGAGGTCACCGAGAGCGTGCTCATGGAGCACATGGACGAAGCGGCTGCCAGCTTGAGCGAGCTCAGAGCGATGGGCATCCGCTGTGCGATCGACGACTTCGGCACGGGGTACAGCGCGCTGACCTACCTGACCGAGATCCCCGTCGACGCCATCAAGATCGACCCGTCCTTCGTGCGCCGCATCGACTCGGAATCCGGCGCCGCTCCCATCGTGGGCGCGGTCATCGAACTGGCCCACACCCTCAAACTGGCGGTCGTCGCCGAAGGTGTGGAGACCGACGCCCAGTTCCAGTTCCTGCGCAGCCACGGCTGTGACTACGTCCAGGGCTACCGTTTCAGCCCGGCCCTGGCGGCGGACGACCTCGAGGCCCTGCTTCGAGGCGACCTCCCGTTCATCACCGAAGCTGGGAGCATCGCACCGGGCGAGCTCAATGCCGCTTCGGGATCGCTGCTCCCGGCTGGCCGGCTGACCTCCATCTTGTCGGGAGTCCCCACCAACGGCGCGTGGATGAGCAACCCCGAGAGCGGCGATGTCGAGGCCGTGATCGCCGCGTTGCAGCTGGAAGAGGGCGTGCCGCTCGGGGTGGTGCGGCCTTTCGGCCTGACCTCCGCCCGGATGGCGGTCGGGACACTGGCTGGATTGGCGTCGCTCACCGGTGGCCTGAGCGTGGCGGGCGTGCTCCCGAAGGCGACCCAGTCGATTGCCGCTCAGATCCTCAATCAGGCAACCGGCCTCGGCTTGGCGCCGGCGGCGGGTCTCGGCCCGACGCCGACCTTGGCGGCCCCGGGCTCCGGTCGAGGGCGCTCCATTGCGTCGGTGGGAAGCCTCGAGTCACTGCGGGCCGGCTCCAATGACGTGTTGCCACAGATGTCCGACCCCGTCGGGGGAGTGCTGACCGATCCAGCCTCCTCCGGCATCCCGTTCGTGCCGTCTGTCCCCGAGGGCAGTGGGACGATCGACGTCCAAGAAGGTGGGGTCGGCTCTCTCGGCCAGGGCGAAAGTGTTGCTGCGTTGAACTCGGGCATCGGCTCCGCAGGAGAAGGATCGAACCCCGGCAACGGCGGCA
>DMNK01000021.1:6218-7401 GCA_003453695.1 Acidimicrobiaceae bacterium | reverse complement strand
AGTACTCGATGCTCGACGGGGCGGCGCGGATCGACGAGTTGATCCAGGCCGCCGTCGCCGACGGTCAGCCGGCGCTCGCCATCACCGACCACGGCAACATGTACGGCGTCCTCGACTTCTTCACCCGGTGCCGGCGGGCGGGGATCAATCCCGTCATCGGCACCGAGGCCTACATGGCCGCAGGCAGCCGCTACGAGCGCCCGGCGCGACGGGGCCGTATCGACGACACCGGTGGGGACGTGGAAGGTGGCCAGAAGCTCTACTACCACCTGACGCTCTTGGCCGAGACGACAGCCGGCTATCGCAACCTCATGAAGCTGTCCTCCGAGGCGTTCCTCTCCGGCTACTACCACAAGCCTCGAACGGACTGGGAGCTGCTCGAGCGTCATCACGACGGGCTCATCGCCACCACCGGGTGCCTGGGCGGAGTGGTTCTGCAAGCCCTGCTCTCCGACGACGAGCGGCGGGCGACGGAGCTGACGGGGAGGCTCCAGGACATCTTCGGCAAGGAGTCGCTGTTCGTGGAGCTCCAGGACCACGGACTGCCCGAACAGCGCAAGACCAACCCCCGTCTGGTGGACATCGCCCGACGGCTCGGAGCGCCGTTGCTCGCCACCAACGACAGCCACTACACGCATCGCAGTGACGCCGTCGCCCACGACGCCCTGCTGTGCGTCCAGACCGGTGCGAGGATCGACGACCCCAAGCGGTTCAAGTTCGACGGCGAGGAGCACTACCTGAAGACGGCCGCCGAGATGCGGGCCCTGTTCGGGGAGGTCCCCGAGGCGTGCGACAACACCCTTGTCGTCGCCGAGCGGGCCAGCGTCGACATCGAGTTCGGCGTCGACGCTCTGCCCGAGTTCCCGGTGCCAGCCGACGTCTCCGGTGACACCTACGAGGACCGGGCGGCCACGTACTTGCGCCGGCTGGCCCACGAGGGCGCCGTGGCCTGCTACGGCTCCCCGCTCCCCGATGTGGTGGCGGAGCGGCTCGACTACGAGCTGGGTGTCATCACGAGCATGGGGTTCTCGTCGTACTTCCTCGTGGTGTGGGACCTCATCCGCCACGCCCGCGAGTCGGGCATCCGGGTGGGTCCGGGGCGGGGATCGGCGGCCGGGTGCTGCGTGGCCTACTGCCTGGGCATCGTCGGGGTCGACCCCATCCGCTACGACCTGCTGTTCGA
>DMNK01000021.1:0-6014 GCA_003453695.1 Acidimicrobiaceae bacterium | reverse complement strand
CGCAAGCAGATGCCCGACATCGACATGGACTTCGACGAGCGTTTCCGCGGCGAGATGATCCGCTACGCCGCCGAGCGCTACGGGTCAGACCACGTCGCCCAGATCGTCACCTTCTCGACCATCAAGGCCCGGGCCGCCGTGCGCGACGCCGCCCGGGTGCTCGGGCTGCCCTATGTGGTGGGCGACAAGATCGCCAAGGCCATGCCGCCGCTCATCATGGGGCGGGACACGCCGTTGAAGGCCTGCCTGGAGCGGGTGGACGGCCACGAGGACGGATATGTGAGCGCCCAGGGCCTGCGCGACATGTACGCCGCCGATCCCGAGGCGGCCAAGGTCATCGACGTGGCCAAGGGCCTCGAGGGCCTGCGCCGCCAGGACGGGATCCACGCCGCCGCCGTGGTCATCACCAAGGCCCCCCTCACCGAGTACCTGCCCGTCCAGCGCAAGCCCGAGAACGGCCAGGACCCCTCCGAGGCCCCTGTCGTCACCCAGTACGAGATGCACGGTGTGGAGGAGCTGGGGCTGCTCAAGATGGACTTCCTCGGGCTGCGCAACCTCTCGGTGATCGAGCGGGCCCTCGACCTCATCGCCGAGACCGAAGGCTCTCGCCCTGACATCGACGCCATCGGCCTGGAGGACGAGCAGACCTTCGAGATGTTGCGCCGGGCCGAGACGATCGGCGTCTTCCAGCTGGAGGGCGGCGCCATGCGCTCGACTCTGCGCGCCCTCGCTCCCACCTCCTTCGACGACGTGGCCGCCCTGGTGGCGCTGTACCGGCCCGGCCCCATGGCGGCCAACATGCACCGCGACTACCCGGACTTGAAGAACAGCCGCAAGACCCTCACCTATCTCCATCCCGACATGGAGGCCATCCTCGGGGACACCTACGGGCTCATGCTGTACCAGGAGTCCGTGATGCGCGTGGCCCAGCGCTTCGCCGGGTACTCCCTCGAGGACGCCGACAACCTCCGTAAGGCCGCCGGCAAGAAGGTGCGGTCCGTCATGGCCAAGGAGCGTCAGAAGTTCGTCGACGGTTGCGTGCGACAGGGATACGACCAGAAGCTCGGCACCGAGCTGTTCGACATCATCGAGCCCTTCGCCGACTACGCCTTCAACAAGTCCCACGCCTACGGATATGGGCTCGTCGCCTACCAGACGGCCTGGCTGAAGGCGCACTACCCGGTGGAGTACCTGGCCGCCCTGCTCACCTCGGTGAAGGACGACAAGGACAAGACGGCGGTGTACCTGGGCGAGTGCCGGTCCGTCGGCATCGAGGTGCTGGTGCCCGACGTCAACAGCTCGGCGGCGGAGTTCACCCCGCTCGTGGGCGCGGACGGCAGGCGGCGCATCGTCTTCGGCCTGGCGGCGGTGCGCAACGTGGGCGAGAGCCTGGTCGAGCGCATCGTCGCCGAGCGCGACGCTGCCGGGCCCTTCACCGACTTCTACGACTTCTGCCGCCGGGTGGACCCGGTGGTGCTCAACAAGCGCACCGTCGAATCGCTGGCCAAGGCGGGAGCGTTCGACTCACTCGGGCATCCTCGCCGCGGCCTGTGCCTGGTGTCCGAGAGCATCGTCGACCGGACCCTCGAGCGCCGGCGGGAGGAGGAGGCCGGCATCTCGACGCTGTTCGGCCTCCTCGAGCAGCCCGACGTGAGCGTGCCGTCGGGCTTCGCCGAGGCGCGGGTGCCCATTCCCGACACGGAGTTCGACAAGGCGACCAGGCTCGCCTTCGAGAAGGAGATGCTCGGCCTGTACGTCTCCGACCATCCTCTGCGGGGATTCGAAGGAGCACTGGCGCGGCTGACCGACTGTTCGCTGTCCGACGTCAAGGAGGTCGACGAGCTGACCGAGCCCGACTACGGGTGGGAGGGCCAGGTCCGCACCGTGGGCGGGGTCGTCACCAATCTCGCCCGCCGTTACACGAGACGGGGCGAGCTCATGGCCACGTTCGTCCTGGAGGACCTGCGGGCGTCGGTAGAGGTGTTCGTGTTCCCCAAGGTGATGGCCGAGGTCGGGCCCAAGCTCGAGAACGACGCCGTGGTGGCCATGCGGGGGCGGATCGACACCCGCGACGACCAGGTGAAGCTGGTGTGCATGGAGCTGTGGCGGCCCGAGCTAGGCACGGCCGGCGCCGGTCCGTTGCACGTGCAGCTGCCCCTCGGGATGAGCGACGACCTCCTCGAGCGGTTGAAGGGGCTGTTGGCCGAGCACCCGGGGGACGAGCCGGTGCACGTGCAGATCGGACAGACCACGCTGCGCCTGCCGTCGGAGTTCAACGTCGACAGCCGCCGGGGCCTGCTCGGCGAGCTGCGGGTGCTGCTCGGGCCCCACGCCATCGTGGCGTAGCGCAGCGCGTCCTCCCCCGGCGCCGCCGCCGTCGCCCCTGGCTGTCCATGGTCGGTGCCGGCGCGTGGCGGTGGATTGACCGAGCCTTGACGTCCCCCGTGGGGACCCCCCCTACGGGGCGCAGTATCCTGGAGGTGTCCCCGTGGCCCCAGGAGGTGGAGCACTCCCATGTCGTTCGATGTCGGGACCAAGGATTGCACAGCGCTGAGCGACGCCGAGCTGGCCGAGATGGCCGACCTGTGCGTCGACCGGGACCCTGGCTTCGACATCGGCTTCCTGTCCAAGCAGTGCGAGGAGTGGGTGCTCATCACCCACGCCCGCGAGGGCAACAAGCTGCGCGGCTACTCCTTCTCCACCCTGGAGCGCATCGGCGGCACGCCGTCGCTGCTCATCGGGGTGGCGTGCGTGGACCGCACGGCCAAGGCCGACCAGACGTTGCGACTCATGCTGGCTGACCAGTACCGGCGGGCCCTGCTCGCCTTCCCGGACGAGGACGTGCTGGTGGGGACCCGTCTGTCCTCCCCGCAGGGATACCAGGCCTTCGGCGGACTGGCCGACGTGGTGCCCCGGCCCGACCACAAGCCCACGGGCGAGGAGCGGGCGTGGGGCCGGCGGCTGGCCAAGCGCTTCGGCGCCGAGGGTCGCATCGACGACCGCACCTTCGTCCTGGCCGGGGACGGCGCCACCACCGGGGCACTCGACTTCGACGGGCCCAAGGTGAAGGCGCCCGTGGCCGGCGTGGCGGCGTTGTTCGGTGCGGTGACGGCCGAGCGGGGCGACCGGCTGGTGACGTTCGGGTGGGCGATGGCCGAGGACCTGGCTTCGGGCACGATCACCTCGGGCCGGGCCCGCTAGCGGCGTTCCGGGCAGCCGACGGGCCCAGGCCCCTCAGGGACGGGGGAGCAGGGCCGCCACGGTCTTGTAGCAGTGGCCCTGGCGCGGTCGGCTCACGGTGATGAGCAGGTAGTACGGCCGGAACCCGAGCGCGCCCGCCAGGCCCCGGCCCGACAGCCGGTCACGGCCCGACGCCCACAGACAGGCGAGCGAACGCCTGTCCTCCACGGGGAGCCAATGGTCGCTCCCCGGCCACCCGAAGCGCGCCCACACCGAGTCGTCGGCGCGGCGCCGGAATAGCAGCGGGCCCCGGCTGGGCGCCACCAGCGCCACCGAGGGGCGCATGCCGTGGAACTCCCAGTAGGGCGCCGCCGACCCGGCGAAGCCCAGCAGGTGCTGGGCAGGCGGGGCGACCAGCGACTTGAGCAGCCGGCGAGCCCGCCTGCCCCGCAGGGAGCCGACGAGCACCGGCGGCCCGGACAGGCTCACCGCCTCGGGCTGGGCCAGGTCGTCGCGCTGCGGGTCCTCGGCCCACGTGGCGTCCACGACGTCGAAGGGGAGCAAGCCGTCTTGTTCCCCGGTGCCACCGTCGACGCGCAGGCGGACGAAGGCGCCGGTGCGCAGCTCGACGGCGGCGATGTCCTCCGGCCCGTAGGCGAGCACCAGGCAACGATGCGTGCCGCGCTCGACTCGGGGAAGGCGGCGGTGACGCCGGCGGGCGGGCTCGGCGGCATGGCGCGGGGGGCGCCCCCGGGAGCGGCGGCCTTTTGCCACGGGTCGGGCCCGCTCCTCCTCGTCGGGCCGGGGCAGCGCCACCTCGGGGTCCGTCACAGGCGCACCGCGCTGTCGGTCACGGGCGGCCGAGCCGGGCGCTCGATGCCGTCGAGCCGCTCCTCGAGCTCGTGGGGGCTCCCGGCCGGTGGCGCGCACACCCGGTTCGTGCACACGTAGGCCAGGCCGTCGGCGCGTCCCTCCCACAGCGGCGAACCGGTGCGCTCTCCCCAGGCCAGCACGGCGTCGGGCTCGTAGCGCCGTTGCACCAGAGCGACGAGATCCGGCCGGGCCCCCGGGATCACCACCTCGGTGACACCCCGCTGCAGCAGCTCGGCGCCGGCCACGCCGAAGGCGGCCGCCACGGGCTGACGGTCGATGACCGGCCTCAGGGTGTCGACGAGCTCGGCGCCGGCGTCCGACAGGCGTGCGTCGCCGCACAGGGCGCCCAGGCGCAGCAATGCCATCGCCGCCACCGCCGTGGCCGACGGGGTGGCGTCGTCCAGCACCTCGGCGGGACGGACGATGAGGGCTTCGGCGTCCTCACCGGTGGTGCGCAGCGGGCCGGCGTCGGGCCGGAACAGGCGCAACAGCTCGAAGGCGGTCTCGGTGGCGTGGGCGAGCCAGCTGGCCTCACCGGTCAGCTCGGCCACCCGGGTGAAGCAGTCGACGAGCCAGGCGTAGTCGGCGGCGTAGGCGAGATGCCGGGCGCGCCCGCCCTGCCACGACCGCAGCCACCGGCCCGAGCGGTGGCGCAGGTTGGCGAGGAGGAACCGGGCCAGCTCCTCGGCCGCCTCCCGCCACGCCGGCTCCTCGGCGGCGGCGGCCGCTTCGGCGAGGGCGGCGCAGAACATGGCGTTCCACTCGGTGAGCACCTTGTCGTCGCGTCCGGGCCGGACCCGGGGGCTTCTCGCCTCGTACAGCGCCTGGCGCCAGCCCTCGACCTCGGGTGTGCGCACCAGGGACGTGCCGGGCGCCAGGCGGAGGATGCTCCGGCCCTCGAAGTTGGGCCCGTCCTCCATGCCGTAGTACCGGGCCGCCTCGTCGGCGTCGGCCCCGAGGACGCCAGCCAGCTCCTCGGGGGTCCACAGGTAGAAGCGACCCTCCTCACCTTCGGAGTCGGCATCCTCTGCGGAGCACAGTCCGCCTCCGGGTGCGGCCAGGTCCCGCAGGACGTAGGTGACGGTGTCCGACACCACCTGCAGCCACTGCCCGTCCCCGGTGAGCTGCCAGGCGTGCAGGTAGGCCCGGGTCAGCCCGGCCTGGTCGTAGAGCATCTTCTCGAAGTGGGGCACCGTCCAGGTCTCGTCGGTCGAGTACCGGCAGAATCCGCCCCCGAGGTGGTCGTGGATCCCTCCGGCCGCCATGGCCGCCAGGGTGTGCCCGGCCATCTCGAGGGCGCCGGGCCCCGGTTCCTGTTCGCCGCCGGCGCGATGGCGGCGCAGGCACAGCTCGACGAGAGCGGGCTGGGGGAACTTGGGGGCGGGGCCGAAGCCGCCCCAGCGCCGGTCGAAGCGCGCCGCCAGCTGGGCGACGGCTGTCCCGAGCACCGACGCCCCCGGCGGGCCGCTGGCCGGTCCGAAGTCCGGGACGGCCTGTTCGGCGGCGGCCGCTGTCAGCGCGTCGGCCTGGCGCTCCACCTCCTGGCGCCGGTCGCCCCAGGCCTCGGTGATGGCCTCGAGGAGCCGGGTGAAACCAGGGAGCCCGGGGCGGTCCCGGGGCGGGAAGTACGTGCCGGCGAAGAAGGGCCGGGCGTCGGGGGTCAAGAAGACGCTCATGGGCCAACCCCCGTGCCCGCTCATGGCCAGGGTGGCCGCCATGTACACGGCGTCCACGTCGGGACGCTCCTCACGATCCACCTTGACCGCCACGAACCCGTCGTTCAAAGCGGCGGCCACGTCGTCGTCCTCGAAGGACTCGTGCGCCATCACGTGGCACCAGTGACACGCCGAGTACCCGATGGAAAGGAACACCGGTACGTCGCGCCGGCGGGCCTCCGCGAAGGCCTCGTCACCCCACGGGAACCAGTCGACGGGGTTGCCGGCGTGCTGGCGCAGGTAGGG
>DMNK01000158.1:26621-26774 GCA_003453695.1 Acidimicrobiaceae bacterium | reverse complement strand
ACGGTGTCGTACAGCGAGTACCCGAGGATGGTGAGGACGGCTACCACGGTGTCGGGCGTCACCTGCAGGCCGGACAGCGAGTAGACGCCGGCCACGACGAGCAGGTCGTGGAGGACCGCCGCCAGAGCCGCCACGGCCATCTTCCACTCGAAG
>DMNK01000158.1:26129-26295 GCA_003453695.1 Acidimicrobiaceae bacterium | reverse complement strand
CGCCCCGGCCACGCGCTGCTCGGTGGCGTTGGCCTGCGCCGTGGTCTGGCCCTTCAGGTCGGCCTGCACCTGGAGCGTGGCGTTCGAGCCCACCCCCAGGACCTCTACCGACGAGGGGACCACCCCTGCCGCCTTGACGGCGTTGGTGGCGGCCGTGGTGGTCACC
>DMNK01000158.1:5412-25882 GCA_003453695.1 Acidimicrobiaceae bacterium | reverse complement strand
TGCCGCCCTTGAAGTCGATGCCCAGGTTGAGCCCGCGCGTGCTCAGCGAGACGAGTCCCGCGGCGATGACGATGCCCGAGAGCAGGTACCACAGCCGCCGGCGGCCCACGAAGTCGAAGGAGGTCTCCCCGCGGTACAGGCGCACCAGGGCGTTGTGGCGCCGGGGCGCCGGTGCCAGTGCCTCGTCGACGGTGGTCGTCATGCCGTCAACCCCTGCTCGGATGCCAGTCCCCGGGCGATGCCGATGACGGGGGCGTCGGTGACGGCCCGGCTGCGCCCGAGAAGGATGACGAGCGGCCTGGTGAAGGCGAGCGTCATGCCGAGGTCGAGCAGTGTGGACAGCCCGAGGAAGAAGGCGAAGCCCTTCACCGTGCCCACAGACAGCAGGTACAGCACCACCGCCGCGCCCAGCGAGACCAGGTCGGCGGCGAGCACGGTGCGGAAGGCACCGCGGAAGCTCTTGTCAACGCTGGTGCGCACCGAGCGACCGGCGCGCGCTTCGTCCTTCAACCGTTCGAAGTACACGATGTAGGAGTCGACGGTGATGCCGACGGACACGATGAGCCCGGTGATGCCGGCCAGGTCCAGGGTGAGGTTGAGCGAGGTGTGTCCGAGGGCGGAGATGATCGCCCACAACAGCGCGGCGGTGAGCACCAGCCCCGACACCACCACCACGCCCAGGGCCCGGTAGTAGAAGATCATGTACAGAAGCACGAGCACGAGCCCGCCGATGCCGGCGGCGAGCCCCGCCTTCACGGAGGACTTGCCCAGCGTCGGCGACACCGTGGTCTTGTCCAGCTGCTTGAGGGGCACGGGCAGCGAGCCGTAGTTGAGCACCAGGGCCAGGTTCTGGGCGCTCGTCTGGGTGAAGTTGCCGCTGATCTGGACCTTGCCGGCGAACGACTGGAAGGAGGCGTTGGTCGGCTGCGTGAGAGGTGCCGACTGCACGCTGCCGTCCAGGTCGATGCCGATGAGCTGGTGGAAGTACTTCTGCGCCAGGGCGTCCCACTTGGGAGAGCCCGACGAGGTCAGGCTCACGTTCACCACCCAGGCTCCGCCCACGAACTGACCCACGGCGGAGCCGGGGGAGATGGCGGTGCCGGTGAGGGCGGTCGGCCCGAGGAGGTAGCGGTCGCCTCCTGCGCCTTGGATCGGCACCAGGACGTTGTCAGCGGGATGGGTGTCGTTGTACTGCGGGGACGTGGTGGGCGACTTGGACAGCGCCGGGTCGGCCGGGATGCTCGACAGGTTGGTGTTGTAGCCGCCCGACGCCGTGGAGCTGGGCGACACCGTCAGGTTGGGTGCCTGAAGCGAGTACTGGCTCGACGAGCACGAGCCGGGTAGTCCCGGGGTGGCCGTGGCCGTCTTGGTGGGCGCCGGCCCGGCCAGGCACAGCACCGGACGGAACTGGAGCTGGGCGGTCTCGCCTATCAAGTTGATGACCGACTGCGGGTTCCTGATGCCGGGCAGCTGCACGACCACGTCCCCGCCTTGGGAGCTCACCGTCGCCCCCGACACGCCCGCGGCGTCGACACGGTTGCGGATGATGTCGACGGTGGTGTTCATGTTGGCCGTGCTGATCCGGTGCGCCGGCTGGTAGACGACCTGCGACCCCCCGGCCAGGTCGAGCCCCAGCTTGGGTGACCAGCGGGCTCCCAGGGCGGCACCGAAGGCGGCCAGCGTGATCACCAGGGTGGCGAGCAGGCTGACCACGAGGGGGCGCTTCACGGCTGGTCCTCCCCGTCGTGCCGGGCGCCGGCGTCGTCGTCGGGGGCGTCGGTCCCCGGCTCGGCATCGGTGCGGGACCCGTTGTGCCCCTCGGCGTCGGCAGAGCCCTCGAAGGCGGTGCCGCTGTGGTCGGCGCCGCCCTCGAGCTCGTGATGGGCGGCGTGCTCGTCCTCGTCGGTCCAGCTCTCCTCGGGGGCCTCGGTCTCGGGGGTGATGCGCCGGGCGATGGTCGAGCGCAGCACGGTGATCCGGGTGCCGGGGGCGGTCTCGATGGTGACCCGGTCCTCCATGACGTCCAGCACGGTGCCGAAGATCCCCGCCCCGGTCAGCACCTCGTCGCCGGGGACGATCTCCTGCAGCGTCTCACGCTGACGCCGTGCTGCGGCGGAACGGGGCCGGATGAACAGGAAGTAGGCGGCCAGGCCGATGATGACGATGAAGATCAGCGACGCAGCGCTGCTCCCTGCAGAGGGCGAAGTCGTTTTCGACGAGGCCGCCACCAGCGCGACGGCGAGAAGGTCCATGGAACGGGGTTGCTCCGGCTCTTTTCCGAACGCAAGACCCTAGCCCAGGGACCCTCCGAGCAGCGGGCGCCACACGGCGCGTGCCGGGGGAACGTGCAGGAGTGGACCAGCGGTGCCGGCCCCTACCAGAGCCGCGGCGCGGAGCCCGGGTGATCGGCGGCAGCCGGGTCCAGGCCCAGGTGCGCGTAGGCGTTGGGTGCCGCCACCCGGCCCCGCGGGGTGCGCTGCAGCAGCCCCTGCTGCAGCAGGAAGGGCTCGTAGGCGTCCTCGATGGTGTCGGGCTCCTCACCGACGCACTGCGCCAGGGTGACGAGGCCGACCGGGCGCCCGCTGAAGCGCACGCACAGCGCGTCGAGGATGGCGCGGTCGACTTTGTCGAGCCCGAGCTCGTCCACGCCGAAGAGCTCGAGGCCCTCGGCCGCCAACGACGCCGTGATGGCACCTTCGGCGCGCACCTCCACGAAGTCGCGCACCCGGCGCAGCAGGCGGTTGCCGATGCGGGGTGTGCCGCGCGACCGCGTGGCGATCTGCCGGGCCCCGCCGGTGTCGACGGCCACGCCCAGGATGCCGGCGGCCCGCAGCACGATGCCTGCCAGCGAGTCCACGTCGTAGAGGTCGAGGCGTCCCAGGAAGCCGAAGCGGTCGCGCAGCGGTCCGGTGAGCAGCCCGATGCGGGTGGTGGCACCGACCAGGGTGAAGCGCGGCAGATCGAGACGGATCGAGCGCGCCGTGGGCCCCTTGCCGATGAGGATGTCGA
Source organism: Acidimicrobiaceae bacterium (assembly GCA_003453695.1). Classification (GTDB taxonomy): domain Bacteria; phylum Actinomycetota; class Acidimicrobiia; order Acidimicrobiales; family UBA8190; genus UBA8190. Next base: position 22,873 of record DMNK01000158.1, on the reverse strand, counting down.
GCTGGAAGTCCTCCATGGCCGGATAGAGGACCTCTTCGACCGGACGGGGCAGCCGGTGGATCTCGTCGATGAACAGGACGTCGCCGGGCTGCAGGTCGGTGAGGATGGCGGCCAGGTCGCCGCTGCGCACCAAGGCGGGACCGGACGTGATACGCAGCCCCACCCCCATCTCGGCGGCGACGATGCCGGCCATGGTGGTCTTGCCCAGGCCCGGCGGCCCGGCGAAGAGGAGGTGGTCGACCACCTGGCCACGGCGACGGGCCGCTTCCAGCACGATGTGGAGATGCTCGGTCAGCTGGGGCTGGCCGAGGAAGTCCTCGAGCCGGTGGGGCCGCAGCCGAGCCTCGTCGGCCAGCTCGGCGGGGTCGGGACCAGGGTCGACAGGCCGGCGTGCCAGCTCGCCGGCGCCGTCGGGCTCGGCGCCCAGGACCTCTTGACGCCCGCTCACGGCCGCTCCCTCACCGCGCCGCTGCCAGCTCGCGCAGCGCCAGGCGGAGCACGTCCTCCACGGGCCCGTCGTCGGGCAGGCCCACCAGGGCCTGGCGGATCTCGTCGGGCCCGTAGCCGAGCTCGGCCAAGGCGGCACGCACGTCCTGGCGGACACCGGGGACGGCGCCGTTCGAACCCGGCACCGAGCGCTCGGCGAGGTCGGGGACCTGGAGCCGGGAGCGAAGGTCGAGCACGAGCCGGGCCGCCGTCTTGCGCCCCACGCCGGGGACGCTGCACAGCACGTCGAGGTCCTCCTCGAGCACGGCTCGCGCCAGGTCGGGGGGGCTGAGCATGGACAGCACCGCCAGGGCCAGGGCCGGGCCCACGCCGTGGGCGGCGAGCAGTGCCTCGAAGCAGCGGCGCGCCTCGATGCTGTCGAAGCCGTACAGCACGATGGCGTCCTCCCGCACGTGGGTGTGGACGTGCAGCGCCAGCTCCTCGCCGTCGGCGCCGACGGCCGCCAGCAGCGGTGCCGGCACACTGACCCGGTACCCGACGCCCGACACGTCGAGCAGGAGCTCGCCGTCGGCGAGGCGAGCCACGACGCGGCCTCGCAACCACCCGATCACCGTGCTCCTCCGCTCACCGGGCGCTTCCCGTGGCCGCCTGCAGCGCCTGGCGCAGGCGCCCGGCGCCGAGATGGCACACGGCGAGGGCCAGGGCGTCGGCAACGTCGGGCGGGCGGGGCGGGTCTCCCAGGCCGAGGACGGCGGCCACCATGCGCTGCACCTGCTCCTTGGTGGCGGCCCCGTAGCCGACGACAGCCATCTTCACCTCGTTGGCGGAGTACTGGGCCACGGGGCACCCGGATTCCGATGCGGCCAGCAGGGCCACCCCGGCGGCCTGGCCGGTGGCCATGGCGGTGCGGGCGTTGGTCTGGAAGAGCACCCGCTCGACCACCACGGCGTCGGGCTCGCACTCGGTCACGAGGGCGCGCAGCTCGGCGTGCAGCAGGCGCAGGCGCTCGGGCAGCTCGAGCGCGGTGTCGGTGCGGACGACCCCGCCCACCACGGCGTGCAGGTCGGAGCCGCGACGGCGCACCCCGCCGTAGCCGCACCGGGACAGGCCGGGGTCGATGCCCAGCACGAACATGCGTTCGACCCTAGCAACGGGCCGCGACAGGAGGGTGGACCGCCGCCGCCTGCCGATCCGGGGTGGCGGCGCCGAGAGCCGTCAGTCGGCGGCCGCCGCCGCCAGGATGTCGTCGGGGATGTCGAAGTTCGACCACACGTTCTGGACGTCGTCCAGGTCGTCGAGGGACTCGAGGAGGCGGAGCACCTTCTTGGCCTCCGATTCCTCCGCCAAGGGCACGGTGGTGGTGGCGACCAGGGCCAGCTCGGCGGACTCCGGGGTCATGCCCGCCGTGGCCAGCGCGTCCCGCACGGCGGCGAGGTCGGCGGGTGCGGTGGTGAGGACCCAGCCCTCTCCCTCGTCGGAGAGGGCCTCGGCCCCCGCCTCCAGCCCCACCTCCATGATGGCGTCCTCGTCGAGGGACCGGTCGAGCTGGATCTGGCCCTTGCGGGCGAACTGCCACGACACCGACCCGGGCTCGGCGGTCGATCCGCCCCCCCGGCTGAAGACGTTGCGCACCTCGGCGCCGGTGCGGTTGCGGTTGTCGGTCAGCGCCTCGACGATGACGGCCACCCCGCCCGGGGCGTACCCCTCGTAGGTCACGGGCTCGTATCGCACGCCCTCCAGGTCGCCTGTGCCGCGCTTGATGGCCCGCTCGATGGTGTCGAGGGGCACGGAGGCGGCACGCGCCTTGTCGAACATCGTCCGCAGGGTGGCATTGGCGGTGATGTCGCCGCCGCCCTCTCGGGCCGCCACCTCGAGCTGGCGGATGACCTTGGCGAACACCTTGGCCCTGGCCTTGTCCACCGCTGCTTTGCGGTGCTTGGTGGTGGCCCACTTGGAGTGGCCCGACATGTCTTACCGTCCTCTCTCTTCGATCATCGACAGGAACAAGGCGTGCAGGCGCCGGTCGGCGGTCAGCTCCGGATGGAAGGCCGACACCAGCACCGGGCCCTGCCGGCACAGCACGGGAACGACCGAGCCGTCGTAGGCGGCCGGATGCTCGATCGTCGCCAGCACGTCGACGTCCTCCCCCACCCGGTCCACGAGCGGGGCGCGGATGAAGACGGCGTGCAGCGGTCCTCCTTCGAGCACGGGCACGTCGAGGTCGCTCTCGAAGGAGGCGAGCTGCCGGCCGAAGCCGTTGCGGCGCACGCCGATGTCCACGGCGCCATAGGTGCGCTGGTCGGGGCGACCGCCCGACACCGAGGTGGCCATGAGGATCATCCCCGCGCACGTGCCGAAGGCGGGAAGCCCGCCGTCGAGCTCTTTGCGCAGGGGCTCGGCCAACCCCGAGGACTCGAGCAGCACCGACATGGTGGTGGACTCGCCACCGGGGAGGATCAGGGCGTCGAGGCCGGGCAGGTCCTCGGGACGACGGACGCCACGAGCCCGGACGCCGAGGTCAGCGAGGGCGGCCAGGTGCTCGCCGACGTCGCCCTGGAGCGCCAGGACGCCCACCAGCACCTGGGGGCACCTCGTTGCCGGCGGCGCCGGCGCTGGAGCGGGGCACAGCCGCGCTCACCAGCCCCGCTCGGCCATGCGCTGGTCGAGGGCGGCGGTCTCCAGGCCGGGCATGGGCGCGCCCAACCCGCGGCTCACCTTGGCCACGATCTCGGCGTCCTCGAAGTGGGTGGTGGCTTCCACGATGGCCCGCGCCCGGCGAGCGGGGTCCTCGCTCTTGAAGATGCCCGAGCCCACGAACACGGCCTCTGCCCCGAGCTGCATGACCAGCGCCGTGTCGGCAGGTGTGGCGATGCCCCCGGCGCAGAAGAGCGGCACGGGAAGGCGTCCCGTGTCGGCTACTTCGGCGACGAGGTCGACGGGCGCGGCCAGGCGCTTGGCCCAGCCGTAACGCTCGGCCGAGTCGGCCTGGCCCACGGCCCGGATGTCTCCCAGGATGGACCGGAGGTGCCGGACGGCCTCGACGATGTTGCCGGTGCCGGCTTCCCCTTTGGAGCGGATCATGGCCGCCCCCTCGGAGATGCGGCGCAGCGCCTCCCCGAGGTTGGTGGCGCCGCACACGAAGGGGACGCGGAACGCCCATTTGTCGATGTGGTGCGCCTCGTCGGCGGGGGTGAGCACCTCGCTCTCGTCGACGTAGTCCACCTCCAGGGCCTCGAGCACCTGCGCCTCGGCGAAATGGCCGATTCGGGCCTTGGCCATCACCGGGATGGTCACCGCCTGCTTGATGCCCTCGATGAGGGAGGGGTCGCTCATGCGGGCCACCCCTCCCTGGGCACGGATGTCGGCGGGCACACGCTCGAGCGCCATGACGGCGACGGCCCCGGCATCCTCGGCGATGCGAGCCTGCTCGGGCGTGACCACGTCCATGATCACGCCGCCTCGGAGCATCTCGGCCAATCCGCGCTTGACGCGCGTCGTCGCGGTTCGCTGCTCGTCCACGAGCTGCAGTTTACCGCCGGGCTGCTTCGGCCCTCGTGGGTGCCCCCTCACCACTCGTCGAGTGCAGCGATGCGGACCGCCGTGGCGTCGAGCTGCCCGGTGACGTCGTCCCCGCCGGTTGGTCCGCCCCCCCGTCCCGGGAGCGGCACCGTGAAGAGCCAGCGGGTGACCTGCCCGGCACGACGGTGGGCCAAGGATCCGCTGTCGGGCCCGCCCCCGTCGGGCATGGCCCGCCACAGCCGGTCGAGGGCCTGACGCAGGCCGGGCGGATAGCGCGTCACCGACACGGCATGGCGGTCGGCCTCGAACTCGCGGCCGTGGCCGGCCAGGGCGTACACGGTAGAGCCGGTCCCCGGCGGCACCCGGAGGATCAGCACCAGGGCGGCCGCCACGGAGGCGGGGGCGGTGTCGCCCCGTTTCAAGTGGGCGAGCTCGTGGGCGAGGACGCCTTCCAGCGCCACCGGGTCGAGAAGGGGCAGCAGGCCCCGGGTGAGCACGAGGGCTCCGTCTTTGGGCCCGCGCCCCACGGCCATGGCGCCGGGGACGTCGTCGTCGATCAGATAGATGGCGGGGACGGGCAGGCCCATGGTGGCGCACAACCCCTCGACCTGTGTGCAGGGCCCGGGGACTTCGGCTTCGTCCACCAGACGGGCCCCGAGCGCCCGAAGCACCATCCGGGGCGAGGCGCGCCAGAGCACCGCGCCGCACACCCCGGCGGCGGCGGCGCCCACCACGACGCCGGCCACGAGTGCCGAGGCGGCGCCGCCCACGATCACCCCGACGAGCAACACCACGACCGCCGGCAGGGCGGCGATCGTCACCGCCCGCCGTCTGTTGCGCGCCACCACGCTCGACAGCTCGTCGGCGGCGGTGTCAGGGGACGGGGCCGTGTCGGCAGGGGCGGCGAGAAGGGACTCGGCGAGCTCGTCGGCTGCCGACTGCGCCCGTGAGGAGGACGTGCCGCCGCGGCGCGACGAGGACGTCGGCCGTCCGGGCGACCGGTTCTGGCGGGGCGGGGCCGGCCTGGCCCCGGCACTGCGCCCCGAGCTCCGGGGTCGCTGCCGTCGTCTGTTGCGGGAAGCCCCCGAGCGCGACCCGGAGCCGGACGGCTGCTTGCGGGGCTCGAGAGGATCGGGCATGAAGAGCGAATTCTACGGTGCCGCCGGCGCCGGGCCCGTGTCGAGCGTGGCCCGGTACACCTCGAGATAGCGCTCGGCGACGGCGTCCATCGACCAGTGCCGCCCGTGGGCCGCGGCGGCCTGCAAGAACGCCGGCGAGCCCACTCCGCCCGAGGCGCCGGGGGCGAGCACCGTGCCCAGCGCCCCGGCCAGCGCGGCGGCGTCGCCGGGAGGCACGAGCACGCCGTGCGAGCCCACCACGGCCGCGTATCCCGGGATGTCGCTCGCCACCACGACGGCTCGGGCCGCCATGGCCTCGAGCAGCACCACGCCGAACGACTCGCCGAAACGCGACGGCGCGCACAGGGCGGTGGCGGCGACCATGCGTCGGGCCAGCTCGTCGTCGTCGACCCGTCCCAGCCATTCGACGCCGCCCGACGCGCCGAAGCGGTGTTTGAGCCCCGCCGTCTCGGGGCCCTCCCCCGCCACCCACAGGCGGGCGCCCAGCGCCGGGTCGAGCTGCCCGAAGGCGTCGAGAAGGACGTCGAGCCCCTTGCGTGGTTCGTGGCGGCCCACGAACACGACCGTCGGTCCTTCGGTGGGCCACGGCTGGGCGGTGGCGAACCGGTCGAGCTCCACCCCGTTGCCGACGAGGACGTAGTCGCCGCCGACCAGCCGCTGGGCGGTGTGGCGGGCCTGTTCCGACACGGCGGTGCGCGCCGCCAGTCGTGACCCGAGGAGCCGGGCGGCAGGGGCGAGCAGGCGGACACCTTTCACGTCCCCGGCCCGGTGGAAGGTGCCGACCTTGGGCTCCGGCCGGGCCATGGCCGCCCACGTGGGCCCCGGGGCGAGCGGCTCGTGGAGGTGCACGACCGCCGGCCGGAGACGCCGCAGCGCCCCGACGACGCGACCGGCGGCGAGCGGGTTCACCGCCAACCTGGCCACCGAGCCGTTGGCGGGGACGGGAACGGTGCGTCCCAGGGCGACGACGGCACCGGCGGGCAGCCTCGTGTCGGGCAGCGGCGAGTCGACGGGTGCCAGGACCACCGCCTCGTGCCCGGCGCGCCGCAGCGCCCGCGCCAGGCCGAGGACCTGGCCTTGTACGCCACCGGGCGCCGACAGGCTGTAGGGGCACACCAGCGCCACACGCATCGTGGGCAGGCTAGGGGCAGCCCGCCACGCGTTAGAAAGGGAGCCATGCCAGCACGACGGCCCCCCGCCCCGAGCGGTGCCAACCGAGCGCAGCGCCGGCGGGCGGCCTCGGCGGGGAAGGGCGCGTCGCGCCTCGCCCAAGGAGCAGATCCCACCAAGCCCCTCAACCGCCGGGCCCGCCTGTTTCGCCGGGTGATGCAGGTCGGTGCCGTGCGTCGCTTCTACGCGCGGCGCCTCATCCGGTTCCTCGACAAGAGCAAGAAGAAGGGCCGGGCGATACCCGACCAGCTGGCCGAGCTCGACGACTATCTGTCACGGGTGCCGGTCAAGCAGCGCCGCCAGCTCCTCGAAGCCAGTCTCTCCGGTGAGCTCGACTCGCGCGCCGGACGGGAGATGCGCCGGGCGGCCGGCCGTCAGGGCCGTCAGAAGGGCAGGGCCGGCGGCGGCCAGCGCCCCGGGCTCCCGCCCATGCCGGGAGCCCGCCCCCGCCCGCAGTAGCAGGCCCGCCGGTTCGGGGAGGCTTCGGAGCCCCGGTCACCCGGAGGCGCCCTGCCGTGCAGCCGCATGCTCGTGCAGCTGCTCGAGCTCGGCGGCCAGCGTGTCGGTGTCGTGGCGAGCGGCTGTGGCGAGGCCGCCCTCCACGACCTGGCGACGAAGACCGGGGTCGCCGGCCAGACGCTGCACCGCTTCGGCCAATGACGCGGGCTCGCCACCCTCGAAGGTGACGCAGTTGTGCCCGTCCACGAGGAACTCGGTCGCCCCGCCGGTGGGGCTCGCCACCACCGGAGTGCCGCACGCCATCGCCTCCAACGGAACCAGGCCGAACCCCTCCTCCCACAGCGGAGCGAACACGAGCGCGTCCGCCCCTCGGTACACGGCACCGAGCTCGTGGCGGGACGTCGAGCCGAAATGCACCTGCTCGGCGACCTTCAGACGCCCGGCGAGGTCCTGGAGCTGCGCCAGATAGCTCCGGTCCCCGCTGCCGAGCACCTCCAACCGCGTCGCCGGTGGGAGGTGGGTGAGGGCTTCCACGGCGACGTGGATGCCCTTTCGGGGGTCGAAGCGCCCCACGTGCAGCAGGCGCCAGGACCACGGCCGCCGTCCGGCGTCGGGGGCGGGCTGAAGCTCCGACCGGTCCACCATGCCGGGGACGATGCCGGCGCCGGGGAAGGCCCAAGGAGAATGCTCCCGGGCACCGTTGCGCACGGTCTCGCTGATGAAGCACGCCGGCCCCAGGGCGTCGAGGTCGGGCAACCGGCACGGCAGGCCCGTCACCGACCTGGCCAACTGCGCCAGGTGGGGGTGCCCGGCGCAGAGCTCACCCCAGGCGTCCAGATGGGGCGCATATTCCGGCCATTGGTCGCACACCACCGACACCACGGGAAGGCCGAGCTCACCGAGGCGGGTCAGCAACCCGAGCGACATCGCCCCCATGGCCCACGCCGAGGCGACGTCGGGCCGGAAGTCACGCATCACCTCGTTGAGCCGGCGCTGGTTGTCCCGCTCGAGGCGCAGGCGGCCCCAGACGGAAGGCCGGAGCACGACATGGTTGTCCCAGTACAGCTTCAGCACCCGGCGTACAGCGAGGCCAGACACCTCCTCCTCGTCGGCGTCAGCCGCGAATCGCCGATCCTCAACCGGAAGCCTCACGTCGCTCGTCAGCACGAGGACCTCGTGGCCCGCCGCCACCCATCGCCGGACGACGTCGGAACACTGGCGTTCGTAGCCCCCAAAGGCATGGGGGGGATACATGTTGGTCAGTACGAGGATCCGCACTGAACCGACCGGGAGGTCATTCAGACGTGTCCCTTGACCACGCCCCGGCGGCCCTTCCAGCCGCCGCCCCCTCGCGCCGGCAAGTCGAAGGGCGTCCCTTCCTCGACGGAGGAGAATCCCCCCGCCACCATGAGACGGCGGAGCGCGGCACGGTTGGGCAGCCACCACTCGAACTCGTCGATGCCGTCGAACTGCGCCAGAGGGCGGCGCCGATGTCCGAACTGCTCCTTGGTCGGGTTGTAGACGATGGCGATGTCGCGGCACACCCGCCGCAGGCCTTCGACGGCGCTCGGCGGGTTCTTGAGGTGCACCAGCATGTCGCCGCAGAAGACCACGTCGAAGGTGCCCAGGTCTTCGTCCAGGTCGTACACCGACCGCGGGACACGGGTGACCTTCGATCCCAGGGCCTCCTTGGCCAACTCGAAGCGATCGCCCTTCGTCTCGTCGAGCGTCTTCCCCGCCTTCGTCTCGTCGGGTGTCCTCACCCGCTTGGCACGGAGGGAGACCGGCCAGTCGAGCGCTTCTGGATCGGCCAGGTCCACCGCTACCACCTCGGCAGCGCCACGGCGCTCCATGGCGAACGCCCAGTAACCGTCCATCGTGCCCACGTCGAGACAGCGTGCTCCCGAGAGATCGTCGGGAAGCATCACCCGGCTTTCGACGGGGCGATGGTCGAACATTCCCTCGGTCACGACCCCGTTGCCGAGGTCGAGGGTGTGGTACCAGCCGTACCGGCCGACCTCGGCGCGCAGCTCCGTCGGGTTCACGCTCCGGTCGACACCGCAGCGTCGCCGTGGGTTGGCGCGCCGCGCAGGATCGAGGAATTGAGAGCGTCGCTGTTCATCGGCGGCGATGCTAGTCAGCCGCGTCGAGCCGGCCGGGAAACGTTCGGCGGCACCCAGGGCCGCCTTCCCAGCCACCGGCCCAGGTAGGCCTTGGCCGCCTCCACAGGAGGACGGCTCCGGCTGGGCCCGCGCAGCAGGTGCCGAGGTCCGCCACCCCGGTAGACGCGCAGTTCGCTTCCGTCGTCGTAGCGCCGGCGAAGGACGGTGGCGCCCTGTGCTTGGCGCCCCCGTTTGATCGAAGTGGCAGCACCCCCTGGCCGATTCGGTTCCGACGCGTCCGGACGCCTGCGACCGGGGAGCGACACCGCCACGAGAGCGGACCGTCGTTCCGCAGCCGCCAACGCCGGGCCCTCCACACCGGCGCCCTCGGACCCGAACACCAGGCCGGCAGCGAAACCATCCGTGGCGCCCAGGTCCTCGAGCTCTTTGATCGCCAGCCGATCCCCAGCCACCCGACGGTTCTGCAACCGACGTCGGAGGACCCCCCGGTCGGCGGGGCTCTGCGTGACGAACGTGACGTCGTAGCCGGCATCCGCCAGCGCCATCGCCAGGGTGGCCGAGCACCCCATGGCGAGGAGCGGGCTGCCACGAGGGAGGAGCGGGAGCAGTTCGCCCAGCCAGCGTTGTTCGCCCAGCCGCGCCGAGACGACCTGCTCGAACTGTCCGTCGAGCACCGGCTCACCCAACTCGTCGAGTTCCGCAGCCGCCAACCATCCGGCGACGAAGCCGGGAGCGAGGCGCTTGGAGTAGCAGGCGTCGGCGCGCTCCTCCGCCTCCCGACGCAGGCGGCCCGCCCAGCTCGGGACGAGGTCCACCAGGCGCGGCCACAGCGAGACGGGCGAGACGGGCCGATGGCTCGTGAGCTTCTGGAGGAAATGCGGCGGGACTTCGGGGTGCTTCCGCACCATCAGATACTCGGCACCTCCGACGAGGAGGAAGCGTCTTTCGACCGCCGGCCACGTGTATCGATGGAGGTGCTGCACCACGGCCTCAGGCTCATAGAGCAGTCGTAGGCCCTTGGCGTCCAGGCGCAGGCCCAGCTCGGTGTCCTCGTACCCGAAGACGAAGTCCTCGTCGAAACCCCCCACGTCGAGCAGCAGCTGGCGTTTGAGCGAGACGTTGCTCGAGTACAGCCTTCCCCACCCCGCTTCTTCTCCGACGATCGTGCGGTAGTCGAACTGGTTTCCCGACCATTCCAGCCACCGCTGCAGCCGGCCCCGGGCGGCCTCGGGGTGCCAGCGGACGGCGCCGAGCACCCCCACCTCTGCTTGGGGGTGTCGCCGGTGCACGGCCAAGTGTCGTGCCACCAGGTCGACGTCGGGAATGGTGTCGTCCCCGAGGAACAGGACAATCGGAAGGGTGGTGGCTGCCAACCCGGTGTTGCGAGCTGCGCTGACTCCTCCCTGCGAGCGCTCCACCACTTGGACGCCGTTCAGGAAGGACGGTGGCTGGGCCCCTTTGTCCACCACGACCACCAGCTGAAAGCCCGTCACCGTCTGGCGTCGCAGCGCCTCGACCGTCCGTTCGAGCACGCTCCAGCGGTTCTGCGTCGGGATGACGACGCCCAGATCGCTGCCTTCGTTCACGTCGCACAGCGTGGACGACGGATGAGACCGGTGGCAAGGAGACCGGTCGGTCTCCTGAGACGCCGTCCTCAGAGCGCGGCGGACGACGGAGTGGCCCGGCCCATGACGCTCTCCTCCCACCCCGGGTCCGACGGCCAGTTCGGTTGAAAGAGATGCCACTGCTCGGGGGCCCGGCGAATGAGCTCTTCGAGTTGCTGTGCCACCGTCTGCGTGAGGCGGGCCACGTCGGCTCGCAGCCCTGCCTGCCTCGTCACGTCGATGGGAGGAAGCAGTGCGGCGGTGTGGTTCTTGCCCGGCCCGCTGTAGACGGCACCCACCATGAGGGTGGCGCCCGTGCGCAGGGCCAGAGTGGCGGGGCCGGCGGGAAGACGGGTCCGCTCACCGAAGAACTCGACCTCCACCCCTCCCCCGGCGACGTCACGGTCACACAGGAGCCCGACGAGGCCCCCGCCCCGCAGCGTCTTCAGCAAGACCGGGCCGGCGTCGTTGCCGAGCTTCACGATCTCGAGCCCCATGCCCTGACGCTGGCGCACCATCCAGTCGTAGAGCTCGGTCGAGGACAGCGGCTCGGCCACCGACGTCATCGGGTAGCCCTTCAGGGCCAGCCACGCCCCTCCCCACTCCCAGCTGCCCACATGCGGCAGGGCGAGGACGAGGCCCTTCCCGGCCGCCATGCCGGCGACGAACGCCTCCCATCCCTCGCTGACCGTCATGCGCGCCTCGATCACCTTGGGATCGACGAAGGGCAGCCGCGCTCCTTCGAACCAGTACCGGGCGTAGCTGCGGTAGGCGCGCCTGACCCATGCCCGAGCCTCGCTCGTGCTCACTGGACGCCCGAGCACGCGCTCGAGGTGACGGACGTAGGTCGCCGACGTCTCTGACGGCAGCCGGGCCAGCACCGACGACACGGCGACAGCCCCGGTGTCGGCAAGGGGCTCGGGGAGCCGGCGGAGGAGCTCTCCCGCCGAGCGGTAAGTCAGATAGGAGAGGTCGGCGATGTCAGTAGTCGCCGCGACCGAAGTGCCGGCCCGAGCGGAGCCGAGCGCGTGCCGAGGCCCGTCGCTGCTGGCGAGCAGCGCGTGCCGTCGCCTCGGCTTCACGCCAGGCCCGCCATCTCGCTGCCAATGGCTCACTGGGCCGAAGAGGGCGGAAGGCGCCGGACTCCCGCCAGGCGACCTTGGCGCGCCTCGTCCCGCGCTGGTGCTGGAGGCGACGCAGCCGGGCCGGGCGCTCGGTGCGCGCCGGGCGGATGGGGCCTTCCGCCTCGCCCCACACCCGGGCGAAGCGGCCCACCGCGGTGAGGCTCACGAGGCTCAGATAGCCCCAGAGCGCCGGGACGAAGGCGGCCGGCGAGACGGCGCCGGCCATGAAGCAGACGCCGAGGATGATGAAGCGCTCGGCGCGCTCCATGAGCCCGCCTTTGGCGGACAGCCCGAGGAGCTCGGCCTTGGCGCGTTGATAGGAGATGAGCTGGGTGACGGCCAGGATGGCGAAGGGCAGCAGCGCGGCGGTGCCGTGGTGGCGGACGACCAGGTACCAGGAGATGCCGCCCAGGATGAGGGTGTCCGCCACCCGGTCCGCCACCGAGTCGAAGAAGGCGCCTCGCACCGAGGCCGTCCCGGACACCTTGGCCACCGGACCGTCGAACAAGTCGGGGAGCCCGGTCGGGAACAGCAGCACGATGCCCCACACGAGATGACCCGAGGCCACGACAACCCCCGTGACGGCCGACATGACCAAGCCCACGGCGGTGAGCACGTCGGCGGTGACGTGCAGCCGGACGAGAGCACGGCCTACGGGTTGGGTGCTGCGGTCCACGGCATGGCGCCAGCGGCCATCGAGCATGAGGGGGGTTCTCCTCCGAAACGCTCCTGCTCACAGGTTACCATCCACCCCCCGACGGCCATCGGAGGGCGCTTGTAGGCTGCTTCGACCGGCGCCGCCTGGGCGCCGCTCCACAGGGGGAGGTGCGCCGCAAGTGCCCAGCTATCCGCCGTCCCGCATCCGCAACGTGGCCCTGGTCGGGCACAACGGTTCCGGGAAGACGACGCTGGCCGAAGCCCTTCTGTTCTGCAGCGGCGCCACCACCCGCCAGGGCAGAGTCGACGACGGCACCACCGTCACCGACTTCGAGCCCGAGGAGACCAAGCGCCACCTCTCACTGTCGCTCGCCATGGCCCCCTTCACCGTCGGTGACACGAAGGTGAACCTCATCGACACGCCGGGGTACGCCGACTTCTTCGGCGAGGTGCGCGCCGCCTGCTCGGTCGCCGACCTCGTGGTGGTGGTGGTCAGCGCCGTGGAAGGCGTGGAGCCCCAGACCGAGCTGGCCTGGTCCCTGGCGTCGGACCTGGGGCTGCCCCGGCTGGTGTTCGTGAACAAGCTCGACCGGGAGCGGGCCAGCTTCGACCGGACTCTGTCGACGCTGCGCGACCGCTTCGGCGCCGGCATCGCCCCCCTGGAGCTGCCCGTGGGCGAGGAAGCCGACTTCCGGGGGGTCGCCGACCTGCTCACCGACAGCGCCATCCTCTACGAAGGCCGCACCCCGACCACCGGCCCCATCCCCGACGACCTGGCCGACCTGGAACACCAAGTGCGCGAGCAGCTGGTCGAGGGGATCGTCGTCGGTGATGACGCCCTCATGGAGCGCTATCTGGACGGCGAGATCCCCTCCACCGAGGAGCTGGAGGCGACACTGGCCGGCGGCCTGTCCCAGGGCCTGGTGTTCCCGGTGGTGTGCGGGTCGGCGGTCACCGGCGTGGGCATCGACCGCCTGGCCAGCCTGCTGGCGGAGATCGGGCCGTCACCGCAGTCTCGTCCTCCCATCGAGGTCACGGCCGGTGGGACCACGACCGAGGTGGCACCCGACCCCGCCGCCCAGCCCCTGGCCCGGGTGTTCAAGACCATCTCGGACCCCTACGTCGGGAAGATCTCGCTCTTGCGGGTGGTCTCGGGCACCATCCGGCCCGACACGGTGCTCACCAACCCGCGCACCCACACCGACGAGCGGCTCCATGTCCTGCAGATGCTGCGGGGCAAGGAGACGGAGCCGGTTTCCGAGGCGTTGGCCGGAGACATCGTGGCCGTGCCCAAGCTCTCCGACACGGCCACCGGGGACACGCTCGCCCCCAAGGGGACGCCGGTGGTGGTGCCGTCGCTCCCTCCGGAGCCGGCCGTGCTGTCCATCGCCATCCGGCCCAAGTCCAAGGGCGACGAGGACAAGCTCATGACCGGCCTCCACCGACTCCAGGAGGAGGATCCTGCCCTCGTCGTGGAGCGCGTCGACGAGACGCACCAGACCCTGCTGCGCGGCACCGGTGAGACGCACCTGTCCATCGCCGCGGAGCGCCTGGCCCGCAAGTTCGGCGTGGAGGTCGGGACTGAAGAGGTGCTCATCCCCTATCGGGAGACCATCACCCAGCCGGCTGAGGCCGAGGGCAAGTACAAGAAGCAGACGGGCGGCCACGGGCAGTTCGGTGTGGCCAGCATCCGCATCGCTCCGCTCGAACGCGGGGAGGGGTTCCACTTCGTCGACGAGGTGGTGGGTGGTGCCATCCCCAAGCAGTACATCCCCGCCGTGGAGAAGGGTGTGATGGAGGCGATGGGCCAGGGCGGTCCCTACGGATATCCCGTGGTGGACGTCCAGGTGACCTGCTTCGACGGCAAGTACCACCCGGTCGACTCCTCCGAGATGAGCTTCAAGATGGCGGGATCGATCGCCTTCAAGGAGGCGACGGCCAAGGCGAACCCGGTGCTGCTCGAGCCGCTCAGCCGTCTCGAGGTCACCGTGCCGGCCACCATGCAGGGCGACATCCTCGGAGACTTGAATTCCCGCCGAGGCCGCGTCCAGGGAACCGACACGATCGGCGGCTACCAGGTCATCACCGCCATCGTGCCCACGGCCGAGATCCAGCGCTACGCCGTCGACCTACGCTCGCTCACCGGCGGCCGGGGCCATTTCGCAGCGGAGCACGACCACTACGACGTGGTGCCGTCCAATTTGGTGGACAGGTTGGTGAAGCCGAAGGCGGACTGACGGCTTCGGCGGATCACCCGGAGGACAGTCCCAGGAGGACGGGGACCCCCGACGGCTCCGGTTCGGCGGTGCCGTTGGACAGGAAGGTCTCGAAGGTGAAGCCGCCGTAGTCGTGCACCTGCTGCCAGGCGAAGGCGGACCATCCCCAGCCGTGGGCCCTTGCATAGGCGATCACGTTGCCCGTGTACGTGCCGTCCTGGTCGCTGGGCCACCCGAACTCCGTGACCATGACCGGCTGTGTCTGCGACAGTGGAAGCCACAGGTTCAGGTCCTGTGACGGGTCGTAGGGGTTGGCATTGGAGCAGGCCGGTGGCGCGCTGTTGGGGCAGGTGTAGTAGTGGGCGGCGTAGACGATGTTCGTGCCGTTCACGAGCTGCGCCGGTGGGTCGTTGGCCCAGTTGGTGCCGCTCACGAAGACGAGGTTCTGAGCGTTGGCGCCGCGCACACTGTCGTAGAGCTGCTGCATCCCCGCCGCCTGGTAGGTCTGGTAGGGCGCGTAGGTGTCGGTGGTCTGGCCACCGTTCAGCCACACCGAGTTCGAGACGTCGTGCGGCTCGTTGTACAGGTCGAAGGCCACGAGCGGGTTGTACTGGACAGACGCCGGGTTGCCGTAGCGCTGCGCCACCTCGCTCCAGAAGGTCGGTGACTGGGCCTCGTCGGCCATGTTGTTCTCCGTCCCTCCCTCGCACCCGTCCACCGTGTTGGTGTGGAGGTCGAGCAGCGCCACCATGCCCATGGAGGTGATCCAGTTGACGACCTGGTCCACGGCGGACTGGTAGCTCGAGACGTAATCGCAGTTGGACGAGAGCCAGAACTGCTCGCCCAGCGGGACCCGGACGAAGTTCGCTCCCCACACCTTCGCTTGCACGACAGCGTCCTGGGTGACACCGGGATCGTTCAGGTAGGCCTCGTCCTCGAGGCCCTGGAGGACCACTCCTTGGAGCGTGACCGGGCTCCCGTTGGCCTGGATGATCTGGTTCCCGGCCGTGTGCAGGGGGCCGACCACGGCCGGCAGTCCGGCGCCGAGCGCCTCCAACACCGGCGACTCGATGTAGAAGGCCTGTCCGACCGACGACGCGAACGCCACGACCCCGACGATGACCGAGGTCGTGGAGGCGGGCGCCACGGCGGCGACCTCGGGGAGCGAGGTCCACGACGAGGCGGCCGGGGTGACGGACTGTCCGAACACGGCGCCCACCTCGGCGTTGGAGGCGTTGAGGAAGGCGATGCCGACCGCCATGGGCTCAGGGGCCCCCGTCAGGTACACCGACAGGTCACCGGTGAACTTCTGCGCCGGTTTCGCCGCCGGCGCTGACCCCGAAGGCGGGAAGGGGGACCAGGCCTCGACCCACGACGTGGCCTTGCCCGTCATCTGCAGCGACCCGTTCGCCGTCGACGCCGGGGTGCTCGCCCACGACAGGGCCGAGTTGATGCCTTCCCAGCCTCCCGTGGTGCCGCTGAAGGTGGCGGCCTTCCCGGTGAGGAGGTTCGGACCCGAACCGGGACCCGAGGGGCCGGGTGCCGACGTCGTGGTCGTGGTGGTCGAGTGGGTCGGCTGGGTCGTCGTGGTCGACGTGGTCGACGAGCTCGCCCCGGTCCTCTGCCGGGCGGGGGCGGAGGTCGTGGACGTCGTGGTGGTGGGGTTGGATCGGGGGCCGGATCTGGTCGCCGATGCCAGTGCCGGTCCGCCGGCTGCGGCGAGCCCGAGGACCAGCGCCACACACGAGGCTACAACGGCGGCGACGGACCCGACCCTGGCGCGCCCGGACAGTCGAGTGGAGGTTTGGCGGTCCATAGCTCTTCGAAATCGGGGGGGGCGACACACGCCGAGGAGCGCGTGGCGGTTGTCATGCATACCCCGCCCTCTGCCTATCGGCGCCAGGGTCTTTCGCCCTTAGTTGGTCCAACGAGAGTTGACCGGGCCTTGGGCCGCCCGCAGCATCAGCGGCTGCTCTTGCTACCTCTTTGTGCTGTTGCCGCTCGTGTTCTCGGTTCTGCCGTCAGCTCACCGTCCAGGCGCCGTGCAACCGGCGCCAGCTCTCGGTGAGCGACTCCGGCATGACCCGGACGCCTGCCACGGTGGTCATGAAGTTCGTGTCGCCACTCCAGCGGGGCAGCGCGTGCAGATGCACATGGCCGGGGATCCCGGCTCCGGCGGCACGGCCCAGGTTGCCGCCCATGTTCAACCCGTCCGGGTCGTAGGCATCGGCGATGGCGGCAAGGGCCGTTCGGGTCGCCTCCCACAGCGACACCGACTCCTCGGGCGTGAGCTCGTGCAGCCCGGCCACGTGCCGAACGGGCATCACCAGCAGATGTCCGCTGGCGTAGGGGTAGAGGTTGAGCACCGCCAGGCTGAGGGCGTCACGCCAGACGATCCCGTTCTCCTCGGACGGGGGCCCGCTGGCGACGATGCGGCAGAACACACAGCCGGACCCGTCGTCGGCCCCGAGACGTTCGGCGGCGCTGGCCGATTGCACGTACTCGAGCCGCCACCCGGCCCACAGCTGCTCCAGGCTCATCGCCGAGAGTCCACCTCATCCACGACCGACTCCACGAACCCGGCCAGGGGCACGCTCCGCTCCGGTCGCTCGGCACCGCGACGGTTGACGCCCACCGTGGATGCTGCCACGTCGTCGTCTCCGACCACGAGCACGTAGGGAACCTTCTCCAGCTTCCACCGCCTGATGCGAGCGCCGAGCGGCTCGTCTGCGACGTCGAGCTCGGCCCGCAACCCTGCTGCCTGACAGGCGCCGGCCACGGACCGCGCATAGCCGTCGTGGTCGTCGCGCACCGGGCACACCGCCACCTGCACAGGCATCAACCAGGTGGGAAGGGCGCCGGCGTAGTGCTCGAGAAGGATGGCGAAGAAGCGCTCCACCGACCCGAACAGCGCCCGGTGGATCATGACGGGCCGATGGCGGGCGTTGTCGGCGCCGACGTACTCGAGGTGGAAGCGCTGCGGCTCCTGGAAGTCGAGCTGGA
>DMNK01000158.1:0-5221 GCA_003453695.1 Acidimicrobiaceae bacterium | reverse complement strand
GCTCCTGGAAGTCGAGCTGGATGGTCGACACCTGCCAGTGACGGCCGATGGCGTCGCGGGCCTGGACCGAGATCTTGGGCCCGTAGAAGGCGCCTCCCCCTTCGTCGCGCACCAGCTCCAGGGCCATCTCGTCGGCCGCCACCTCGAGTGCGGCCGTGGCTCGGTCCCACTCCTCGTCCGTGCCCACCGCCTTGCCCTCCGGCTTGGTGGAGAGCTCGAGATAGAAGTCCTCGAGACCGAAGTCGCGCAGCAGGTCGAGCACGAAGCGGCACACCGACTTGAGCTCCTCGTCCATCTGCTCCACCGTGCAGAAGATGTGGGAGTCGTCCTGGGTCATGCCCCGCACCCGGGTGAGCCCGTGCACCACGCCGGACTTCTCGTAGCGGTAGACGCTGCCGAATTCGAAATACCGCAGCGGGAGCTCCCGGTACGAGCGCTGCCGGCTCCGGTAGATGAGGATGTGGTACGGGCAGTTCATGGGCTTCACGTAGTAGGGGTGGCCCTCGTCGAGCTCCATGGGGGGGAACATGCCCTCGGCGAACCAGTCCAGGTGGCCGGATGTCTCGAAGAGCTCGCCCTTGGTGATGTGCGGTGTGTAGACGAACTGATATCCGGACTCGGCGTGCCGACGCCTCGAATAGTCCTCCATGATGCGCCGGATGGTGCCGCCTTTGGGATGGAAGACGGGCAATCCGGACCCGATCTCCGACGGGAACGAGAACAGGTCCAGCTCGGCGCCGATGCGGCGATGATCCCGCCGCTCGGCCTCCTCGAGGCGGTGCAGATAGTCGGACAGCGCCTGGTCCGATTCCCAGGCCGTGCCGTAGATGCGCTGCAGCTGGGGACGTTTCTCGTCGCCCCGCCAGTAGGCACCCGCCACCCGCAACAGCTTGAAGGGCCCGAGCCGTCCCGTGGAAGGCACGTGCGGGCCCCGGCACAGGTCGAGGAAGCCGTCGCCGTTGCGGTAGATGCTCACCGTGGTCCCCGGCACAATGTCCATGGCCGCCTCGGCGTCGAGCTCGGCATCGGCACCGGCACCGACTCCTTCGATGATCTCGCGCTTGAAGGGCTGGTCACCGAAGAGCTCGAGGCCCTCGGCCACCGTGTGCTCCTCTCGAGCGAAGGGCTGGTCCTCGGCGACGATGGCCCGCATCGTCTCCTCGATGCGGCCCAGGTCCTCGTCCGAGAAGGTGGCTCCTCCCGGCAGCGAGAAGTCGTAATAGAAACCGTCCTCGATGGCGGGCCCGATGGCGTAGCGGGCACCGGGCCACAGCCGGAGCACGGCCTGGGCCATCACGTGGGCCGTGGAATGCCGAAGCACGGTGCGTCCGGCGTCGGAGTCGGCCGTCACGATGGCTGCCTGCGCCCCGTCGGGCAGCGCCGCGGTGAGATCCACCTCGTGGCCGTCCACCACTGCCGCCACCGCTGCCGCCGCCAGGCGGCGGCCGATGGAGCCGGCCAGGTCGAGCGCCGTCGAGCCGGACGGCAGCGTGCGCGTGGAGCCGTCAGGAAGCCGGATCGAGATGTCGTCGGACATCAGAAGAGGCTAATGCCGAGCAGGGCGGCACCCGAAGAGACGCCGGTGCCGCGCGCCGCGGCCTCGTCCAGGACGGCAAGGGCACCGGGAGCGTCGAGGTCGTCGTCGAGACGTGCCCGCACCTGCTCCGCCCCCCCGTCTCCGGCCCCGGCGGCACGCCACCGCTCCAGGCGCGCTGCGGCCCGCTCCAGCTCCGAGGAGTGCCAGTCCCAATCCGTCCGGTAGTGATGAGCGAGGAGCGCCAGCCGGATCACCTGGGGCTCCCACTCCTTCAAGAGGTCGCCCACGAACACCAGGTTCCCGAGCGACTTGGACATCTTGGTGCCGTCCAGCCCGACCATGCCGGCATGCAGCCAGTGGCGGCTGAAGACCTTGCCCGTCACCGACTCGGACTGGGCCGCCTCGCACTCGTGGTGGGGGAAGATGAGGTCGGTCCCGCCTCCGTGCAGGTCGACGGTGGCCCCCAACTCGCGCATCGCCAGCGCCGAGCACTCGATGTGCCAGCCCGGCCGTCCCGGCCCCCACCGCGACTGCCAGGAGGGCTCGTCGGAGGCGGAGGGCTGCCACAGCACGAAGTCCAGCGGATCGCGTTTGTTGGGGTCGTCGGGGTTGCCCCCGCGTTCGGCGGCGAGGCGCAGCATCTCCGGGCGGGGCAGATGGCTGAGCTGGCCGTAGCGGGCGAAGGTCGACACGTCGAAGTACACCGCCCCACCCGATTCATAGGCGTGGCCGCCCTCGAACAGCGCACCCACCAACGACAGGATCTCGGGGATGGCCGAGGTGGCCCGGGGCTCGCTCGCCACCGAGAGCAGGCCGAGGGCGGCGACCTGGGAGTCGAACCGAGCCATCTCCTCGGCGGCCAGGTCCAGGTAGTGCACGCCCAGCTCGCGGGCCCGCCGCAGGATGTCGTCGTCCACGTCGGTGATGTTGCGAACGAGCTTGGGCCGGTACCCGGCATCGAGCAGCCGCCGCTGCAGGAGGTCGAAGGTGAGGAACACGAAGGCGTGCCCCAGATGGGCGGCGTCGTAGGGGGTGATCCCGCAGGAATACAAGGTGACGTCTCGGCCGGGGGCGAAAGGCACCACCTCCTGCTGCGCCGTGTCGAACAGCCGCATGTGCATGTCGGTGCCGCCGGTCAAGCGCCGGTCCCGTCGACGCCACGCAGCCGCAGCGTCGCATGGCCCTTGTAGCGCATGTTCAAGGTGACGAGCACGGCCGTGAAGGCCTCGACGGCAGAGGCCGACGCCAGGCTTCCGGCGTCGAGTGCCCGTAGCCCTTCGATGGCTGTGAACAA
Organism: Acidimicrobiaceae bacterium; assembly: GCA_003453695.1. GTDB lineage: Bacteria > Actinomycetota > Acidimicrobiia > Acidimicrobiales > UBA8190 > UBA8190. Next base: position 2,390 of record DMNK01000158.1, on the reverse strand, counting down.
CGCCATCGTCGCCGACTTGGCCTCGGCGTCGTCGGCGCACACGAGGACGTCGGCCTCGAGGCGGGCGTCGAGGTCTGCCAGTGTGTCGGCAGGCAGGTGATGCCCGGCGGCGGCCACGGCGGAAGCGGGCAGGGCGGCCTGAACGCCGGATGCCAGCGATCCCCGGGGCGGCACCAGGGCGTGCATCTCCCGGCCTTGGCGCACCAGGGCATTGGCCACCGAGACCACCACCTTGCCCCGGAGTCGGCCCTCGAGCTGGCGGGCGGTCGGCACGGCCGCGTCCCAGGGCGGGGCGAGCACGACGATGTCGGTGTCGGCGGTCTCTTCGTTGAGGGCGCCGGTCACCCGCAGTCCTCGTCCCGGCCACGCCTCGAGGATGGCGCCGGCGGTGGCGGTGGCCCGCTCGTCCTGGCGCGACCCGATGACGACCTCGGTGCCGGCGGCGGCCAATCGCGCCGCCAGCCCGCGTCCCAAGGGACCCGTCCCTCCCAGGATGCCCACACGCACCGTCGCAGCCTTGCACAGCGCCGGGCGAGCGCACGCTCCCCGGCAGGGGCCGATGTCCCGTCGGATAGGGTCGCCGCTCGTGGGACTGCTCAGCGACAAGCGCATCTTGATCACCGGCGTGCTGACGGACGCCTCGCTGGCCTTCTCGGTGGCGCGCTCGGCATTGGCCGAAGGCGCAGAGGTGGTCTTGTCGGGCGCGGGACGAGGGTTGTCGCTCACGCGACGCACGGCGCGCAAGCTCCCCGGCGACGTCGACGTCCTGGAGATCGACGTCACCGAGCCGGCACAGCTGCAGTCGGCGGCACAGCTGCTCGGCGAGCGGTGGGGACGACTGGACGGTTTGCTCCACGCCATCGGCTTCGCCCCTCAGGACTGTCTGGGCGGCGACATCCTGCGGGCCGGCTGGGACGACGTGAGCGAAGCGCTGCACGTGTCGACGTATTCCCTCAAGGCCTTGGTGGAGGCGACTGCACCGTTGCTCAAGGCGGCGGGCTCGTCGTCAGTGGTGGGGCTCGACTTCGACGCCCGGGTGGCGTGGCCCGCCTATGACTGGATGGGCGTCGCCAAGGCGGCGCTCGAGTCGCTGAGCCGATATCTGGCCCGCGACCTCGGCGGCCACGGGGTGCGGGTCAACCTGGTGGCAGCCGGTCCGGTGCGGACCATGGCCGCCAAGTCCATCCCGAGCTTCTCCGCCTTCGAGGACACCTGGGGGGAACGGGCCCCCCTGGGCTGGGACGTGACCGACGCCGAGCCGGTGGCCAAGGCGTGTGTGGCGCTGCTCTCCGACCTCTTCCCCATGACGACCGGCGAACTGCTGCACGTCGACGGCGGCGTGCACGCCATGGGCGGCTGAGCAACGAACCCTCAGCTCTGCCCGTCGAGGTCGGGGGTGAAACGGCCGTCCACGACCGCCAACCTCGCCGCCCGACGGGCGCCCTCGAGGCCTCCCAGGAACATGAGCGCGTTGGCGGCGGCGCCGATCTCGTGTCCCTGACGCACCGACCGCCACACGGGACCGAGCCCCTCGTCGAGCACGAGGCCACGAAGAAGCTGACGACGGGCCCCCGCTCGCCCTTGGACGGCGGCTGTGCGGTAGCGCTTGACGGCGAGTGCTCCGGCACCCACGCCGTATCCGTAGTGGGATCGCAGCGCCGCCCGCCGCGATCGCCACTGGCGGTGGACGACGACGGCCTCCGGGGTGTAGAAGCCCGTCATCCCAGCACGGAGGGCGCGCCACCAGGCGTCCACGTCTTCTCCTGCCCGCAGCGATGTGGCCGGTCCCATCGACTCGTCGAAGCCGCCGATGCGCTCCAGCTCGCGTCTTCGCCACGCCATGTTCGCCCCGTGGCCGAAGGTGCTCGGATCGTCGCCGGGGCCGAGACGCCGGGGCCGAGCATCGGTGGTGAGCGAGACGGCGAGCCAGGCGCGGCGGTGCACGTCGGCGTCGGCACGCACCTGTCCGGTCACGAACGCGGCACCGGCGTCCTCGGCGAACGCCGCCACGAGCGCCGTGGTCCAGTCCGGGCTGACCAAGCAGTCGTCGTCGGTGAAGGCCACGAGTTCCTCGTCGACGCCGGCCAACCCGGCATTGCGGGCCCGGCTGGTGCCGGGCACCGAGCACCGCACCAGCTCCGCGCCCGCCTCCCGGCCGGTGGCCGCCGTCCGGTCGTCGGTGGAGGCCGAGTCCACCACCACCACCCGCTCGGGTCGCCGCCTCGAGCGGCTCAAGGCGCCCAGGCAGTCGTGCAGCTTGGCGGGACGGTCCCTCGTGGCGACGACGACCGCGAGCGACAGCGAACCGCCGCTCAGCGCTGCAGGGCCTTGACCTCGAGAAACTCCTCCAACCCGAACGTGCCGGCTTCCCGGCCGATGCCGGACTGCTT
>DMNK01000049.1:4202-7778 GCA_003453695.1 Acidimicrobiaceae bacterium | reverse complement strand
TCCCCGACGACATCGAGTACCTGTACTGGGTGGGTTGCGCCGGCGCCCTCGACGAGAGGGCCCGCAAGGCCACCCAGGCCACGGCGCGGCTGCTGCACCGGGCCGGGGTCCGCTTCGGCATATTGGGGCCGCGCGAGTCGTGCTCGGGCGATCCCGCCCGCCGGCTCGGCAACGAGTACCTCTACCAGGAGATGGGCAAGGCCAACATCACGACCCTCAACGAGACGGGCGCCAAGAAGGTGGTGGCGTCGTGCCCGCACTGCTTCAATGCTCTGGGGCGTGAGTATCCGGATCTGGGAGGCAACTTCGACGTCATCCACCACTCGCAGCTCCTCGGTCACCTGGTGGCGGAAGGCCGGCTGTCTCCTGGTTCGATGGACGCCAAGGTCACCTATCACGACCCCTGCTACCTGGGCCGTCACAACCGGGTGTTCGACGAACCTCGGCAGGTGCTCGACGCCATCGAGGGTGTCGAGCAGATCGAGATGCACCGGTGCAAGGAGCGCAGTTTCTGCTGCGGCGCCGGGGGCGCCCGCATGTGGATGGAGGAGACCATCGGCAAGCGGGTCAACCTGGAGCGCACCGACGAGGCGCTCGGTACCGGCGCCGGCGTCGTGTCCACCGCCTGTCCCTACTGTCTGATCATGCTGGACGACGCCGTGCGGGCCCGGCAGCGAGAGGACGAGGTGAAGGTCCTCGACATCTCCCAGGTGGTGGAGCAGTCCTACGGCTCCTCACCCAACGGGGGGACGGCCGACACCGATCGTCAGGCCACGCCGGCGGCGCCTTGACCCCCGGCCGCCGTCAGTTGACGGCTTTGGCGTCCGCTTCCCGGATGCGCTGGGCCATGGCGGCCAGCAGTTTGTGGGCGAGGGTGGGCAGCTCGTCGAGCAAGCCGTTGAAGCGGCGCTGGTCGAGCACGAGCAACACCATGTCGGTGTCCGACGCCACCGTCGCCGACCGGGGCTTGTGGTCGAGGAGCGACAGCTCTCCGAAGTAATTGCCGGGCCCCAAGGTGGCCACCTTCCGGCCGCCCACCTTGACCGTGGCCGTACCTTCCACGATGAAGAAGAATTCCCGCCCGACGGTGCCCTCTTCGACCAGCACCTTTCCCGCCGGGACGGTGACCTCCTCCACCTGCCGCCTGATGGTCCTGAGCTGTCCGGCTGAGCATGCCGAGAAGAGCCAGATGTCGCCCAGGTCGAGTTCTCGTGTCCTTGCCGCCATGGCCAGAGGCTAATCCAGGGCCGTTTCTCCCCGCCCAACCCCGCCCTGGCGGGCGGCGGCGCCCGCCGCCCGCGGCGAAGGGCGCGGTACCCTTCACCGATGCCCGCCACCGCCTCCGGACCCTCGGAAGGTGACGCCGCTCCCGACCTGAGCTTCTGGCAGCGCACCCTGCTTCGCCTCCCGCGCCTGGGACGCGCCGACAAGCCACCTCTCAAAGATCGCTTGGAGCGAGCCTTCTTGAAGCCGGTCGACCCGGCCAAGGCCCAGAAGAGCGCGAGCCCCCCTCGCCCCGAGGACCTCAGCGTCGAAGAGCTCGACGCGGCCAGGTACTCCGACGACCAGGAGCGCCTCATCGGTCTGTCGCTGGCGCCGCTGGCCGGGGTCATCGCCATCCTGGTCACGGCCCACCAACTGGGCAACAATCCGGCTGCCTACCTCCCGAGCGGACGGCCCAACCCCGCCCACGTGAGCACGGCGCTCGCCCACGAGCTCGAGCTGGTGCTCATCGCCCTGGCGGCCATCATCCTGGTCACGTCGTTGCTACGGCGCCGGCTCTACACCGGGATCGCCACCGCCCTCTACGGGCTCGCCATCTTCAACCTGCACTGGTGGGGATTCGGCATCCCCTTCGTCCTGGCCGGGGCGTGGTTCTTGGTGCGCGCCTACCGGGCCCACCAGGCCTACACGACCGCGGTCAAGGGCGGTCCGGGGCGCCGCCCCACCAGCGGGGCGCCGCCGCCCGGGGCCAACAAGCGCTACACGCCGCGGGTGGCCTCACCAAGGCGCGTTCCCGCGCCCAAGCCCCGCAAGGAGCGCAACGCCGGCTGACGAGCACGGCGCCGCAGGGCCAGTGCTGTCGCTGTCGAGGCCACGGCGGCGAAGAGCACGGCCGGCAGGACGTAGGCACCCGCCGAGGGCTGTTCACGGGCCACCACACCCGGGGCGGCCAGGGGCCCGGAGTCGCCGGCGATGGTGAGCATGCTGAGCTGCGACCCGGGGGCGAGCAGCGCGTCGCCCGGGATGCCCTCGCGGAAGTGACGTCCTGACAGGGTGAAGCTGCCCCAGCAGGAGTAGCCCACGGGGTTGCTCCCGCTGCCACCGAGCAGCCCCCGGCAGCCCGCCACCGTGACCTGGACCGGGACGCCGTCGTGCTGGAAGGCGGTGATGCGGTCGTTCTTCTGCACGGCAGCCACGAGGAGGAAAAGGGCGGCGACGACGGCCGACACCAGTGCCAGGACGATGACCACGCCCCCAGCGCGACGGGGGTCGACGTCGACACGGGCGCCGCGCAGCGCCGAAACCGGTGGACCGGACGAGGAAGGGACGGCGCCGGGAATGCGGTGATGGTAACGCCGGTGAGACTTCCCGGCGTCGGAAGTCGTGGCCCTCGGCGTCTGTTCACACGCTGGTAACACGGGCGTGACGGGTCCGAAATCCTGACCGGCCATCCTTGGCGGTGCCAGGGCGGAGGAGCTGCCGCGGCCTTGGTCTACGCGGCGTCGGGTTTTCGGTGATGCACATCGACGACCTGCGCCCGAGCGCAGCAGGAGAGGAGTACGCGAGTCGTGCATCTGCTAGCCGGAGCAGTACCGGTCCCCTATCCCAGCTGGCTCAACACGGGCGACAACACGTGGCAGATCGTGGCCGCCACGTTCGTGGGGCTCATGAGCCTGCCCGCCCTGGCCGTCCTCTACGCCTCGATCGTCCAGAAGAAGTGGGCGGTCAACGTGCTCGCCATGATGTTCGCCGGCTTCTCGCTCGTGCTCATCGCCTGGGTGCTGTGGTCCTACAAGATGGGTTTCGGGGGCACCTCGCTGGGAGGCGGCGTCCACAACGGCTTGTGGACCCAGCAACCGGCCTCGGGCGTCAACCACGTCGGGACCCTCAAGCACTTCTTCGACAACCTGGTCGGAAAGCCGGGCCAGATCACCGACGCCCTGAACGAGCAGAGCCAGGCCGTCTCGGCGGCCAATACGGCCATCCCCTTCCACTTCCCCGTGGTGTCGCTGGCCTTCTTCCAGTTCGTGTTCGCCGCGATCACGCCGCTTCTGTTCCTGGGAAGCGTGCTGGGGCGGATCAAGTTCAGCGCCTGGTGCCTGCTCGTCCCGCTGTGGTCGACCTTCGTCTACGCCATCGACGCCTTCTTGCTGTGGGGCGGCGGCTACTTCGCCCAGGAGGGCTCGCTCGACTTCTCGGGCGGCTTCGTCATCCACATGTCGGCGGGTGTGTCCGGATTCGTGGCGGCGTGGGTCCTCGGACCACGCCTGCTACGAGATCGGCAGCATGCCTTGCCCAACAACCTGGTGATGGCGGCCGTCGGGGCCGGCATCCTGTGGCTGGGCTGGAACG
>DMNK01000049.1:1022-4020 GCA_003453695.1 Acidimicrobiaceae bacterium | reverse complement strand
GGAACGGCTTCAACGGTGGCGACCCGTACTACGCCGGGGTGAGCGCGGCCAGCGCCGTCGTCAACACCAACGTGGCCACCGCCACGGGCGTGCTCGTATGGATGGGCATGGACGCCTGGCTCACGAAAGCCCGCAAACCGACGTTCCTGGGCGGCGTGAACGGCATGATCTGTGGCCTGGTCGGGATCACGCCCTGTGCGGGCTGGGTGAACGGCTGGGGCGCCCTCGCCGTGGGGGCCATCTGCTCGGGCTTCGTGTGGTTCGCCTGGAACTACATCTCCAAGGTCCGGCCCTTCAGCAAAGTGGATGATGCTCTGGGCGTCGTCTACACCCACGGCATGGCCGGCCTGCTCGGCGGCCTGCTGCTGGGCATCTTCGGCGACCCCAACATGCTCGAGTTCGGCTGCGGCACGCTGGACAAGTTCGGCCAGGTCGTCAACACGCCGCCCGGGGCGTACGCCCACGCCAGCTCGAGCTGCACGCCCTTCTCGGTGGGAGGGCTCATGTACACCGGCTCCTTCCACCAGTTGTGGGAGCAGTTCCGGGCGGCCATTTTCGTCATCTCGTGGTCGGCGATCGCCACCTTCGTCATCATGCAGATCATCCGGTTCGTCCTGCGAGGCCTGCGCTACAAGGAGGACGTGCTCGAGATCGGCGACCTCGCCATCCACGACGAGGAGGCGTTCCCGGAGGAGCGCTTCGCCGAGCGGGTGGGCGGCGGTGCGCCCGGTGCCTTCGAGCTGGCCGGCATCGGCGCCGGCTCGTCCGGCACCTCGCCACCACCCACGTCGCTGGGCGGGGCACAATCCGAGAATCGTACGTGACGGCGCCGGGCACGTGAGAGGGAGACAAGCGTGAAGCTCATCGTGGCAGTCCTCAAGCCGTTCAAGCTCGACGAGGTGAAGGACGCCCTCAAGACCATGGGGATCCAGGGCATGACCTTGACCGAGGCGCAAGGCTTCGGCCGCCAGCGCGGGCACACCGAGGTGTACCGGGGCGCCGAGTACGAGGTGGACTTCGTCCCCAAGCTGCGGGTCGAGATCCTCGTCGACGACGCCGAGGCCGACGCCGTGGTCGACACCATCGTGCGCACGGCTGCCACGGGCAAGATCGGCGACGGCAAGGTCTGGGTGGTGCCCGTCGACTCGGTGGTGCGGGTGCGCACCGGCGAGCGCGGCGCCGACGCCCTCTGAGGGGTCAACCCAGGCGCACCCCGCTCACGACTCGGCGCCGGCGTCCTCAGCCCGCGGGCACGTCGGCCTGACGGGCCACGGCTTCGGCGGCGGCTGCCACCTCGGCCGGGTCGCCGAGGAAGCGGTCCTCGGCCACCTCGAGCCGGTCGTCCAACCGGAACAGCCAGGGAATCCCGGTGGGGATCTCCAACCCCACGACGTCCTCGTCGGAGATGTCCTTCAGGTACTTGACCACGGCGCGGATGGAGTTGCCGTGGGCGACCACGAGCACTGAGCCCAGGCTGCGCAGATCGGAGACGATGGCGTCCTCCCAGTAGGGCACCATGCGCCGCACCACGTCGGCCAGGCACTCGGTGGCCGGCAGTGCCGATGCGGGCAGCCGGCGGTAGCGGGGGTCGTGGCGGGGATGGCGGGGGTCTTCGGGCGCCAGCGGCGGCGGGGGGACGTCGTAGCTGCGCCGCCACAGCCTCACTTGGGCTTCGCCGAACTGCTCGGCGGTCTCCCCCTTGTTCTTGCCCTGGAGGTCCCCGTAGTGGCGCTCGTTCAGCCGCCAGTGCCGTCGCGCCGGCAGCCAGGACCGTTCCATCTCGTCGAGGGCGAGGTTGGCGGTGCGCACCGCCCGGGTGAGCACCGAGGTGTGGACCACCTGGATGTCGAGGCCTGATGCCGCCTCCTCGGCCAGCCGCCGCCCCGCCGAGCGTGCCTCCTCTTCGCCCCTCGGGCTGAGATCGACGTCGGTCCAGCCGGTGAAGCGGTTCTCGGCGTTCCACGTCGATTCGCCGTGGCGGAGGAAGACCAGGTCAGGCACCGACGCACCATAGATCGACGCTTGCGTCCGATCGGCTAATCGGCCAGCAAGTGCTCCATGTTGCCCAGGCGGAAGACCTTGGCCACCATCCCCGATGCTCCCTTCACGGCCACGCCGCCAGGGAACCAGGCACTCGCACCGGCCAGCGCACCGAGGACGGAGCCGTCGATGAACGTCGTGCCGGCCATGTCGACCACCACCGACGAGCTCAGCTCGGCCACGGCTTTGAGCTGGGTCCTGAAGCCGTCCACGCTGGCCAGGTCCAGCTCGCCGTGGAGGGTCACGACGGGCGGCGCGCCGGGGCGCGTCTCCACCCGGATGACCCCCGGTTCGAGATGAGTGTGCCGAGCTGTCACGGCCCCCCTTCTCGCAGACCGTAGGGCTCAGCGCAAGACCATGCCCGGTGCGGTGGGGGGACAACCCCCGGTGCAGCACCCGTCCGAGGACTGCCGCCAGCTGCCTGTTTTGCCTTTGACCTGGACCTTTTCGTGGAGGGGACTCGGGAAGATCCTGCCGTCTCCGGGGGTTGATAGATAGGCGCTCAAGATTGCTATCCTGAGTGCAGTCAAGCCATCGAAAGCCGGCGCCACAGGGGCGACCGGTGGCGAAGCAGATCTGGAGGCACACGCTCATGCCCAAGGCCGTCGGAATCGACCTCGGCACCACCAACTCCGTGGTGTCCGTGCTCGAGGCGGGTGACCCGGTGGTGATCCCCAATGCCGAGGGGTCGCGCACCACGCCATCTGTCGTCGGATTCTCCAAGACCGGTGAGGTACTCGTCGGCGAGGTGGCCAAGCGTCAGGCCATCACCAACCCGGACCGCACCATCCGGTCCGTGAAGCGGCAGATGGGGACCAGCTGGTCCGTCGAGATCGACGGGAAGAAGTACAACGCCCAGGAGATCTCGGCTCGCATCCTGCAGAAGCTCAAGAGGGACGCCGAGTCGTACCTGGGCGACACCGTCAGCCAGGCGGTGATCACCGTCCCCGCCTACTTC
>DMNK01000049.1:502-799 GCA_003453695.1 Acidimicrobiaceae bacterium | reverse complement strand
GCATCATCAACGAGCCCACCGCTGCTGCCCTCGCCTACGGGCTGGACAAGGAGTCCAAGGAGCAGACGGTGCTCGTGTTCGACCTCGGCGGCGGGACCTTCGACGTCTCGGTCCTCGAGATCGGCGAGGGCGTCTTCGAGGTCAAGTCGACCTCGGGCAACACCCATCTCGGTGGCGACGACTGGGACCAGCGCATCATCGATTGGCTGGTGACCGAGTTCAAGAACACCGAGGGCGTCGACCTGTCCAACGACAAGATGGCCCTGCAGCGGCTCAAGGAGGCGGCCGAGAAGGCCA
>DMNK01000049.1:0-312 GCA_003453695.1 Acidimicrobiaceae bacterium | reverse complement strand
CGGCCGAGAAGGCCAAGATCGAACTGTCCTCGGTGCAGGAGACGCAGATCAACCTGCCCTTCATCACCGCCACGTCCGAGGGACCGAAGCACCTGGACCTCAAGTTGACGAGGGCCAAGTTCAACGAGCTCACCCACGACCTGGTGGACGCCTGCAAGGGGCCCTTCGAGCAGGCCATCAGCGACTCCGGGCTGTCCAAGTCCGACATCGACCACGTGGTGCTGGTAGGCGGCTCGACCCGCATGCCCGCCATCCAGGACCTGGTCCAGGGCCTCACCGGCAAGGAGCCCCACAAGGGCGTGAACCCCGACG
>DMNK01000132.1:75893-82013 GCA_003453695.1 Acidimicrobiaceae bacterium | reverse complement strand
TGCTGGCCGAGGCCAACGTCCCCTACGACCAGCTCGAGGAGATGGAAGAGGCCAACCGGGAGATGCCCACCACCGACGTGGCCCTGGTGGTGGGGGCGAACGACACCGTGAACCCGGCCGCCAACAACACGCCGGGGAGCCCCATCTACGGGATGCCGATCGTGCACGCCGACGAAGCCGAGAACATCATCTTCTTGAAGCGCTCCATGCGCCCCGGCTTCGCCGGCATCGACAACGAGCTGTTGTACGACCCCAAGACCACCATGTTGTTCGGCGACGCCAAGGACTCGCTCACCAAACTGGTGGCCGCCGTCAAGGCGGCGTAAGGCACCCCGGGGCTGCCCGGCACCACCGCCGGCACAACATCGACACCGGCACCTACGACGACCGGGTCCCCGTGGTACAAGGAGCCATGCGCAGAACAGTCGTCGCCATCGCCGTCACCGTCGGCGCCCTGAGCGTGGTCTCGTGGGCCCCCTCCGCCGATGGCACCACCGCCGTTCAGCCCCGGGCCGGATTCGGCTCCAACTGGACCGTCTACCACCAGGACGCGCTGGGCAGCGGTGTGGACCCGTCGGGGACCTCGTTGTCCCCGCCCACAGCGGCGTGGGCCTCTCCCACCCTCGACGGCCAGATCTACGGCGAACCGCTCGTCTACAACGGGTTGGTCTACGTGGCCACCGAGAACGACACGGTGTACGCCCTGGCCGCCAACACCGGCGCTGTGCAGTGGTCGAACCACCTCTCGACCCCGGTCCCGAGCGGTGACCTGCCCTGCGGCGACATCTCGCCCTCGGTGGGCATCACCTCGACGCCGGTCATCGACCCGTCACGCAACGAGATCTTCGTGGTGGCAGATGAGCTCTCGGGGGCGAGCAACGCTTCGCACCACCTGATGGGCCTCGACCTCTCCACCGGGGCCACGCTGCTCGACACCGTGGTCGATCCCGCCGGCTCCACCCCCCTCGCCCAGTTGCAACGCGCCGGCTTGGCCCTGGACGCCGGCCGGGTGCTCGTCGGCTTCGGAGGCAACGACGGCGACTGCGGGAGCTACCACGGCTGGCTGGTGGGCGTGCCCGAAGGCGGCGGCGCACAGAGCACCTTCGAGGTGGCAGCGGCGTCGGGGGACTCCCAGGGCGCCATCTGGATGGGAGGCGCCGCTCCCGTGGTGGACGGGTCGAACAACATCTGGCTCGCCACCGGGAACAGCGCCTTTCACTCCTCGAGCGACAGCTACGACGACAGCGACGGGGTGATCGAGCTCAGCTCGGGCCTCGCCGTGGAGCAGTACTTCGCCCCGTCCTCCTGGTACAGCGACAACGGGTCGGACCTCGATCTGGGCTCGTCCTCACCCGCTCTCATGGGCAACGGCCTGCTCTTGCAGATCGGGAAGTCGCACATCGCCTACGTGGTCTCCCAGGCGTCTCCGGGCGGTGTCGGCGGGCAAGCCGCATCCCAGGGCTCCTACTGCAGCAGCGACGTCGCCGGCGGCAGCGCCGTGTCGGGCGACGTCGTCTACTCACCGTGTCTGAGCGGGGTGGTGATGAGCACCGTCACACCGGGCAGCCCGCCCACATTGAGCAGGGGCTGGCAGACCTCGACCGGGTCGGGCGGGGCCCCCATCGTGGCCGGCGGTCTGGTGTGGACCATCGACCACAACAACGGGATGCTCTACGGCCTCGACCCTTCGACGGGTTCCGCCACCTACGTCCTGTCCATCGGGGCCGTCGCCAACCACTTCCCCACCCCGACCGTGGCCGACGGGCTCCTGCTCGCCGCCTCGAGCACCCAGGTCCATGCCTTCGCCGGGCCGGGCGGGACCCCACCGCCACCACCGCCACCGCCCGTTGCCACGCCGGTCCCACCGGTGTGGGGGTCGGTGGCGTCCTACGTCGTCGGGCAACCCGACGGCCAGCCCTCGGTGTTCGTCGAAGGCGCGGGCGGGTCGCTGTGGAACTACTGGTACGCCAACGGGACCTGGCTGTCCTCCGAGCTCACCGGGGGCGGGCTCGCTTCCGGTCCGGTCGTCATGCTCCAGCAGGACGGCGAACCGAGCGTGTTCTTCGCCGGCGCCGGGGGATCGCTGTGGAACTACTGGTACGTGAACGGGACCTGGGACACCGCGGAGATCGCGGCCGGCGGAGTCTCCTCGGGGCCGGTGGTGGTGCCGCAGACGAACGGGGCGCCGAGCGTCTTCGTCGAAGGGCCCGGCAACTCCCTGCTCAACTACTGGTACATCCCGTCTTCGGGCATCTGGGGGTCGGGGACGTCGGGGCCACGCGGTTCGACCTTCTCCGCCCCTGCCGTCTTGACCCAGGCCGACGCCGACGGCGCGCCCAGTGTCTTCGTGCAGGGGCCGGGCAATTCCCTTCTCAACTTCTGGTACATCCCGAACCTGGGCACGTGGGGATCGGCGACCTCGGCGCCCCAGGGATCGGTGTACTCGTCGCCGGCCGTGCTCCCCCAGCCCGGCGCCGGCGAGGCGCCGAGTGTGCTCGTCGAGGGTCCGGGCAACTCGTTGCTCAACTTCTGGTACGTCCCGGCCGGTGGCGGCTGGGGCGCGGCGACCTCTGCGCCCCGGGGCTCGGTGTTCTCGTCGCCCGCCGTGCTCCCCCAGCCCGGCGCCGGCGACTCACCGAGCGTCTTCGTGCAGGGCCCGGGCAACTCCTTGCTCAACTTCTGGTACGTCCCGGCCGGTGGGTACTGGGGTGCCGGCACCGTGGCTCCCCAGGGCTCAGCGGCGGGCACTCCCGGTGCCACGACGCAACCCGACGGCGCCCCCAGCGTCTTCTTCCCCGGGCCGGCGGCGTCCTTGTGGAACTACTGGTACGTGAACGGGGCGTGGGACGGGGCAGAGCCCTCGCTCCCGTGAGCCGGGTGCGTCGCCGCCGGCGTTGACGGTTTGCTGACGCCGGTGTCATCCTTTGGGCCGGTGCGGCGGACGCACCTGGCACGGACGGCGGCGTCCGGGCGGGAGGGCAGTGCCATGGGCAGACACAGGCGCGCAGCGTGGATGGCTTCGGCCCTCGCCGTGGCGGGGTTGTCGCTGGCGGCGTGGGCCGGCGTGGCGGCCGCCGCCAGCGGCGGTGGCTTCAACCCCGACCAGCAGGACTGCCCGTGGAACGCCGATGCATGGAACACCCCGGCCAATTCCGTGCCGGCGGGCTGCCACAACTTCGCCGCCAACGTCGAGAGCGGGGGCCAGACGAACGGCGACCCCAACTCGAACAACACGCGTTTCGCCGAGCTCGGGGTCGACCAGCTCCCCAACAACCCGGGCAACCCGTCCTTCGGGTTCGAGGAGTACCTGGGCGACCCCGGCACTGCCGACTCGCCCCATTCCGGTTGTGCGGCGGTCAACACCGACGGGACCGGCGGAGGCCCCGGCACGCAGTACGGCTGCGGCCAGAACCCGAAGGGCACGGGCTTCGAGGCCAACTGGGACTACTACGCCGTGTACTGCCCGGCGGCGGCGCTTCTTCCCTTTGCGTCGACCCCCGACCCCACCGGCGGCGCGCTCCCGACCGGCTTCCCCCAGCTGTGGAAGTGCGGCCCGGACCAGACCGTCGGGCAGAACAGCTTCACCCCCTACACCGGTCCGGCCAATGCCCTCGACCAGATCATGTCCCAGGGGCTCATCGTCTACGTGGGGGCCTTCGACAACCTCGACAACGGCGAGCACGACGGCTTCAGCGGCATGAACAACACCGACGGCGCCATCAACGGGTCCTCCGACGGGGGCGGGCTGCTGCTCAGCATCGAACCGCAGTGGCTCCTCCAGCCGGGCACGCCCACTGCCTCACGCCCGGAGGGGCTGGCCAACGCCTCTGAAGGCGAGTGCGCCGACAGCATCTGCGCTGAGGCCACCACCCAGCAGCAGACCGTCTACTACGGCTGCGGTGCCACCAACCCGCAGAACAACTCGGCCGACGACGCGTGCGCCCCGGGCACGCCCGAGAGCACCAACGCCTACCAGAACAACACCCCGGCGAGCACCCAGGAGGTGAACAACTGCAGCGGCGGGGGTCCGGCCACCACCGAGACGGCCTGCTACTTCAACCAGGACGGCACGGCCAACCCGACCGGGGCCAACGGCTATCGGCAGCAGACACCCCAGCAGGTGAACGCCGAGCCCGGGGTGCAGACGTATCAGGACCCCGACCCGCAGCGCTCCCCGGCGCTGCCCTTCGCAACCCCCGGCCTCTACGCCGGGTCCTGCGGCGTGTACGTCAACACAGGCGGCGGCGACGGGTTGCCAGGCCTGAGCACCATGCTCACCAACGGGATGCTCACCCTCGACCCGGGATACATCGGGCCGAGCCAATGCTGAGCCCGTAGGCGGCTGATCGAGACCCGCCCACCCTGGGCAGAGGCCGAAGCGCCGCTGTCAGTCGGAGGTGGTGTCGACGATGAGCACCGAGCACGAGGCGCGGTGGGCGACGTCGTTGGGCACGCTGCCGAGCACCCGCCGCACCCCCTTCATCCCCTTGTTGCCCACCACGATGAGGTCGGCGCCCTCTCTGGCGGCGATGGACGTGAGGGTGTCGGCCGGCTCGCCCGTGGCGGGGTGGACGACGGGGTCGAGGTTGACGGCGCGGGCCTTCCGGGCCAGCCCCTCGAGCAGCTGGTCGGCGGGATGGGCGCTCAGGCTGTAGGGGAATTCGTCGGGGAGCCCGGCGGGCGGGGGCTTGGCCTTCTCGGCTTTGTAGGCGGTGACGATGTGCAGCTCGGCCCCGCACAAGGCGGCGAGATCGAGCGCCGTGTCCACGGCGGCCGCTGCGGTGGGCGAATCGTCCGCTCCGACCACGATCTTCTTGAACATGACCCTCCACTTCGATGTCGACGGCGGCGGCACGATCGGCTCGGGGCTCTCTCGGTGCGAGCCGCCCTTTCACGACTTTCACGAATGCACGGACGGCGACGCTAGGGCCGAAGGTCCCACCATGGCGCCGGGCGGGCCGGCCGGGTCAGTGCGACGGGACGCGGGGAGGCGGCGCCCCTGCGGAGCTCGATGTCCGAGGGGGAGCAGCAGCGGGAACCGACGACGACCCCCACCGGTTCCAGGACCGCCACACCAGGCGGTGGAGCGGGACGATCCGGGGAATGTCACGCAAGCCGGGCACGAAGGGCACGGCCAGGAGCAGCACCGTGGCGGCTCCGGTCAGGTAGATGGCGATGAGGTCGACGTTGGCCGAGGTCTTGAACCCGGGCACCTGGTACCACAGCTGGTACAGCCACAACCAGGGCTGGCCCGGATAGCTGCCCGTCTCGTTCATGACCCCCCATTGGGAACCGGTGAGGTGCTGTGCCTTGGCCAGCGACGCGAAGTAGCTGCCGTCCTCCATGAACAGAAGCGGCTCGGTGAAGTTCGAGCCGTAGAAGGGGCGCTGAGCGAGGAGGTCGGCGTCGAGGCCGCCCGAACGGGCCACCGAGAGCTCACTGGCCACGAGCACGGGCACGGGTCCGTCGTCGGCCGGGGGGACCACCGGGGTGCCGTGCACGAACCGCACGCCGTCAACCGCCTTCAGGTAGGCCTGGGTCCAGGACTGTTGGGTGGGAGCCGGCGCCCGCCGGTAGGTGACCAGCGCCGCCTCGAGGGCCGGGTCGTCGGCGCCGAGCTTGGCCAGCGGCGACAACACGAAGGTCTCGGCGGGGTCGATGGGCGTGCGCACCCCGGCCAGGGTCTGCCACGACACGCCGATGCGCTGGACGTTCGCCGTGCCGTGGTTGTAGGGGGGGCCGTAGTCGGCCGTCTCGCTCGTGGCGGCCAGCTCGCTGGCCACGGTGCCCATGAAGTCGGCAGGGGCCACCGCCGCCCAGCTGCGGACCGTCACCGGTGGGACGTCGGGTGAGGACAGCACCGCCGCCAGCGCCGCCACCAGCGCCAGCACCAGGACGGTGGCGATCGTGCCTTCCTTCACGATGTCGTAGCGGCGCTTGGGCCCCCGCCACTCCTCGGCATCGGCCCGGCGTGCCGCACGGCGCTCCGTCCGCCCGCGGACCAGGTGGGCGGGCAGCGGGTGCGCCACGCCCCGCACCCGCACGAGCAGGACATGCGCGCCCACCAGCGCCACCAGCACGATGGGGACGAGCACGATGTGCCACAGCAGCATCTGCCCG
>DMNK01000132.1:62086-75529 GCA_003453695.1 Acidimicrobiaceae bacterium | reverse complement strand
AGAACTTGCCCCACAGGTGGATGACCATGAAGGCCATGAATGCTTCGACGCTCCACAGGTGCACGCTGTTGAAGAAATGCCCCACGGCGTTGTAGTGCCACCAGTCGGGCCCACCCAGGGCGATGGCGAAGCCGGAGGCGATGACGACCGCCAGTGCCGCCAGCGTGGCGACGCCGAACACGTACACCCACGACGCCACGTACGCCGGCTGGGTGTCGGGCACCAGCTTGCTGGGAGGAAGCAGGCGCAGGCCCCAGGTGCGCAACCGGGCCGTCCACATCGCCGCGGTGTTTGCGTCGGCGCCGAGGTTCACCCGCCCGTCGCCGTCTCCGTCGGCAGGCGGCGGTTCCTGCGTGAGCGTCGAGCGCGAACCGGGGAAGGGAACGAGCAGGGCGGCTGCGAAGATCACCACCATGACGGCGATGAGGACCAAGTTGGCCACCGAGACCTGGAAGATCGACCAGTGGACATAGCGGCCGGGTTGGTTCAGGTCGACAACCGTACCGAGGAACACCGGACCCGATGGCATCGCCTTCGATGGTACGAGGCGGGGCTCGGCTCCTCCAGGGACCTTGGACCTACCCGTGGGGCTTTCGACCCGGCGGCTGCCTCAGCCGGCCTCGCCGGCCACGGCCATGACCGGCTGCTCCAGGCGGGCGAAGAGGAGAAGCCCTTGGCTGGTGGGCCGGGTTCCCGACACCACCACCGCCACGTCTCTCCTCCCCACCAGGTGCTCGGCGTCGTTCACGACCACCATGTCTCCGTCGGGCAGGTACCCGACCGCTTGACGGGGTTGGCGCCCCACCTTGACCAGGTCGATGACGAGCCGCTCACCCGGAGGGTGATGGGGCGCCAGGTCGGCCGAGAGCCGGCGCAGGTTGACGACGTCCACACCGGCCTCCGCCGCCTGATCGGCTACGTCGGCCGAGCAGGTGGCGATGCGGACGTGCAGGCGCCGGGCGAGCACGAGCACCTTGGCGCCGGTCTCCGCACACTGGGGGACCTCGGCCTCCTCGACGCGCACCGGCACGCCGGCTCGGTGCACCGCCTCCAGGGACTCGAGGCCGCCACGGGCCCGGCGTGCGGTGGGAAGCTCCGGGCCGTCGGCGAGCGTGTGCGCCTCGTCGAGGACGAACCTCGGGACGACGATCCCGCCGGCCAGCAGCCCGCTCATGCCCAGGGCCACCAGCTGGCGGTCGAGGAGCGCCGAGGTGTCCACGAGCAAGGCGCCGTCCAGGGCGGCGCTGGGGCGGTCGGCGAGATGGCCGAGCCCGGCGGCTCGGACGATCTCCTTGCCCTTGGCCACCCCGAGGCGCACCCCGCCGGCGCACAGCACCCACGCCAGCACGGCGGCGGCCGGGTACCCGACCGTGGAGTGCACCAGGGCGACCACCGCCAATCCGAAGGCGAGGCCGAGGAGCAGGCCGGTGGTGCCCACCAGGGACCCGGCGAACACCTCGGCGGGAGGCATGTCCCGCAGCCGGCTGATCGCCTGTCGCAGCCCCTCGTCGAAGAGCCGTCCCAGCACCCCGCCCACCACGTAGCTGAGCAGGGCGAAGACGGTGACGAAGGCCAGGGGGGCGAGCGAGTCGCGCCCGATGTGGTCCCCGATCTGGAGCCCGCCGGCCACGCCGACGAGCACCAACAGGAGCCGGAACACCTCGACGAATATCAACGCCGCCTCCGGCCCGCATCCCCATCGGGCTCCTCCCAGGTTACCGCCGGGAACCGGGCTTCGGGGCCCGGGTGCCCACCAGGGCGCGAGGATGAGCACGACTCGACAAGGAGGTGGGCGGTGACGAGCCTCCCCACGATGCCGATGGACGCCTTCGACCTGTCCGACCTGGAGTTCTGGGCACAGCCCACAGAGGCCCGCGAAGCGGCCTTCCGGACCCTTCGAGCCGAGCGCCCCATCGCCTTCTACGAGGAGATGGCGCTTCCCGACTCGGCCATCCCCATTCCCGCCGGACGCGGCTACTGGGCCCTCACCCGATATGCCGACGTCGTGGAGGTGAGCCGCCACCCCGAGCTGTACTGCTCGGGACAGTCGGGCTCGACCATCGTCGACATGCCCGCAGAGCTGCTCGAGTTCTTCGGGTCGATGATCAACATGGACGACCCCCGCCACGCCCGGCTGCGGCGCATCGTGTCGGCCGCCTTCAACCCGCGCATGGTGAAGAGCGTGGAGCAGGCCATCGAGCGGGTGGCCGCCGACATCGTCGAGCGGGTGGCCCCCCAAGGGGAGTGCGACTTCGTCACCGAGGTGGCGGCACGACTTCCCTTGAAGGTCATCTGCGACATGATGGGCGTCCCCGAGTCCGACTACGACCGGGTGTTCCACTGCTCGAACGTCATCTTGAGCTCGGGCGACCCCGAGTACGTCCCCGACGGCGACGACGTGGTCCTCGCCTTCCTGAACGCCGGCAACGAGCTGGCGTCGCTCATGGAGGACCTCGCCTCGTACCGGCTCGAGCATCCCACTGACGACCTCACGTCCGACCTCCTCCACGCCAACGTCGACGGTGAGTCGCTCACCCACTCGGAGCTGGCGTCGTTCTTCATCCTCCTCTTGGTGGCGGGCAACGAGACCACCCGCAACGCCATCGCCCACGGACTGTGGGCCCTCACCGAGCATCCCGAGGAGCGGGCGCGGTGGTGGGCCGACTTCGAAGGCGTGGCGCCGACGGCAGTGGACGAGATCGTGCGCTGGGCGTCGCCGGTCATCTTCATGCGCCGCACGCTCACAGCGCCGGCGGTGCTGTCGGACCAGCCCCTCGAAGAGGGTGACAAGGTCATCCTCTTCTACAACTCGGCCAACCGTGACGAGGACGTCTTCGCCCACCCCTACCGCTTCGACGTGGGGCGCAGTCCCAACCCGCACGTCGGCTTCGGCGCCCCCGGGCCCCATTTCTGCCTGGGAGCGCACCTGGCCCGGCGGGAGATCACCGTCATGTTCAGAGAGCTGGTGCGCCACCTCCCCGACATCACCGCCACGGCCGAACCGGCGCGGCTCCGTTCCAACTTCATCAACGGGATCAAGCACCTGCCGTGCGCCTTGTCGCCGACCGGGGCCTGACGTGACCGACGCCGTGGCCAGCGGGCCCGCCCCCAGCCAGATGGGCCATGGGGTGAAGCAGCGCGACCTGATCAAGATGACCCCCGTGGAGATCGACGCCTTCATCCGCGAGCGCCGGCCCATGACCATGTGCTCGATCAACCACGACGGGTCGATCCACGCCGTGGCCATGTGGTACGGCTTCCTCGAGGGATGCGTGGCCGTGGAGACAAAGACCAAGTCGCAGAAGGCGGTCAACCTGCGTCGCGATCCCCGCGTCACCTGCCTCATGGAGGACGGCGACGTGTACGAGGAGCTGCGCGGGGTCGAGCTGGTGGGCAGGGCCGAGGTCGTCGAGGACCCCGAGCGGATGTGGCAGCTCGGCGTGGACGTGTTCGAGCGCTACTACGCCCCCTTCACCGAGGACCTCGCCCCTTTTGTGCAGACCATGCTCAACAAGCGGGTGGTGATCAAGGTCCACGTGGACCGCGTGGTGAGCTGGGACCACCGAAAGCTCGGCCTGCCGCCCACCCGGCCCCGGGGCTGAGGGGCCCACTGGAACAGGTTTCACTCCGGCGGTAGCGTCGGCGCGTTCGCCGGCGCCGGGCCGGCGCCGGGGAGGGACGGCATGATCCTCGATCGCTTCCGCCTGACCGACCGCGCCGCGGTGGTGACGGGAGCAGGCCGGGGGATCGGCGCCGCCGTGGCGCTGGCCCTGGCCCAAGCGGGCGCCGACGTGCTCGTCTCGGCGCGCACCGAAGCGCAGCTGCGTGCCGTGGCCGAGGCGATCGAGGGCACCGGACGACGGGCGGAGGTGGTGGTGGCGGACCTGTCCGACCTGGACGCCGCCGCCGCCCTGGCCGACACCGCCGCCCGGGCCTTCGGCCGGCTCGACGTGGTGGTGAACAACGTGGGCGGCACCATGCCCAGGCCCTTCATGGACACGTCGCCGCGCTTTTTGGAGGCGGCCTTCCACTTCAACGTGTCGACTGCCCACGCCCTCACCCGCGCCGCGGTGCCCCACATGCTCGCCGGGGAGGGCGGGTCGGTGGTGAACATCTCCTCCGCCATGGCGCGCACCCAGGGCCGCGGCTTCGTCGCCTACGGCACCGCCAAGGCGGCGTTGGCCCACTTCACCCGGCTGGCGGCGACCGACCTGGCCCCGCGCATCAGGGTCAACGCCATCGCCGTCGGGTCCGTGGCCACCTCGGCCCTCGACGTGGTGCTCACCGACGACGGCCTGCGCCGGGAGATGGAGCGCACCACGCCGCTCGGGCGCATCGGCGACCCCGAGGACATCGCCGCCGCCGTGGTGTACCTGGCATCGCCGGCGGGCGGGTACGTGACCGGCAAGCTGCTCGAGGTGGACGGCGGCCTCGACCGGCCCAATCTCGACCTCGGGCTCCCCGACCTGTGACCCAAGCGCGCCATCGGGTGGTGGTGTGGGGCACCGGCAACGTCGGCCGGCACGCGCTCGCCGGCGTGGCGGCCCGTCCCGACCTGGAGCTCGTCGGCGTGTGGGTGTCCGGCGGCGCCAAGGCGGGACGCGACGCCGGCGAGCTGGCCGGTCTGGGCCGGGAGCTCGGGGTGCGCGCCACGACCGACCGCCACGCCGTGGTGGCGCTGGCCCCTGACTGCGTGGTGCACACCGCCATGGCCGACCACCGGATCTCTGAGGCCCTCGACGACCTGGCGCTGCTGCTGCGAGGCGGTTGCAACGTGGTGTCCAGTGGACCGGTGTTCCTGCAGTTCCCCTACGGCGTCGTGCCCCCGGAGACGATCGCCCCCGTGCGCCAGGCCGCCGAGGCGGGCGGGGCCTCTCTGTGGGTGAACGGCGTCGACCCGGGATTCGCCAACGACGCCCTGCCGCTGGCGCTGTCGGGCATCTGCGAGCGCATCGACGAGCTCCGCTGCGTCGAGGTGCTCAACTACGCCACCTACGACCAGCCCATGGTCATCTTCGACATCATGGGCTTCGGGAAGAAGCCGAGCGACGTGCCCATGCTCCTGCAGCCGGGTGTGCTCACCATGGCGTGGGGAAGCGTCGTCCGCCAGCTGGCCGACGCCCTGGGCGTGGAGCTCGACGACGTCGAGGAATTCCACGAACGGGAGGTGACGCCCGACACCTTCACCATCGCCTCCGGCACCGTCGAGTCCGGGACCGTGGCCGCGCTCCACTTCGAGGTCCGGGGCATGCGCGGCGGCCGGGCCGTGATCGTGCTCGAGCACGTGACCCGCCTGCGCGACGACCTGGCGCCGCGATGGCCGCAGCCCGCCGGACAGGGCTGCTACCGGGTGGTGGTGAGCGGCGAGCCCAACTACACCCTCGACCTGCAACTGCTCGGATCAGACGGCGACCACAACACCGCCGGGCTCAAGGCCACGGCCATGCGCCTCGTGAACGCCGTGCCGGCGGTGGTGGCGGCGCCGCCGGGATTGCTGAGCGCCCTCGACCTGCCCCTCGTCACCGGACGCGGGCTCGTGTCGTGAACGGTCCGGGCCCGGTTCCGCTCGACGAGTACCCCGTGCACCAGGTGCCGCTGTCGCTGCGCCACATGGGCACGAGCGACCGAAACGCCTACGACCGCTGCTATCTGAACGCCCATGACCGAAGCGGCGAGGTGTTCCTCGTGACCGGCTTGGGCGTCTATCCCAACCTCGGGGTGATCGACGCCTACGCCACGGTGGCCCGGGGCCGGCGCCAACACACCGTCCGGTTCTCCGACGCCCTGGGCGAGGACCGCATGGTCCAGCAGGTCGGGGCCTATCGCCTGGAGGTGCTCGAGCCGCTGCGCCGTGTCCGGCTCGTGTGCGACGCGGCGGAGCTCGGGATCGGCTTCGACCTCATCTTCACCGGCTCGTTCCCCGCCGTGGAGCAGCCCCGCCACGTGATGCGCCAGCACGGGCGGATCATCCTCGACGCCCAACGCTTCGCCCAGGTGGGCAGGTGGTCGGGCAGCCTGGCCGTGGACGGTGAACAGCTGGCCGTGAGCGACGACCGCTGGGTGGGCAACCGGGACCGGTCCTGGGGCATCCGGCCCGTGGGCGAGGCGGAGCCGGCGGGGCGCGCCGCCGGAGATCCCGACCCAGGCTTCGGCTTCTGGTGGACCTACGTGCCCTTGCAGTTCGACGACTTCGCTCTGGACGTGATCGTCCAGGAGGACGGCGACGGCAGCCGTGTGCTGTCGGAGGCCGTGCGGGTGTGGGGCGACGACAGCGCGCCACGGGTCGAGCAACTGGGCTGGCCCGACGTCGAGGTGCACTACGCGCCGGGGACGCGTCACCCGCGATCGGCGACCCTGTGGCTGGGACGGCGCGGGCAGCACCTCGAGCTCGAGGTGGAGACGCTCGGCTACGTGGCGCTCAACTGCGGACCGGGCTACGGCGGCGATCCGGACTGGGGGCACGGCCAGTGGCGGGGCCGGGGCTGGAGCGAGGCCGTCACCGCCGACCTGGACGACCCGGCCGTCGCCGGGCGCGTGCCGTTCAGCGTGGTGGACCACGTGGCCCGGGCGCACCTCGACGGCGCCGTGGGATGGGGCATGTTCGAGCACGGCACCTTCGGGCGCCACCTTCCGTCGGGCTTCACCGACTGGGGGCCGGCGGCGCCATGAGCGGCTCGTCCCCGGACGGCGCCGCCGCCGGGACCACCCGGCCGCGCACGAGCACCCGCCCCCGCCAGGAACTGGGCCGGCGCCTCGAGGCATGGCTGGGACGGCGCCTGTCCGGCGCCCGGCTGTCGGGCCTCGAGGTGCCCGAGTCGAACGGGATGTCGAGCGAGACCGTGCTCTTCGACCTGTCCTGGCGCGACCAGGCCGGGGAGCACCAAAAGGGCTGCGCGGCGCGGCTCAGCCCCGACCCCGAAGCGGCGCCGGTGTTCCCGGTCTACGACTTGTCCAAGCAGTTCCGCGTCATGCGCCTGGTGGCGGAGCGGTCCCCCGTCCCGGTCCCCGACACGCTGTGGGACGAGCCCGACCCGGCACCGGTGGGGACGCCGTTCTTCGTCATGGAGCGGGTGGAGGGGGACGTGCCTCCCGACGTCATGCCCTATCCGTTCGGATCGTGGCTGTCCGAGGCGGCACCGACGGACCAGCGCCGCCTCCAGGACGCGGCGGTGCGCACGCTGGCCGCCATTCACGACGCCGAGGTGTCGGCCGACGACGTCTCCTTTCTGGAGCTCGACGAGCGCGGCGACAGCGCCCTGCGCCGGCACGTCGCCCACAGCGCCTCGTACTACGAGTGGGTGGTGTCGGACGGCGCCCGCTCACCGCTCATCGAGCGCGCCTTCGCCTGGCTGGAGGAGCACTGGCCCGCCCATGAGGGCGGGACCAGGATCAGCTGGGGCGACGCCCGTATCGGCAACATGATGTTCCGCCATTTCGAGCCTGTCGCCGTGCTCGACTGGGAGATGGCGGCCACCGGCCCCGTCGAGATCGACCTGGGATGGATGGTCTACCTGCACCGCTTCCTGGACGACATCGCCGTCGAGGCGGGGCTCCCGGGCATGCCCGCCTTCATGCGCCGTGACGACGTGGCCGACACCTACGAGAAGGCGAGGGGGCGTGCTCCTCGGGACCTCGACTTCTACTGCCTGTACGCGGCGCTGCGCCATGCCGTGGTGATGAGCCGGGTCGCCCGGCGCCAGGTGCTGTTCGGCGAGATCTCCATGCCCGAGGACCCCGACGACATGATCATGCACCGGGCCAGCCTCGAGCAGATGCTCGAGGGCAGCTACTGGCGGCGCTTCTGACCGGCCGGGGCGGCCCGTAGGGCGACGAGGGCGAGGTCGTCGTCGAGCTGGCCGCCGGCGAAGGACAGCACGGCGGCGGAGACGGCGTCGACGATCGTCTGGGCGTCCTGGCCGGCGCTCTGGGCCACGACGTGCTGCAGGCGGGCCTCGCCGAAGAACGAGTCGGAAGTGTGGTGGTCGGCGGCCCGGGCCTCGGTGGCGCCGTCGGTCACCATGACCAGCGCGTGCCCGGGCGCCAGGCGCAGCCGCCGGGCGGCGTACTGCGCCCCGGGCAGGACCCCGAGCAAGGGGGCCTGGCACTCGAGCTCCTCCACCTCCCCCCCCGCCACGAGCAGGGGCGCCACGTGCCCGGCACAGATGACCTGAAGGTCGATGCCGTCGTCGTGGGGGACGAGCTCGACGTAGACCATGGTGCAGAACCACTCCGACCCGGTGGTCTCGTCCAAGGTGGCGTTGACGGCGGCCACCACGGACGACGGGTCGAGGCCCGCCCGGGCCGCCACTCTGGCGCCGTGGCGCACCTGGGCGGTGAGGGCGGCGGCGGCCGGCCCGCTGCCCGAGACGTCCCCGATCATGAGCACCCAGCGACCGGCCTCCACGGGGAACAGGTCGTAGAAGTCCCCGCCCACGTCCACGCCGGCGCTGGAGGGGTGGAACACCGCCGCCACTTCGGCGCCGGGGACCTCGGACAGCTCCGGGGGCAGGAGGCTCGCCTGCAGCGCCCGGGCCACGGCCACCCGCCGCTCGTGCTGCAAGGCGTTGTCGATGGCCGTCGACGCCCGCCCGCCGATCTCAGCCGCCAGTTCGAGGTCCTCGGTGGTGTACGGCGCCGAGCCCGCCGTGCGCATGAGCCCGAGCAGGCCGAGCTGCTGGCCCCGGGCCTGCAGCGGAACGGCGATGGCCGAGGCGATGCCGAGCTCCTGGAGCTGGCGCACGTGCTCGTCGTCCACCGCCACCGCCTCGGTGAAGTCGGCGCCTTCGGCCACGAGGATGGGGTGGCCGCCCGCCGCCTCCAGGGTGGCGAGCAGGCTCTGGGCCTCGTGCACCGGGTCCTCGGGCGCCTGGGTCACATCGGCGTCGGTGTCGGGGTCGCGATGGGCGATGGCCAGGCGCCGGGGCACGCCCAGCTCGTCGAGGACGTGACAGCTGGCCATGTCCGCCATGCGGGGGACCAGCTCTTCCAACGCCCTGCGCAACGTGGTGGGCAGGTCGAGGGAAGAGCCCAGCGCGGCGGAGACGTCGGCCAGCACCGCGTTGGCGAACGCCGTCCGGATGCGGGCCTGGCGCACGCCGGCGCGGTGCAGCGACTCGGCGGCCTGGCGTGCCACCAGCGAGAGGAACAGGCGCTCCTGGGGCGTGAAGGTGCGGGGACGGGGATAGCCCACGGCGAGCACGCCGAGGACCTGACCTTCCACCCACAGCGGCAGCACGGCCAGGGCCTCGGCGTCCAGCTTGACCTGGTCGAGCGCCTCGAAGGCGTCGATGTCGGCCGCCGTCTCGAACCACAGGGCCTCGCCGCTGCGCACGACCTCGGGGCCGGGCAAGGGATCGTCCACCGACATCTCGGAGAAGGGGGCGGCCTGGGACCCGCCCGGCTCGCTGATGAGGCGCATGCGGTCGCCTTCCACCAGCCAGATGAGGTGGCTCACCGCCTCGCCGTCGATGTCCTCGGCCAGCTCCACCTGGACCGCCTGGGCCACCGCCTCGGCCGGCAGGTCCCTCGACAGCGACGCCGTCACCCGCTGGAGCCGCGCCATGCGGTCCGCCACCATCTCGGCCTGGTCGCGAGCGGCGCGCTCGGACTCGAACAACCGGACCTGCTCCATGGCCGCCCCGAGGCGATCGGCGACGAGCGACAGCAGCGTGGCATGGCGCTTCGAGAAGTGGGCCAGTTGGTAGCTGTCGGCGTGCAGCACGCCGATCAACCGGTCCCGGCCCGGGATGGGCACGGCGACGAGCGAGCGGATCCCGCTGTCGCGCAAGGTGGCCGAGGCCACCTCGATGGTGGAGAGGTCGTCCACCACGAGGGGCCGGCGATCGGCCACGACTCGTCCGGCCATGCCGGTCCCGGAGGCGATCTGGACCGGTCGCCACAGCTCGGCCTGGATGCCGGTGGCGGCCCGGGCCACGAGCTCGCCGCTCTCGTCGGCGAGGAGCACGGCCACGCCGTCGGCGTCGAGGGCCTGGGCGATCCCTTTGAGCGAGTCGCGCAACAGGTCGTCGAGCGACTCGGGCGTGTAGGTGTCCTGGACTTCGGCCCGCCACCGGAACCACCACTCCGCCATGGCCTCCCCGGTCTGGAGGCCGGCCGCCTGGAGGAGGAAGAGCTGGTCGAGCTCGCGCGAGGAGGAGGCGGGTGTGGTCGAGGATGTGGTGGGGCCAGGCCCGGACGGGCCCTCCTCGAGTCTCATGGACGCCTTTCCCTCCGCCGAAACAGAACAGCAAGAGCGTACCGGCGAGTTCGGCCATCAATCACCCGTCGTGCACTCAACGGCGGCACTACGGCCGTCGTGAGAGCGGCCACGCCCGGGGATTGCTCAGCCGCCGAGGGACGCGCCCTCCATCCGGCGCAGGGGCTGGGCCAGCAGCTCGATCTGGATGCCGTCGGGGTCCTTCACGTACAGCGAGTCGGTGAGCCCCCGATCGGGGCCGAGATAGCCGACGCCGGCGACGTCGAGCCGGCGCCGCACCTCGTCGAGATGGGACTGCTCCACCGAGATGGCGACATGCTGCACGGCGCCGTGGGCCTCTCGGGCTTCTTCGAGCGCCAGCCCGGGGAAGTCGAAGAAGGCCAGCAGGTTGCCGTGCCCGATGTCCAAGAAGAAGTGGGTCGAGCCCGGGTAGTCCCGGTTCTCCATGACCTCCACCAGCGGGAAGCCCAGCACGTCCTGGTAGAACGAGATGGTTCGCTCGACGTCGCTGCAGATCATGGCCAGGTGGTGCACCCCCCGCCCGCCGGTGGCAGCCGAGGGGAGGCGGTAGCGCTGGAGCAGGTGCTCCCGCCAGGTGGAAAAGGGCCGGGCGTCCGTCACCGACGTCACGCTACGCCCCCGCCGCTGTCGTCGCCGGGCGGGGTGGCCTGCAGCTCGGCGACGAGATCGGCCAGGCGGCGGGCGCCCCGCTCACAGAGGAACAAGGTGTAGTGATTGGTGTCCTCCACCACCTCGTCGCTGAAGCACGTGAGCCGGCCGCGCCACGGAGCCACGGCGCTCTCGGGCAGGAGGGCGGGCTCTTCGTCCACCAGGTTGCGCCTGGCGCGCACCAGGTGGACCGGGCACTGCACGGCGCCGAGGGCGTCCTCGACGAGGGTGGGGCTGACGATGTGCTCTCGCCCGTCCACCCGCACCGGCTCAGGGCGGGCCCGCGACCGGAAACCCCCGTCGGCCGGCTCGAGGTCGTAGGCGAGGAGCTCCTCGACGTCGGCGCTCCACGCCTTGGCGAAGGCGGGATGGGCCCGCCAGAAGTCGAAGTATCCCTCGTGGGTCTCGAAGACCAGGTCCAGGCGGGCCAGGGCGGGGCCGAGGACGGCCTCCACCACGGCGTCGGGGTCGAGCCCGTCGGGCACGGGGAGGGGGATGCCGCCGTCGGCCAGCACCAGGCGCTCGACGAGGTGGGGGAAGCGGGCGGCGAGGAGGACCGCCACATAGGCGCCCATCGACTCGCCGAGCACCACGACCGGACCGTCGGAGCACTGAGAGACCACCGCCGCGCAGTCCCGGGCATGGGCCTCCATGCCGCAGGGGCCGGGCAGGGTGTTGCTGGCGCCCCGGCCCCGCAGGTCGGGCGCCACCATGGCGACACCGGGTGGGAGACGACGGGCCACGGGGGCGAGCTGCATGGACGAGCCCGTGATGCCGTGGAGCCCGAGCACCACCCGGGGGCCGGAGCCGAAGCGGGCCACCCGCAGCCTGCCTCCCGCCACCGACACGTCGGCGAACCCGGGCACCGCTCGCTCCACGTCCGCGCTCCTTCCCTCCGGGCCGCCTCGGCCGTCGCGCCCGGGAAACCTGCCACATTCACCACACCCGCACTACCATCGTGCAGGCTCGGAAACGACGTGATGTGACGGACCCACTCTCGGACCAGGATCCGATGCTCGACACCACAACGGTCCCTCCGGACCTCTCCAGTGTGCCCGCCGCCCGTCGGTGGCTCCACGAGCGCCTGACCTCGGCGCCCGAGGACGTGAGGCACACCGCCACCCTGCTCACCTCGGAGCTCGTGGCCAATGCCGTGCTGCATGCCGCCACCGACGTCACTCTCACCCTTCGCCGCGAGCCTGGCGGCCTGCGGGTGGAGGTGGCCGACGAGAGCCCGCAGCTGCCCGAGGTCAAGCGCTACGGCGAAGAGGCCGCCACGGGGCGGGGGCTCCAGGTGCTCGTCGCCCTGGCCGACACCTGGGGAGCGGGGCGCCGGAACGACGGCAAGGTGGTGTGGTTCGAGCTGGGCCACGCCACCACCAAGGTCGAAGTGGACGACGCCCCGGAACCTGCGCAGCCGAACAGCGCGCTCGTCCACATGGCGCTCGTGGGCGTGCCGGTGCCCATCATGCTCAAGGCCCAGGCTGCCTACGACGAGCTCTTCCGGGAATTCCGCTTCGTGATCGAGGGCGACCCGGCCGGCTCCAGTGCCGCCATCCACGGGCGGCTCATCGCCTTGGTGGACGAGCTGGGCACCCGTTTCCAGGGGTTCACGGCCGGGGCGGAGGAGGAGTGGCACCGTGCCCTCGAGTCGGGGGCCCAGACCGTGGACCTGTACTTCGAGCTCCCCGCCGACATCGGGCCGGTGTGCGAACGCTACGACGAGCTGCTCGACGAGGCAGACGAGTTCTGCCGGGCCGGGGCCCTCATGACGTTGGCGGCGACACCGGAAGTGCGAGCCGTGCGCCAATGGCTCCTCAAGGAATTCGTGCGCCAGACGGCTCACGAGCCTCCGCTGCCGTGGCTGTCCAGCCCCCAGGCCCGGCGGCTGGGGCCCGCAGCGGCGAAGGGCTGAAAACCAAGGAGGGGAAGGTCGACGTCGCCGGCCCTCCCCTCTGATCCCCGGATAATCCGCACGGTGGATCCACTCTTTCTATCGGCGCGTCCGGGGCCCCACTTGAACGTCGTCTCACCGGCTGCCGGCTCTGCCCGCGCCTGACGGCCGTACCCTGAGACGGTGCCCCAGCGTTACGAGGTGGAGCGGCCCGACCTCGAGAGGTTGCTGACCGGCGAGCCCGGCTACCGGACCGATCAGGTGTGGGACGGCTTGTACCGGAGGCTCGAAACCCCGGCCGAGATGACCGAGCTCCCCACGCCGATGCGAGCCGCTCTCGAGCGCGCCCTCCCGCCGGCGCTCACCGAGGTGACGAGGCGGACGAGCGTCGATGGCGACACGGTCAAGTGGGTGTGGTCGCTCGCCGACGGCGCCGCCATCGAGACGGTGCTCATGCACTACGGGCGGCGGAGCACGGTGTGCGTGTCGTCGCAGGCCGGGTGCGCCATGCGCTGCGGCTTCTGTGCCACCGGCCAGGCCGGGTTCACTCGCCACCTGGGGCCGGGGGAGATCGTCGAACAGGTGGTGTCGGCGGCGCGCGCCGCGCTGCCCAGGCGGCTCTCCAACGTGGTGTTCATGGGGATGGGCGAGCCGCTGATGAACC
>DMNK01000132.1:61502-61966 GCA_003453695.1 Acidimicrobiaceae bacterium | reverse complement strand
GGCGAGCCGCTGGCCAACTACGAGGCGGTGTGGCACGCCGTGGAGCGGATGCATGGCGCCATGGGCATCTCGGCGCGGCACATCACGATCTCGACGGTGGGGATCGTCCCCGGGATCCGCAGGCTGGCCGGTGCCGGCCTGCCCGTGAACCTGGCGGTGTCGCTCCACGCCGCCAACGACACCCTGCGCGACGAGATCGTCCCCGTCAACCGGCGCTACCCCTTGGAGGCGCTGGCCGAGGCGTGCCACGGGTACGTACGCGACAGCGGCCGGCGGCTCTCCCTGGAGTGGGCGCTCATCGAAGCCGTGAACGACAGGCCGTCCGACGCTCGTGAATTGGCCCACTTCGCCCGTCCGCTGCGCGCACACGTGAACCTCATCCCGTTGAACCCCACGCCCGGGTACCGCGGGCCGGGGACACCGCCCTCGGGCGTGGTCGACTTCGCCCGCCAGCTGCGCCGGCT
>DMNK01000132.1:59691-61187 GCA_003453695.1 Acidimicrobiaceae bacterium | reverse complement strand
TGGCGCCCCGACCCGGTGCGAGGAGGCGGTCCGAGCCCTTAGCCGCCGGGCGCGCTCCGGGTATGCACGACGGGTGGCCGACACCCTGGTCCGCCGTGCGCCGCCGTCGGTGGCAGGCGACGATCCCCGCCCGCTCGCCGGCTATGCGGCGCTGCTGGTGGTGTGCGGCGCCGTCGTGGGGCTCTCCCCCCTGGGACTGCGGCGCCGGCGCCACCGGGCTCGCTCGATGTCGGCCATGGACGTGGGGCTCATGGCCCTGGCCACCGCCCATCTGAGCCGCTTGATCACCAAGGTCTCGGTGACCTCGGTGTTGCGGGGGCCCTTCGCGCGCTTCGAGGAGCCGGCCGGCGAAGGCGAGGTCAACGAGGAGGCGGTCGGGTCCGGGTGACGGTGTCGGCGGTGGCACGCCTGAGCGACTTCGTGCAGCTGGCCTACGGCCTGGCCCGCCAACAGGTGGAATGAGCGTCACCAGCGAACCAGCGCCCCCAGCGAAAGCAGCACCCCGTGGAGCCCGCCATCCGACCGGTGTGGAAACGGGCGCTGCGGGGAATGGGCGGGGCATGGTCGAAGCCCGGCACGTCCGTTCTGCACGCCCTGGTCAGTTCGTCGCGGCCCGCCGCCACCCCCAGGGTCACGAGCCGGGGCGTCACGACACGGAGGTCCGCCGCCGAAAGGGGTTGTGGGTCGGGGGCTGTACGTGCGGGTGGGTGACGGATTCCATGTCCGCCTTTGCGGCGTGGTCGGCGACCCGGCGGCACCTCACCGACACCGGCACCGTCCAGCCTCCGCTTCGTCCCGCGGTGCGGAGGGCGAACGTCCGGCTGCTCGGCCCGGAACCCGAGGCCAATAGTCGCTGAGGTTCACGTTCTGTTCACGGGATGTTCTCCGATCTTTCGCGCCCCGCCAACCGAAGGGTAACCATCGCCCCGTAACATGACCGGTGGCGGCATCACGACGCCGGTGTCCTCTTTCGAGGAGGCCGGCACCCCCACTTCCCTGTCCCGCCGCCCCGCACAACGGAGGATGACATTGCGAGCGCACGCCCAACGGGACCAGCGCGACATCGACGGCCTCTGGTTGTTCGACGACTGCTCGGCGCGCCAACGCCGGGCCGTGGCACAGCTGGGCACCCGGCTGCAGGTGCCGGCGGGCCGGCGTCTGCTGGTCCAGGACACGCGCGGTTCGGAGGTGATCCTCGTCCTCTCGGGCAGCGCCGTGTGCAGTGTGGACGGCACCGTCGTGGCCGTGTTCGCGGCCGGCGACTTCTTCGGCGAGATCGCCGCCCTCGACGGGAAGCGGAGGACGGCGACGGTGACGGCCCTGACCGACATGGCGGTCGTCGTGTTCGACGGGCACGAATTCGAACAGCTGCTCGCTGTCTCGCCGAAACTGGCCATGCGCATCCTCAAGGTGGCGGCTCGCCGTCTGCGCAGCGCCAACGACCTGGTGGCCGTCTGACCGTCGCCACCGCCCTTGCACCACGCAGCTCCAGCGCC
>DMNK01000132.1:59257-59394 GCA_003453695.1 Acidimicrobiaceae bacterium | reverse complement strand
CGTGAAGGTCGCATGGAAGAGACCAAGGGCGAGCTGAAGCAAGCCGCCGAGAAAGTGAAGGACGCCGTTCGCCGGTCATGACGGCCGGAGCCGCCATCGGCTGAAGACGGATTGTCACGAAGGGCCGGCCCCGCACA
>DMNK01000132.1:54776-59086 GCA_003453695.1 Acidimicrobiaceae bacterium | reverse complement strand
GCCCTTTTCGCCGTCAGATCGCCCCTCCCCCTGTGTTTCCCCTCTGTTTTGGGGCGCACCACCCTGGGGAAATCTCCGTCCAGGGGACGAGCAAAGGGGAGGAGAGGCCGTGCAGTTCACGATCCTGATGCTCTTCGGCCTCCTCATGGCGACGTCGATCCTGAGCTTGGCGGCCGGCATCGAGCACCGGTGGCGGAGGGGCCCGCCCAGACCGCATCCCTTGTTGCAGGACGGGCAGACCCTCAAGGGGGAGGCGCTGTTCGCCACGGGAGTCGACCCCTCGACCGTCGTGTTCGACTGCCTGGTGGCTCCGCAGGTCGAGACCTTCGGCGACGCCGCCGTCTTCCGTCCCCTGCCCGTACGTGCCCATCACCGCCCCTCCGAAGAGCAGGTGCCTCTGTCCACCGTGGTCCGTTCGTGGGCGGACGGCGGACAGCGGGTCTTCATCGAACTGCCGTCGCTCGACGGTCCACTCACCGCCAAGCTCTCGTGCGGCGAGGAGGCCGTCGTCGTGGACATCGACAACGACGCCGAGGTGTGGCGGGCGCTCGCCGCCGTGGGCTGACCCCGCCCCCTGAGGCCCCAAGGGCTCTCAGGTCAGGAGAGGCGCTCGGCAAGAAAGGCGAGGGCGGCGGGATAGCGGTACTCGATGCGGCCGTGGCCGCCGTCGAAAAGCTCGAAACGGACGTCGCGCACCCCCACCTCCCGCATGGCATCGGCGACAGCGCGGGCGCCGATCTCGAGGTACCACTCGTCGCTCTTGCCCCCGTCCAGCCAGACGGCGCGCAGGCCGCACAGGGCCTCGCTGTGGTGGGGCACCATTCGCACGGGGTCCCAGGCCAGCCACTTGGCCCATACGTCTTCACGCAGGCGCCCGTCGATCGGGTCGAAGGGCAACACCGGTGTGCCTTCGGGCACTGCTGAGAAGCAGGCTGCCACGCCCAGCATCATGAGCAGCGTGTCGTCGCCGGGCTTGGTGAACGCCACTCGGTGGGTGAAGTCGTCCCACCAGGCGTCGATGGACCCGTCGTAGTCCCGCAGCAGCCGGACCGCCTTGGCGAACTCGGGGATGTAGCAGTACTCGTACAAGGAGTCCCCGGCGTGGCTGGCGAGACCCCCGAAGAGGTCGGGTCGCAGCATGGGGGTGATCATGGCGCCGAACCCCCCGCTCGACTTCCCCGACACCCCGCGATGCGCCGGTCCGTCCATGGTCCGGTACCGGGCGTCCACGAAGGGAACGACCTCCTCGCACAGATAGCTGTGGTAGCGGCCCGTGCCCGGCGAGTCCACGAATTGCGACCCCCCGTAGGCGGTCCAGGCGTCGACGAACACCACCAGGCACGGTGGCGCCTCTCCCCTGGCGAAGAGCTCGTCGGCGGCTTCCACGAAGGTGAGGCGGAAGGCGCTGCGGTTGTCCCACATCGACAGGTGCCCGGTATAGCCCTGCAGCACGTAGACCGACGGGTAGCTGCGCTCGGGCTGTTCGTCGTACCCCGGTGGTACGTACACCCGCAGGGGACGCTCGTGCGGATCGCCGAGGGGATTCTCCTTGAGCACGGCGGAGTCCACCACGTGGTGCTCCACCCGGCCCGCCAATTCCTTCTCCCAGGGAAGCGGCACGAGCGAACAGTAGCCGGGGGTTCAGGTGCTCCTTCTCGCCGTGTGCAACGGCCGCGACCCCTTCCATGGCACGACCACTGTCGGCTTCGCGGGCAGCGCCCCCGGCAGGACTCGAACCTGCGACGCACGGTTTAGGAAACCGTCGCTCTCTCCTCTGAGCTACGGGGGCGGTGGCAGGCGGCGACGATGGCGCCGGCGGCCGCTCGGATCGTCAGGCTAGCGCCCAGCACTTGCTCTGCCCGGGCCGGAGCCTTGTCTGCGACACAGCCGTATGCTGGCGGTATCGCCAATGATCAGGCCACCCCGGGTCCCCGTGCCGTCATCGCTCTGGCGGCGTCCGCCGGTGGCGTGGAGGCGCTGACGTCGGTCATCGGGAACCTGCCGGACGACACCGAAGCCGCCGTGCTCGTCGTGCTCCACATCGCCCCCGTCGGCCCGAGCGTGCTCCCCGCCATCATCGGCCGCCACAGCCGGCTCCCCGCATCGCACCCCGCCGACGGCGAAGAGATGCGCGCCGGCCATGTCTACGTGGCGCCACCCGATCATCACCTCATGCTCGACGACGGCCGCATGCGCGTCGTGCGCGGTCCACGGGAGAACGGGCACCGGCCCGCCGCCGACCCGCTGTTTCGCAGCGTGGCCTTCTCCTATGGCAGCCGCTGCGCAGGCGTCGTCCTGTCCGGGGCGTTGGACGACGGCACGGCCGGGCTGGCCGCCATCAAGGACAGCGGAGGGCTCACCTTGGTGCAGGACCCCGAGGAGGCGGCCTTTCCGGGGATGCCGCTCAACGCCATCGCCTATGTGCATCCCGACCACGTCGCCGGCGTGCGCGAGATCGCCGAGATCCTGGGGCGCTTCTCCAAGGAGGTGGCGACAATGGCAGACGAGGACACCACGCCGGGTGCCGACACCGGTGCGCTCCCTGCCGAAGAGTCGCCCACGGAGTTCACCTGCCCCGACTGCGGGGGGTCGTTGTGGATGGTGGGCGACCGGCCCATGCGCTTTAGATGCCGCGTTGGCCACAGCTTCTCGGTGGACAGCCTCACACTGGGAAAGCAGGACGCCGTGGAGAGCGCCCTGTGGGCCGCCATCGTCGCCCTGGAGGAGCGCGCCGATCTGGCCCGGCGCCTGCTCCGGCGAACCGGTGTGTCGCACTCCGACCGGCTGTCGAAGCGCTTCGTCCACGACATCGAGTACGCGGAGCAGGGAGCCCTCACGCTCAAACGGCTGGCTGCCGAGCTCATCGGCCCGGCGGGTCACGTGAGGGAGGAGGTGGGCGACGGCGATGGCCAGAGCTGATCCGGACGGGGATCTGGAACGCCTGCTCGAGTACCTGAGAGATTCTCGGGCCTTCGACTTCACGGGGTACAAGCGCGCCAGCTTGTCCCGTCGCATCGAGCGACGTATGCAGGCGACGGGGAGCGAGACCTACGACGCCTACACGGAGGTGCTCGAGGCCAACCCCGGGGAATTCGCCCAGCTGTTCGACACCATCCTCATCAACGTCACTGGATTCGTGCGTGACACCGAGTCTTGGGAGTACCTGGACTCAGAGATCATCCCCGCCATCGTCGATTCCAAGGGTGAAGACGACGCCATCCGGGTGTGGTCGGCGGGAACGGCGTCCGGCCAGGAGGCCTATTCCCTGGCCGTGCTCCTCGCCCAGGTGCTCGGAGACGAGCGTTTCCGTCGCACCGTGAAGATCTACGCCACCGACGTCGACGAAGAGGCGTTGACCCAGGCCCGCCATGCCCGCTATCCCACCAAGGACGTGGTGAGCGCATTCGGCGAACCGCGCGCCGAGCAGTTCTTCGAAGCCGAGGGGGCCTCGATGGTCTTCCGGCAAGACCTACGCCGATCGATCATCTTCGGCCGCCACGACCTCGTCCAGGACCCCCCTATCTCGCGCATCGACCTCCTCGTGTGCCGCAACACGCTCATGTACTTCACCGCCGAGATGCAGGTACAAGTGTTGAGCAACTTCCGCTTCGCCCTGGCCGACCATGGGTTCCTCTTTCTGGGCAGGTCGGAGGCGATGGTGAGCCAGACCGGGATCTTCGAGGTGGTGAACCTGAAGCACCGGGTCTTCCGCCGGATGGGTGGAAGCGAGCAGCCTCGCGCTCCGCTGGGCGACACCCGGCCGCTGCGGCTGGTCCAACCGGATCCCGACGGCTCCGGGACGATGATCCGGATCGCCTTCGAGGAATCACCTGTGGCTCAGCTGGTGGTGGACCGCGGCGGCCAGGTCTCCGCTGTCAACCGCCGGGCGCGAGCCCTGTTCGGCCTGGGCTTCGACTCCCCCGGCAAAGCGCTCAAGGACCTGCAGGTCTCCTACCGTCCCCTCGAGATCCGCTCGCTCGTGGACGAGGTCATCACGAACGGCCGCCCGATGATTGTCCACGACGTCGAGTGGACGACATCCGCCGGAGAGCAGGAGTTCTTCGAAGTCGCTCTGCTGCCCGTGACGTCCGATCACAGTACGGGGGTCATGATCAGCTACACGCAGGTGGGCCGGTACAGGGCACTGCGCGACGAGCTGCAGCGGTCTCAACGGGAGCTGGAGAGCGCCTACGAAGAGCTGCAGTCGACCGTCGAAGAGCTGGAGACGACCAACGAAGAGCTGCAGTCCACCAACGAGGAGCTGGAGACGACAAACGAGGAGCTCCATTCCACCAACGAGGAGCTGGAGA
>DMNK01000132.1:20124-54579 GCA_003453695.1 Acidimicrobiaceae bacterium | reverse complement strand
GAGGAGCTCCAGTCGACCAACGAGGAGCTCGAGACGGCCAACGGCGAGCTACGGGACCGGGAGCTCGCCCTCGACCGGTCGAACACCTTCCTCGAGTCCATCCTGGGCAGCCTGACCACGTGCGTCGTGGTCCTCACCCGTGACATGGAGGTGCGGGCCTGGAACCGCGCCGCCGAGGACATGTGGGGTCTGCGATCCGACGAGGTCGAAGGATCGCACTTCCTCAACCTGGACATCGGCCTGCCCACGGACCAGCTACGGGCCCCGATCCGAGCGGCGTTGACGGGAAGCTCCGACAGCCAGGAAGTGAAGCTTCAGGCGGTAAACCGCCGGGGCCGCTCCGTCCTGAGCACTGTCTCCGTCACCCCGCTGCTGGACCACAGAGAGGTGATCGGCGCCATCCTCGTCATCGAGAACGACACCTGATGCCGGGTATGCACCGGGGGGTGTCGACCGGAGCACGCCGGGAAAGCCTGCTGCGGTCCGGCTTTCCTGGGTATACCGTTCACGACGGTCGGGCTGTGCAGGAAGGCGTGGTCCGGGATCGTTGGTGAAACGTTGACGATCACCCTTGTCCCCCACGAGCAGCAGCGAGCCCAGGTTCTGAACCGGGCCGCATCGGCCACCCTCGCAGCCAACGCCACCTCCCTGCTGGCGGAGGAGCTCGTCCTCCAGAGCCGCCTGCTGCGGGGGGGCGCCGGGTCGTCGCCACGGTTCTTCGTCCTCCATGGCAGCGTCGAGGACCATCGGGTACGGGCGTCGTGGTTCCGAGGGCGTCTGCTCGCCAGTCGGGAGCTGTTGCGGCGGGCCGAGATGCTCGTGGACTTGCGCGAACGATTCGTGTCAGAACCGGACGGGCCGGTGATGGAAGCCGGTCTTGAGGATCCGGCGGCCGCCCTGCTCACGCTGGTGCGGTCCTGCGATCGCGTGGGGCTCGTGAAACTCGGCCCGCTGAGCGGGGGGGGGCTTGAGGTGTACCGCGGTACGCCCCACCGGGCCCCGGGTGGGGGTGTCCTTCGGTGAGCGACGCTCACTGGTCGCTGCCGCGGCGCGCCTCGAGCGCCGGCGCAGCGCGTTCGGTGATAAAGGAATTCATGAGCGAGTCGGGATGCTCGGCGGCCGACACGGACCCCGTGGTCCTGGTGGTGAGCGAGCTCGTCTCGAACGCCATCCTGCACGCCGGCGGCGCCGATCAACTCATCGAGCTGCGGGCTGACCACCACGCCGGGGTCGTGCACATCGAGGTCCACGACCACGATCCCCGGCCTCCCGAGACCGGCCCCACCCCCGTGGACGCCGACCGGGGCCGGGGTCTGCTCATCGTCGACCAGCTGGCGCAGGAGTGGGGATGGGAGCCGGTGCGGGGCAACGGCAAGCGTGTGTGGTGCGAGGTGGCCGTCGGGGCCCGGTGACAGAATGCCGGCCTGGACCTGAACCCCTTCTCCCGCGAGTTCCAAGAAGACCCCTATCCCGTCTACCGCCGGTTGCGGGACGACGCCCCCTGTTACCGGCACCCCGAGCTCGGATTCTTCGCCCTCACTCGGTACGCGGACGTCCTCGAGGCTTCGCAGCAGCCCCTGCTCTACAGCTCGGCCCAGGGCACGACCTTGGAGCACATCGACACGAGCGGCCTTCTCCCCATGATGATCTTCATGGACCCGCCCCGTCACGACGTGCACCGCCGCCTCGTGAGCCGAGCCTTCACTCCCCGCTCGGTGGCGGCCCTGGAGCCGTTCGTCCGCAAGACCGCCCTCGGCTATCTCGAGCCGCTCGTCGACAAGGGGGGAGGCGACTTCGTCGAGGAATTCTCGGCCCTGCTCCCCATGGACGTCATCATGGAGTTGATCGGGGTGCCGGCGCCCGACCGTAACCAGCTGCGCCGATGGATGGATGCCAGCCTGGAACGCACCGAGGAGCCGCCGTTCTTCCCCGACGAAGCCATCCTGGCCATGGCGTCCATGACCGAATACTGGGCGGAGCTGCTGGCCGACAAGCGCGTCCATCCCGACGACGGCCTCATGAGCCGGCTGTCCGAGGCCGAGGTCAGCGAAGGCGGTGAGACGAGCAGGCTGTCGGACGGGGAGGTCATCGGGTTCTGCTCCCTCGTCGGGGCGGCCGGCACCGAGACGCTGACCAAGCTGCTCGCCAACGCGGCGGTGCTCTTCCACCGCTGCCCGGACCAGTGGGAGAAGCTGCGGGCCGATCCCACCTTGGCCGCCGGCGCCGTCGAGGAGACGCTGCGCTACTGGGCACCGTCGCAGTACCAGGGGCGGGTGCTCACCGACGACGTCGAGCTCCATGGCACGCGCGTGGCGGCCGGATCGCGGGTCCTGCTCGTGACCGGCTCGGCCAACAGAGACGAACGGGAGTACGACGAGGCGGACCGCTTCGACATCGAGCGCCAAGCCCATCTCGCCGTGGGATTCGGGCACGGCGTGCACTTCTGTCTGGGGGCGGCGCTGGCCCGCCTCGAGGGCCGGGTGGGCCTCGAGGAATTCTCTGCGCTCTTCCCGCGCTACGACGTGGACGAAGCCAAGGCGAAGCGGGTGCACCAGAGCAACGTCCACGGCTTCTCGAGCGTCCCCTTCGCCGCCGCCTGAGCGACGGCGGCGGCGGCGCGGCGCGCTCCGGCCCGGCGTCACACTCGGCGCTGGATCGAGGAACCGTCAGTAGCCTTGGCCACATGGGAGCGGCCCGGCCTGCGAGACAGCGCGACGTCGCCCTCACCGTGCTGTCGGTCGTCCTCGTGCCCGGTTTCCTGGCCATGGGGTGGTGGCAGCTGACCAGGGCGCTGTCGGGCAACACGCTCAGTTGGGCCTACGTCTTCGAGTGGCCGCTGTTCGCCGGCTACCTCATCTACATCCGCTGGCGCCTGGCCCGCGAAGACCGCCCCGGCGTGGCGCACCCCGAGGACGCCGCCGGCGAATCGACGGGCGCCGCAGCACGGTCGGCCGGGAACGACGACCAGGAGGACGAGGAGCTCGCCGCCTACAACCGCTACCTGGCGGCGCTCGAGGAGAGCGGACGACGCAAGCGCTGGTGACGTGTCCCGTCGGCCCTGGTCGGCGGGGATCACCATGGGCGTCACACCCCGACGCCAATATGGCGCCGATGACCGACGGGGAACCCGGGACCGCCCCGATAGAGGTGCGCACGAGCACCCGGCGGCGAAAGAGCGCCACCGCCTTCTGGCAGAACGACACCGTCGTCGTGGTCCTGCCGTCGTGGATGCGTCCCCCCCAGAGCGACGCCATGGTCGAGAACCTGGTGCGTCGGGTGCTGGCGCAGCGGCCCAACCGGCATGCATCGGACGGCGATCTGGCCATCCGGGCCGCCTTCCTGGCCCGGCGACATCTGTCGGGCACGCTGCCCCGGTCCATCCGCTGGGTGTCCAACCAGCACCACCAGTGGGGGTCGTGCTCGCTGGCCAGCCGGGACATCCGGATCTCCGAGCGCCTGCGGGTGGTGCCGCCGTGGGTCCTCGACGCCGTCCTCGTGCACGAGCTGGCCCATCTGGACGAGCCGTCCCATTCCCGGCGGTTCCACGAGCTGGTCTCCCGTTACCCCCGCACCGAGGAGGCCGACCTCTTCCTGCAGGGGTTCAGCCTGGGCCTGGAGGGGGCCCCGGACAGGGCCGACAACGCAAGAACCGCCTAGCCTCAGCGTTCCGAGTCCCAAGGGGGTCGACGCGGGCGCCCCCGATCGGGGAGGCGGTTCTTGTCGTCTGAGCGGTTCGCTGGCCTGAAGCGTTGGTTGTCTGCGGCGGCCACCCGGAGCCCCGTGCCCCACCGGCCGGCGCTCGGTTCGATGGTGATGACCGCCCTGCTGGCCATAGGCGCCGTCCTCGGCTTCGTGGCGGTACGGACGGTGGCCCACACCAGCCCGGGGTCGTCGGCGTCCGCCCCGACCACCACGACGTCTGCGCCCCCGACCGCCTCGGGGTCCCGGCCCGTCCCGGCCGCCCCGCCCTCCACGACCCTCCCCCCCAAGCCGGCCCCGAGCCCGGCGCCGGTGACCACGGCCGCCCCCGCCCAGTTGACGGCCTGCACTCCCTCCGATGTGACAGTGACGACCACCACCGCCTACAGCTCGTACCCGGCCAACTCCTACGTGCAGGTCACCACGGTGGTGCGCGACGTGTTCCCCTGTTCCTTCGTGCCCGAGTCGGTGAGCGGGGCATGCCCGAGCGCCATCTCGGTGGTGGACGGCTCGGGAGGACAGGTATGGCCGGCGCCCGGCCAGGGCGAGCAGTGTTCGCTGCCCGCCACCCGGACGTTGTCGCCGGGTGACGTGGAGACACTGCAGGCGGAATGGAACCAGCAGGTGAAGACCACCTCGGGCCAGTACACCCAGGCACCTCCCGGCAGCTACGTCGCCCTCGGCAGCTGGTCGTGGCAGCAATCCGGCGGCTCGCCCTACCAGGTGCAGGTCCGTTCGGCGCCGTTCACCATCGGCTGAGTCGCCGGCGCGCCGCTGCGGACTCGGCCTTCGAGGCGGCCAAGGGTCCGATCAGGCCGGCACCTGATCGAGCACGGCGGTCGCCACCAGCTCTTCGAGATAGCGCGTGTCCCACCACGACAGCTGCAGCACCTTGGCGCGGCGGAAGTAGAGCTGGATGTCGAACTCGACGGTGAAGCCGATGCCCCCGAACACCTGCTGCGCCATGGCGGTGACGTCCCGGTAGGTCTGGCAGGCGAAGAGCTTGGCCATGGCCCCCAGCCGCCGGGCTTCGGGCCGCCGGGCCGAGGCGGCCCAGGCAGCCTCGTGCACGAGCGTGGTCCCGCCGTCCACCGCCGTGACGGCGTCGGCCAGGTAGTGGGCGATGGCCTGGAAGGCGCCCAGCGGCTTGTCGAACTGCCGGCGGTCCTTGGCGTACTGGACGGTGATGTCGAGGGCCTGGCGGGAACCACCCATGGCCTGGGCCGCCAACAGCACGATGGCGTCGTGCATGACGGCGTCCCACGTCGCCCACCCCGACCCCGGTGGTCCCACCCGTTGCTCGGCGCTCACCGCCACGTCGTCGAGCTCGACCTGGTACTGCGTGTCGGACGACAGCGACATCTGCTGGGTGAGACGCACCGAAGGATCGGAGGGGTCGACCAGGAACAGGTCGACGTCGGTGTCGCCGTCGCCCGTGCGGGCCAGCACGAGCAGCCGGGAGGCGGCGGCGGCGAAGGCCACGTGGCCCTTGGTGCCTCGAAGGCGGAAATCCCCGCCGTCGGGCACGGCCCGAAGCGCCACGCCGGCCGGGCCGAACCCGCCCTCGGGCTCGAGCCACGCCGGGGCCAGGATCGTCTCCCCGGAGCACACCGCCGGAAGCCACCGCTCGGTGAGCTCGGCCGAGCCGGCGCGAGCCAGCGCCCCACCGCACAGCACGGCGCTCACCAGATGGGGCACCGGTGCCAGCGCCCTGCCCAGCTCCTCGTACAGCACCACTCCTTCGACGAGTGACATCCCGGCACCACCGTGCTCCTCGGGCAGGAGCAGCCCGATGAGATCGAGCTGGCCCAGCTGCTTCCACAGCTCGGGCGGAAAGCCGACGGGGTCGTCCTCCAGGGCCCGCACCACCGCCATGGGCGCGTAGGTGGCGCACACGCCGCGCACGGTGTCTCGCAGCATCTGCTGCTCGGGGGTGAACTCCAGATCGAGCACGGTCAGCTCCTCACGGTTGCCACTGTTCTGCGCGCCGGCGCCACGGGTTGTCGGTCTCGTCGACGGGCACGGCCACCCGCACGGCCCCGGTCGTCTTCATCTCGCCGTCCACCTGGAGCACGACCTCCAATCCCAGCCATCCGCAGCCGACCTCGTCGACAGCCACGTGGTCGACCACGCCGACCAGCTCCATGGTGTCGCCGGGGAACACCGAGCCCTTCATGCGGAAGGTGATGCGACCGAGCCGCCCATGGGGTCCGGTCCAGTCGGTGACGTAGCGCTCGAACCACGCCGCTTGGTTGGGCGTGTTGAGGAAGATGTCGCGCGTCCCGTTGCGCTCCACGGCGAAATCCTTGTCGTGGTGCATGGGCCGCCAGTCCCTGCTCGCCAGGGCCCCGAGCACGACCGTGGTGGCGGTGACCGGATGGCGCAGCACCGGAAGCGCATCGCCCTTCGCCACAGAACCGAGAAGGAGCCTGGGCCCCGTCGTCACCGCTCGGCCCTCCGGTAGCCGAAGCCGGTGTAGCTCTCGGTGGCCACCCGATCACCATGTTGGTTCCGGTACTCGACGTCGATGACCCAGAACCGGCCCGTGCCCAGCTTGGTCGTCTTCTCCTCGCTCACCGACCGCAGCACCTGGTGGGTGCGCAGCCGGTCGCCGATGCGGACCGGCTCGTAGAAGACCACGGTGTTCTCGGTCATGACCGCCTCGGGCAGGCCCAGGCGCTCCTTCAGGTCGAAGTGGACCTGCAGGGGAAGGCGAGCCTGGGTGCGTCCCGGCGCCCAGTGGTGGGGACGGAACCACACCGACACCATGGTGGGTGGGGCGATGGGCCCGTCGGTGAGCTCGGCGGCCGCCTCGTCGTCCCAGAAGAGCGGGTTCCCGTTCTCGACCGAGGCACAGGATGTCCAGATGTAGCCCTGCTCGACGGGGAACTCCCCTTCCTCTTCGTACTGGGCCACGCCCACCATCTCGGGCAACCCGGCGGGGAGGCTCATGCCACGACGCCGGTGCGTACCAGGGCGGCGACGCGCTCGGGCAAGAGACCGGCCCCGACGAGCAGCTCGGCGGCCTGACTCTCGCCTGGGGGCAGGGTCACCTGCTCGGGCAGCGGGTCCATCCCGGCCAGGACGGCGCCCACCTGCCGCCGGAGGCGGCCGGCGGCGTCGGCCGCCTCCACGAAGGCCCGGCGCCTCGCCAGGTGGGGGTCGGCAGCCACCTCCTCGACCTCGAGCACGGGAGCGACACAGCTGTCGGCACCGGCCAGCTCCTGCACCCATTCGTCTCGGCTGCGGCCGAGGAAGGCTGCGGCCAGAGCGGCGCGCAACTCGTCCTGGCACCCGTCGTCGTACTGCTTGTCGACCCACTCCTCGCAGCCGAGGGCGGCGCACACGTTGGCGAAGAACTTGGGCTCGATGGCGGCCAGCGCCACGTGTTTGGCGTCGGCCGTGGCGTAGACGCCGTAGCAGGCGTAGCGGCCCGACAGCACGTCGTGACCCGGGCGCACGGCGGCGCCCTCCCACAGGTGCTCCTCGAGCTGGAGCGACATGAGCCACAGCACGCCGTCGGCGACGGCGACGTCGAGATAGGCGCCCTCGCCGCTGTGCGCCCGGCGCACCAGGGCGGCGCACACCGCCAGGGCGGCGTGCAGCCCGCCGGCGGCGGCATCGGCGACGGTGGC
The DNA here is from genome assembly GCA_003453695.1 of Acidimicrobiaceae bacterium. GTDB lineage: Bacteria > Actinomycetota > Acidimicrobiia > Acidimicrobiales > UBA8190 > UBA8190. Next base: position 47,245 of record DMNK01000132.1, on the reverse strand, counting down.
GCCCGGAAGCGGCGGACGGCCCGAGGTGGTCGGCTCGCTCATGGCCAGGTACCCGCCCACCGCCAGGTAGTCGAGGTCGTGGCCCGCCCACGAGGAGCGAGCACCTGTCTGCCCGTAGCCGCTCGTGGACACGTAGACGATGCCCGGGTTGTCGGCGCGCACCGCCTCGTAGCCGATGCCGAGCCGGTCGACCACGCCCGGTCGGAAGCTCTCCACCACCACATCGGCGCGCTGGGCCAGCGCCAAGAACGCCTGGCGCCCGTCCTCGTGGCGCAGGTCGAGGGAGATGCGCCGCGTCCCCCGCCCCCCGGCGTAGGCGAAGGCGGGAGGAGTGACGGCCTGCGGGCCCCGTCCCGGCACCGGCCCCACCTTGACCACGTCGGCCCCGTAGTCGGCGAGGAGCCGGGTGCAGCGCGCCGCGGGGCCCACGGTGGAGAGGTCGAGCACGCGCAGTCCACCGAGCAGCCCACTGGGTCGGCGGTCGCCGTCGCCGTGCACGGGCTCAGAAGTTCTTGGGGAGCCCGAGCTTGCGCCGGGCGATGATGTTCTTCTGGATCTCCGAGGCGCCGCCCCCGATGGTGTCGATGACGGTGTAGCGGTAGGTGGACTCGGCCCGGCCGCCCATGGGAGCGCCGGGGGTGTGCACCCGTAGCTGTGATCCCGGCCCGGCCACGTCCATGGAGGCGTCGGCGACCCGCTTGGACAGCTCGGTGGCGTACAGCTTGTACTCCGACGCCTCGGTGGTGGGCGCGGCGCCCCCCTTGGCCGAGGCGTTCACGAAGCGCAGACCGAGCACCCGTGCCACCTCCGCCTGCGTCGCCAGGCGGGCCAGACGCCGGCGAACGACGGGGTCGTCTCTCAACGGCGCCCCGTCGCGCCGGGCCCCGGCCACGTAGGTGCACAGCAGCTCGAGGCGCTGGGCGATGGGCGAGAAGGTGAACATGGTGAAGCGTTCCAGGTCGAGGGCCTCGGAGATGTACTGGAACCCCCTGTTGACCTCGCCGACGACGTAGTCGTCGGACACCCACACGTCGTCGAGGTACACCTCGTTGGTGCGCTCGTCGCCCATGGTCCAGATGGGCTTCACCGTGATGCCGGGATGGTCGAGGGGGACGAGGAACAGGGTGATGCCGAAGTGCTTGGGGGCTTCAGGGTCTGTTCGGGCGCCCACCCAGTACCACTCGGCGAAGTGGGCCGAGGTGGTCCAGGTCTTCTGGCCGTTGAGCATCCACCCGTCGCCGTGGCGCACCGCCCGCAGCTGCATGCTGGCGGCGTCGGACCCGGCGTTGGGCTCGGAGTAGCCCACGGCGAACTCGACCTCGTTGCGGAGGATCTTGGGCAGGAACTCAGCCTTGAGCTTCTCGCTGCCGTGGCGGATGAGGGTCTTGCCGATGATGCCGACCCCCTTGCCGATCTGCGGTCCCCCCCGGCGGGCCAGCGACTCGTTGAGCAGGTGCTCGTAGACCCCGTCGCCCTCCTGGCCGCCGTGTTCCTTGGGCCAGGTGATGCCCAGCCATCCCCGCCGGCCCAGCTCGGCCATGAAGGCCCGGCGCTCGGGGGTGTCCACGATCTGGGCCATGTTCTCCCGGGTGACGTCGAACACCTCGGGGTCGTCGTGCTCGTCGAGGAAGCGCTCCACCTCCTGCACGAAGGACAACTGCTCGGCTGAGAACTCGAAGTCCATCGGCCCTGTCCCGGCCCCTTCCCGCCCCTTCGGCGTTTCTGACTGACCGTCAGATGGTAGTGGCTAGCATGTCCCCCCATGCGAGGCATCCTCTCCGCCGCCGGTTACGTCCCCTTCCGCCGCCTGCGGCGCTCGGCGGTCCCCGAGCTGCTCGGGACGGGCGGGGGCAAGGGCACCCGGTCGGTCGCCTCCCACGACGAGGACACCACCACCATGGGCCTCGAGGCGGCCCGCCTGGCGCTCGGTTCCGTGCCGGCGGCGGCACCGTCGGCACTGTGGTTCAGCACCCCCGCTCCGGCGTACGCCGACAAGACCAACGCCACGGCCATCCACGCCGCCCTGCGCCTGCCGGCCGAGGTGGCCGCCTTCGACCTCGGTGGCGGACTGCGCTCGGGACCGGGCGCGCTCACCGCGGCGCTGTCGGCAGCGGGGAGCACGCTCGTCGTCCTGGCCGACCAACGCGACGGACTGCCGGGCGGCCCCGACGAGTCCTTCGGCGGCGACGCAGCGGCCTGCTTCCTCGTCGGCGAGGACGGGCCCGGGGCTCCCGTCATCGCCGAGATGGTGGGGAGCGCTTCCGCCACGGACGAGTTCACCGACCGCTGGCGCAGTCCGGGCGAACGCCGGTCCAAGGTGTGGGAGGAGCGCTTCGGCGAGACCCGGTACCTGCCGCTCGGGCGCGACGCCTGGAGCCGGGCCCTCAAGGCCGCCGCTGTCGAGGCCGGCGACGTGAACCGGGTCGTCGTCACCTCCATGCACGGCCGGGCCGCCAAGGCGGTCGCCGCCAAGCTGGGCGTGGGCGAGGGCGCCGTGGTCGACGACTTCTCCGCCACCGTGGGCCAGGCCGGCGCCGCCCATCCTGGGCTCGTGCTCGCCTCGGTCCTCGAGCAGGCCCGGCCGGGGGAGACCATCGCCCTCGTCCACCTGGCCGACGGCGCCGACGTCATGGTGCTGCGCACCACAGAGGCCATCGGCACCTGGACGTCGGTGCGCCCCGTGGCCGAGCAGGTGGAGAACGGCGGCGATCTCCCCTACGGAAAGTTCCTGTCGTGGCGGGGGATGCTCAACCCGGAGCCGCCCCGGCGGCCCGAGCCCCTGCGGGTACAGTCGCCGCCGGCGTGGCGGGCCGAGGACTGGAAGTTCGCCTTCGTAGGGTCGAAGGACCGCTCGAGCGGCGCCATCCATCTCCCGCCGTCGCGGGTGTCGATGCAGGGTGGAGCCGTCGACGACATGGAGCCGATCTCCCTGGCCGGCACCCCGGGCACCATCGCCACCTTCACCATCGACCGCATCGCCTACTCCCCCAGCCCCCCCATCGTCTTCGCCGTGGTGGACTTCGACGGCGGCGGCCGGTACCCGGTGGAGCTGACCGACGTCGACGCCGACGACCTGAAGATCGGCGACCGGGTGGAGATGACCTTCCGACGGCTCTACAGCGCCGACGGCATTCACGACTACTTCTGGAAGGCGCGCCCCATCCGAGCGCGCCGCGGCTGACAGACAGGAGGCGACAGCGGTGGCATCGCACGGCATCAAGGACCGGGTGGCGATCATCGGCATGGGGTGCACGCCCTTCGGCGAGCACTGGGACAAGGACGTGGACGACCTGATCGTCGACGCCTCCATGGACGCCTTCAGCTCGGCGGGGGTGACCAAGGACGACGTCGACGCCTACTGGATCGGCACAGCCACCTCGGGCTCGAGCGGCATGACCCTGGCCCGCCCCCTCCAGATCCAGGGCAAGCCGGTGACCCGGGTGGAGAACTTCTGCGCCACCGGCTCCGAGGCCCTCCGGGCCGCCGCCTACGCCGTGGCGTCGGGCGCCTACGACATGGCCATGGCGGTGGGGGCAGAGAAGCTGAAGGACGGCGGATATCAGGGCATCGCCTCGCCCAAGCCGGCCGGTGACGGCACCGCCCGGACGCTCACGGCGGCGGCCATGTACTCGATGATCGTCCCCGCGTATGCCAAGAAGTACGGGCTCGACGAGGACCAGGTCATGGACGTCCTCGCCGCCATCGCCACCAAGAACCACGCCAACGGGGCGGTGAACCCCCGAGCCCAGTTCAAAAAGGCGGTCTCCAAGCAGACCGTGCTGTCGGCGCCGCGCCTGGCCGGCCGTCTCGGCGTGTTCGACTGCGCCGGGGTCGCAGACGGGGCGGCGGCCGCCATCGTGGTGCGTGCCGAGGACGCCTTGGGCTACACGGACAAGCCGCTCTACATCAAGGCGTTCGCCGTCTCCACCGGCACCGGGTCGGGTCTCATCGACCCCGACTACGACTACACCCACTTCCCCGAGTGCGAGGCGGCCGCCAACGACGCCTACGCCCAGGCCGGGGTCACCGACCCCCGCCACCAGCTGGCCATGGCCGAGGTGCACGACTGCTTCACCCCCACCGAGATGGTGCTCATGGAGGACCTGGGCTTCGCGGCGCGGGGCACGGCCTGGAAGGAAGAGCTGGCGGGCACCTTCGACCGCGACGGCGAGCTCCCCGTGAACCCCGACGGCGGGCTCAAGAGCTTCGGCCACCCGGTCGGCGCGTCGGGGCTGCGCATGGTGTTCGAGTGCTGGCTCCAGCTGCGCAAGGAGGCCACGCCCGAGCGCCAGATCACCACAGACCGCACCCTGGCGCTCACCCACAACCTGGGCGGCTACCCGGGCGAGATGGTGTCGCTGGTGTCGATCCTCGGCAGCGAGCTGGGCTGAGCGACTCCTTTCTCGACCAGCGCGCCGGGCTGGCGGCCAAGGTCGCCGTCGTCACCGGCGGCGGCGGGGGGCTGGGCCGGGCTTCAGCCCTCGACCTGGCCGCCGCAGGCTGCTCCCTGGCGTTGGCAGACCTCGACGCCGCTGCGCTCGCCGCCACCGCCGCCGAGGCCCGGGCCATGGGGGCGGACGTCGTCACCGCCGCCATCGACGTGCGGGAGCCGGACGCACTGGCGGGGTTCTTCGGCCAAGTCGACGAGCACTTCGGTCGACTGGACATCCTCGTCAACGTGGTCGGCGGCACCTTCCGGGCCGCCTTCACCGACGTGTCGGCCAAGGGCCGCGACACGCTGGTGCGTACCAACTTCACCTGGGTGGTCGAGTCGACGCAGCTGGCCGCCCGGCGCATGGCGGCCGGCGGCCGCGGAGGGAGTATCGTCATGCTCACCTCCATCGAGGCCCACCGGGCTGCTCCCGGCTTCGCCGTCTACGCGGCGATGAAGGCGGCGCTGGCGCACCTGGCCCGGTCCTTGGCCGTGGAGCTCGGCCCCGCCGGGATCCGTGTCAACTGCGTCGCTCCCGACTTCGTGCCCACCGAGGGCCTCAACGAGGTGGCGAGCACGGCCGGCTCGGGCTCGGCCCGGGCGGCGCGCTCGGCGTCGGACCCGGGTGACGCGCTCACCATCCCGCTCGGTCGCAAGGGACGGCCCGAGGACGTGGGCAGCTGCGTGCTGTTCCTCGCTTCGGACCTCTCGGGCTACATCACGGGGACGACCCTCCATCCCGACGGCGGGGTGCTGGCCTCCTCGGGGTGGTGGCGGTGGCCGGAGGAGGGCTTCATGGCCCGGCCTCCGGCGTGGGTCCTCGACCAGCTCGAGGGTCGTCCCGAAGACTGACGATGGGCGCACCGGTGTGTGCCGGGCGCAGCCGCCCGGGCGCCGGTGGCCGGATCAGTGCCCGGTGGCCAAGCCGATGGCGACGGCGAGGACGATGGGTCCCACCACGGTGCCGAAGATGACGCCCACGACGATGCCGACGGCGAGCTTTCCGACCTTCACCAGCTGTTCGCGCTCTCGTTGCACCACGTCCGGATCGGCCATCGTCTCCTCCCGGCGACTCATGTCGGCGGCCTCACCGTAGCGTCGCCCGTCACGGGGTGACCATCGGCGCACCGTCGCCGGTGGCGTCGCCGCGCCGCCCGCTCAGCCGCCGCCGGGGAGCGCCCTGATGGCGTCGCTCACCGCCGCCACGAGCTGGGCGGGCGGGGCCGGCTTGCGCAGCCAGCGAAAGACCTTCGATCCCACCGACCGCTCGACCTCGGCCGGTGAGTAGAACTCGAAGGCCGAGTAGATGACGACCGCCGGCGGGGGCGGGTCGATCTGGTGCAAAAGGGAGATCCCGTCGCGTCGGGGCATGTGGAGGTCCAGGACCAGCACGTCGATGGGCCGATCGAGGAGCACCGACAGCGCTGCCTCCCCGTCGGCGGCCTGCAGGCACTCGTGGCCCTCGAGCCCGAGGATCTCGGAGAGTGTGTCGCGCAGCGACGCATCGTCCTCGGCGATGAGCACCACCCGGGCCCCGACGGGTGGCTTCCCGGGCTCCGGGCGTGACGCCGCCGTGGGATCAGGTGGGGGCGAACGCCGGGGCGCCGTCGAATCGCGCTCGTGACTGTCTTCGAGGACCACCGCCATGGCCATCGGCTCTCTCCCGCCCTACGTCCCGCCTACCGGACTCGCCGGCAGCCTATCCCGCCCCTCGGTCCGGGGCGCCAGCCGGCCGGCGTCGAAACGGCGGCGGGACAGCAGCCGGCGCCGATCGTTATGTTGGTCGCCGTGACGGTGGCCGAAGCGGTGGCGAACGACCAGGCGCGCCACCTGGTCTCCCGGGTCGAGCAGCTCGTCGCCGGCCACGACCCGGCCCGGACCTCCGCCGCCGGGTTCCTGGGGGCGCGCTTCGACGCCGGGCTGGCGTGGGTGTGGTTCCCCGAAGGCCTGGGCGGCCTGGCGCTGCCCCGCGACATGCAGGGGCCGGTGGAACACGCCCTGCGCAAGGCGGGAGCCCCCGACGAGTCCCAACGCAACGTCATCGGCTACGGCATGGCGGCGCCCACCATCTTGACCCACGGCACCGACGCACAGCGTCGCCGCTGGCTCCGGCCCCTGTTCACCTGTGAGGAGATCTGGTGCCAGCTCTTCAGTGAGCCCGGCGCCGGTTCCGACGTGGCCGGCCTGGCCACGAGGGCTGTCCGCGACGGCGACGAGTGGGTGCTCAGCGGGCAGAAGGTGTGGACCACCTTGGCCCACACGGCGCGCTGGGGGCTGATCCTGGCTCGCACCGATCCCGACGTCCCCAAGCACCGCGGCCTCACCTACTTCGTGGTCGACATGCACGCGCCCGGCGTCGAGGTCCGCCCCCTGCGGCAGATGACGGGCGAGGCGGAGTTCAACGAGGTGTTCTTCACCGAGGCTCGGGTCCCCGACGACCAACGCCTCGACGAGGTGGGCGCCGGGTGGCGGGTGGCCACCACCACGCTCATGAACGAGCGCGTCGCCATCGGCGGCGGGGTGCCGAGGCGTGCCTCCGGCCCCATCCACCAGGCCATCGACATCTACCGGTCCCAGCCGGGCCGCACGCCGGTGGAACGCGACCGCCTCATGCAGGCGTGGGTGGCCGCCGAGGTCCAGCGCCTCACCAACATGCGGGCTCGCCAACTGCGCCAGGCCGGCACGCCCGGACCGGAGGGCTCGGTGGCGAAGCTGGCGGGCGCCGAGCTCAACAAGGCGGTGTACGAGCTGTGCGTCGACCTCATGGGCATGGAAGGCACGCTGTACGGGACCCACTACGAGATGACCCGTCCCGACACCGCCGGGGCTCCCCGGGCCGACGCCCGCCACTCCTTCCTGCGGGCCCGGGCCAACTCGATCGAAGGCGGCACCTCGGAGATCATGAGGAACATCCTGGGCGAGCGGGTGCTGGGCCTCCCCGGCGAGCCCCGGATGGACAAGGACCTGCCCTGGTCGGCGGTCCCCCGCAGCTGAGCCCGGGCGTGGAACCGACTTCGCCCGTGCACTGGCACGAGCACGACGTGAGCTCAAAGGGGGTCCGCGAGCGCCGGTTCGACATCGTGCGGTCAGGGCGCACCGTGCCTTCGCTTCTGTGGACGCCGGCGGGAGCCGGTGGCCCGCGCCCGCTCGTGCTCGTGGGTCACGGTGCCGCCCAGACGAAGTCGGAGGCCTACGTCGTGGCGCTGGCCCGCACCCTGGTGCGCCACCACGCCATGGCGGCGGTGGCCATCGACGGTCCCGTGCACGGCGACCGGCGCCCTGGCGGGCACATCGACGGCTCGCTGGTCATGCTCGAGTTCGGCCAGCGGTGGGCCGACGATCCCGGCCTGACCGACGACATGATCCGGGACTGGCAGGCGGTGCTGCACGCCGTGCAGGGGCTGGACGAGGTGGGAGCGGGACCCGTCGGGTACTGGGGCCTGTCCATGGGGACCATCCTCGGCGTCCCCCTGGTGGTGGCGGAGCCCGCCATCTCGGTGGCCGTGCTCGGGCTGTGGGGGCTCACCGGGCCCACCTCGGCACGACTGGCCGGTGACGCGGCCGCCGTCGCCTGCCCGGTGCTGTTCCTGGTGCAGTGGGACGACGCCCTGTGCCCACGGCAGCGCAGCTTCGAGCTGTTCGACGCCTTGGGCACCGGCGACAAACGGCTGCACGCCAACCCCGGCGCCCACTCGGCCGTGCCGCCCCAGGAGTTCCTGGCCACCGCGCAGTTCCTCGCTGATCACCTCGTGCCCGCCGAGCACCCGACGACCGCCGAGGCCGCCTCCGCCTGATCCGTCACGACGGCAGACGCGACACGGCCGAGCTCACGCACATGGCGCGGGCGCGATGCACCGTGAGGTGTATCGGTGCTCCGACTGTTGAACTTGAGCGGCCCAACACGCCGCCATGGTCCTTGACGATGACCAGAGCGCGGCCAACGATGGCCTTTCTAAGCAATTTTCCGGGGGGGAATCACAGTGCCGGCAGGCCGCCTGTTGAGATGTCTTGCAGCGTTCCCGTTGGGCGGCGTCGGTGTGGTAATCGCAGGACTGCCGGGTGCGCCGTCGGCATCCGGAGCCGGTCCCCCCACCACGTTCATGTACACCGGGACCGAGCAGTCGTACACGGTGCCGACGGGAGCCACCGCGGTGACGATCACGGCGACGGGTGCCACCGGTGGCCCCAGCTTGAACGCAAAGCCCGGTGGCAATGGCGCGACGGTCACCGCCACCCTTCCGGTTCCCGCCGGCACGACCACCCTGTACGTCGAGGTCGGTGGTGCGGGCGCCCCAGGACCGTGCTTCTTCGCGTCGCAAGCCGGCGGTGGCGGATTCAACGGTGGAGGATCGAGCGTGTGCGGGGGCGGAGGCGGCGGGGCTTCGGACGTCCGCACGACCTCCATGGCGGCGGTGGCGGATCCCGCCCTCACCACTGCCGACGACAGCCGCCTGGTGGTAGCCGGCGGAGGCGGGGGCGGAGGATACGACTGCGGCACGCCGGGAGGGACGGCCGGAGACGAGACCGTCGCCGGTGCCGGTGCCGGTGGCGCCGGAAGCGACGTGTGCGGCGGGGCCGCGCCCGGTGCCGACGGCGGGCTTGGAGGGACGAACGGAGGCAGCGGCGGCGCTGGGACCGGCGACGAAGCCTGCCCGGGAGCCAGCGGCACGCTGGGGCAGGGCGGAGACACGTCCTTCACCTGTGACAGCACCAACTACGGAGGCGCCGGCGGCGGCGGCTGGTACGGAGGCGGGGCCGGTGGTGACGGCAATTACAGCGGTGGCGGCGGTGGGGCCGGGTCGAGCTTCTGGTCGCCTTCGGCCACGAGCACCTCGCTCACCGAGGACGGCTCGGGCCCGGCCGAGGTGCAGATCACTGCGGTCGTCACGGCTCCGGACCTCTCGCTCGCCGATCCCGGCCCGGGGACTGTGACCAGCGGCAGCTCGTTCTCCTACACCGTCGTGGTGGCGAACACCGGGGGGTCACCCGCCCATGACGTGGTGGTGGCCGACACGGTGCCGGCCACCACGAAGTACGACTCGGTCTCGACGAGCCAGGGGACCTGTTCCAGGCTGGCGCCCACCACGCCGCCGAAGACCAAGGGTGGCACCGTCACCTGCACTGCTGGCGACCTGGTTGCAGGCGGCGCCGTCACGATCACCATCACCGTGATGGCGACGACGCCGGGGACCGTGACCGAACATGCTGTCGTCACCGCCGAGGGCGTGAGCGCTGACAGCGACGACGTCGGTTCGTCGATGACGCTCGTGCAAGGAAGCTGAAGGGACCTGGCCGGGGCGACTACCCGGAGACCGGTGGCTCACCTGTCTGCCCGCCGGCTCGTCGAAGTCTCGAGAACACCAGGACGCCCCAGAGGATCTCCAAGGCCGCCGCCAACCCCAGCACGGCGTGGAGCCAAGGTGGCCGGGAGATGACGACGGCGAGGACGATGAGCAACGCTGCCAGGCCTGCCGACCAGACGAGCATTGACAGCGGTCAGGTACACGCGTGTACCGACCATGGTCTCCAGCCAAACAGGCCGGGGACCCTTCGAACCTGCCTGGTTCACCTCTCGAACCTGAGCCGCCGGCGATATGCCGCCCAATCCCGACGCCTCGGTCGGTGTCGCGTCACCGCGCCGGCAACCGGTACTCGCGCTGCCATACCGCCAACCCGTCCTGCATCTCACAGACGCTCATGGCCCCGATCGACCTGGCGGCGCCGGTCGCCCGCTCCTCCGTCGTCGCCACCCATTCGGCCAGGACGTGCTGTCCCTGCACGGCGATCTCCGAGAACTCCCAACTGACGGGCCGAAAGCGGAGATAGCTCCGACGAACGGCGTTCTCCAGCGCCAGTCGTCCCCGGACGACCTCGACTCCGTTCACGGTGAACGTGAAGGCCTCATGGAACATCCTCAGGTATGCGTCGACGTCTTCCCTGAGCCAGGCGACACGCCGTCTGTCGATGAGGACTGCTGCCTCGGCACGATCCATGTGACTAGCCGGCCACCTCGATCCAGCCGATCACGTTCCCTTCGGGGTCCGAGGTGACCGCCTTGCGCCCGGCGTCACCGACGGCCTCGGTGGGCCCGGGCGTGATGCCACGAGCGCCCAGACCGGCGACGAACTGATCGAGGTCGTCGACGGACACGGCCACGATGGCGTGCCCGGCGCGCTTGGCGTCTTCGATCACGTACAGCCAGCCGTCGCCCGCCACACGCCACATCACTTCGTGCTCGTTGGGGACGACGTCGGCGGGGCGCCCGAACAGCCGCTCGTACCAGGGCGTCGCCGCCCCGAGATCGACCACGGGCACACCGACGAAGAGCGCTTCCATGGTCATCCGGCCGGCCTCACCTGTTGGACGCTACCGCCACGACCGATAGTGTCGAACCCGGTGATCGAGGCGGCGCCCTACGGCCGTACCGGGCACGCGAGCAGCAGGGTGATCTTCGGCGCTGCCGCGCTCATGCACATCAGCCAGGAGGCGGCCGACGAGGCCCTGACGCTGCTGCGCCAGCACGGGGTCAACCACCTCGACACGGCAGCCGATTATGGCGACTCGGAACTGCATCTCGCCCCCTGGCTGGCGGCACATCCCGGGGAGTTCTTCCTGGCGACGAAGACGGGGGCCCGCAGTGGCCCCGCAGCGCGCGCCTCGTTGGAGCGATCGCTCGAACGCCTCGGCGTCGACCACGTCGACGTCATCCAGCTGCACAACCTGGTGGAGCCCGAGGAGTGGGAGGAGGCGTTCTCACCCGGTGGCGCCGTCGAGGCGTTGGCGGCGGCGCGACAGGAGGGCCTGGCCCGCTTCATCGGCGTCACCGGCCACGGACTACGCATCGCCGCCATGCACCGGCGCAGCTTGGAACGCTTCGACTTCGACTCGGTGCTCCTGCCCTACAGCTTCGTGCTCATGGGCGACCCCGCCTACCGCGCCGAAGTGGAAGGGCTGCTCGAAGTGTGCCGGCAGCGTGACGTGGCGGTGCAGACCATCAAGGCGGTGGCTCGACGGCGCTGGGACGCCGGGCACGCCGGCCCCCGCCACAGCTGGTACGAGCCACTGCCCGCCGGCCCCGAGCTCGACCGGGCCCTGGCCTTCGTGCTCGCCCACCCGCAGCTCTTCCTCGTCACCTCGAGCGACCTGCGTCTGCTCCGGCCCACCCTCGAGGCGGCCGAGTCTTACGCCGCCACGCCCGTCACCACCAACGCCCCGTCGGGACGGCTGCTGCACGAGGACGCCGAGCGGCTCGAGATGGTGCCGTTATTCGACGGCGCCACCCTGGAGCGGATCTGACGATCCGGCCAGAGCCGAGGCGGCGCGCAGCGCCAGGGCCACGAGCGTGAGGGTGGGCCCGTAGCCGGCGGACGTCACGAACACGGACGAGTCGGCCACGACGACGTTGTCGAGGCCGTGCAGCCGGCCGAAGCCGTCCACCACCGAGGTCCGAGGGTCGGTCCCCATGCGCGCCGTGCCCATCACGTGATGGCTCTGGGGGGCGGCCGACGACGGGCCCTCCCATCCCAGCTCGCCGGGGACGCCGGGGCTGGTGACCACTCCCACTCCGACTGCGCCCATCTCGGCGAACACCTCGACGAGGGCGCGGCGGTGATGTGCGGAAGCGACGAGCTCATGGCGATGGGGTGCGTAGGTGAGGCGCGCCACCGGCAGTCCACGGGCGTCTCGAACCGAAGGGTCGAGGTCCACCCGGTTGGTGGGTTGCGCAAGGTCCTCTCCCTGCATGGTGAACGCCCACAGCCGCTTGCGCATCGGCGAGGACCGCATCAGCGACTTGTGCTTGGGGCCCCACGGGTAGCGCTTGGCCTCCGCCACGGGCAGGGCGGGGCCACCGTGTTCGACCAGGCCGCCACGCACCCAGGGCAGCCCGGCTCGGCGCGCCGCCTGACGGGCCGCCTCGTCCACGAGGACGGCGTCGTCGTGCACGTGGGTCACCGCCCTCCCGCGCTCGGCGTGCAGGTCGTGATCCATCACCCCGAAGGCGATCGTCTGGAAGTGGACCATCAGATTGCGACCGAGCACGGGATGGTCGAGACCGGACAACAGCAGCAGGCGCGGCGTCTCCACCGCACCCCCCGCCACCACGACCGACTTGGCTCCGATGACGCTCGTCGTGCCGTCGGCCGCCACCACCTCGACCCCGGTGGCCCGCCTCCCGCGGGTCACGATGCGGGCCGCGAACGTCTCGGCGAGCAGCTCGGCGCGTCCGGAGGCCAGCGCCCGCTGGAGCATGGCGACCGGGTCCCCCTTGGCGTGGATGGGACAGCCGAAGAAGGCGCAGAACCCGCAGTTGTTGCAGGCCGGGCGCCCGTCGTAGGGGATGCTGTTGGCCGCGGTGGGCGCGGCGTAGGGATGCAGGCCGACGCGCCGGGCCGCCTCGGCTGACAGGGTGGCGCCGTACATGGGTGCTCCGGGCGGCATGGGGTACGGGCCGGAGCGCCAGGCCGCGAAGGGATTGGCGCTGTCGTCGCCGGCCACACCGATGAGCCGCTCGGCCTCGGCGTAATACGGCTCGAGCTCGTCGTATCGGAGCGGCCAGTCCTCGACCCACGCCCCGTCGACCGGTCCGAAGGTGGTGCGCAGGGCGAAGTCCTCTTGGCGAAAGCGCGGCACCTTGCCGTCCGCGTGCACACCCCCGCCCCCCACGGTGGAGGGGATCGAGTTGACCTCACCCACCAGGCTGTGCTCTCCGTCGGCGGGCCCTGCCCGGAAGGTACGGGGCTCGATGAGGGGATCGGGGCCGAGGAAGTGGCGATGGAAGAACTTGACCTCGTCGTTGGAGAAGTGCCCGAGCAGGTGCTCGGGCGCCGTCGGGTCGAGGAGGTGATTGCGACCCTTCTCGACGATCGTCACCGTCCATCCCGCCCGCACGAGCACCTCGGCCGCCGCCGCTCCGCCGGGCCCCGACCCGACCACCACGGCGTCGGTGGTCACGGACTGGAGACCTCGGTGTCGGTCCACCCCCGGGGCTGGACGTCACCGGCGTAGCCAATGGCGTCCCATCCCACGCCGTCGCGATTGCCGCCGTACTCGGGAGCCCCGTACATGGCTTCACAGCAGTGCTCGTAGACAAGAGCGGTGAAGTCGCCGGCCGACCGCAGTCGCTCGTCCTGTTCGGCCCCCTCCACCTGGGCGAAGTCGCTGCCCAGCGAGGCCAGCCCGTCCCGATACCGTTGCTGCCATCCGGTGACCGGTCCGTTGAACTGGCGCTCGGGGTGCCCGTCGGAGCCCTCGATGCGCATGCGCCAAGCCAGCTCTTCGAGCCGGCCCAGCGTGAGGAACCCCTCGAAACCTCTTGCACCCCCGTGCCTGCCCGATGTGGGGCCACCGGCCCAGATACGGGGCGGGTCCACCGAGAAGGCGCCGAGCAGGCCGTCGATGTAGTCGGCGGCGCCACCGTCTGACGCGCCCGGGGTCTCGTCGGTGGGTATCAGTCGCGCGCATGCGGCTGAAAGGGTTCGGTACTCGGCGTCGGTCAGCCACACCGGCATCGCCCGACGGTACCAGCGCCGTACACTCGGGCGAGATGGCGGTGCGCCGGTGGGCAGCGGCGGCGATCGCCCTCCTTCTCGTCCCGCTCCTGGCCGCCTGCAGTCCGGCCGTCCGCACCCCGTCGTCAGCCACCTCCGGTCCCGTGCATCGGGCGCCGACGACCACCACCCAGGCCCCCGCGCTCTCGTCTCTGTCGCACGTGTTCGTGGTGGTCATGGAGAACCTGGGCGCGTCCCAGGCACTGGGGACGGCACAGATCGCCGCCGTGGCCCGGCGCTATGCGTACACGACGGCCTGGTACGCGGCCTCGCACCCGAGCCTCCCGAACTATCTGGCCCTTGCCTCCGGTTCGACCTGGGGCGTGACGTCTGACTGCACGTCGTGCATCCAGAGCGGCGCCGACCTCGGCGCCCAGCTGTCACAGGCCGGCGTGTCGTGGGGCGCCTACTTCGAGAACATGCCCTCGCCCTGCTACCTCGGGCCCGAGTCGCCCGACGGTCTGTACGCCCAGAAGCACGACCCGTTCGCCTACTTCGCCGACATCAGGTCGGACCCGGCGCTGTGCGCCCACCTGCAGCCGTTCACGGCCCTGCCCCCGCTGCTGTCCGGGCCGGCGACGGCCGTCCCCCGTTTCGTGTGGGTGACCCCCAACCTGTGCGACAGCGGGCACGACTGCTCACCCTCTGCGGCCGGCGCCTGGCTGGAGCGCTTCGTGTCCGAGGTCACCGCCTCCAGCGCCTGGCAACATGGCGGCTTGCTCGTCGTCACCTGGGACGAGGGGGGGAGCGACGCCGCCATGGACCCGCAGACGGGCACCATCGGCTCGTCTGGCGGAGGCGGGACGGTGCTCGGGATCGTGGCGGCACCCGGCGCTCAGGCCGGCGGCGTGCTCCCCGGCCCCTACGACCACTACTCAGTGCTCAAGACCGTCGAAGAGGCCTTCGGCCTTCCCCTGCTCGGTGCCGCGGCGGCGCCGGCGGTGGCGCCGCTGTCCGCCTTCTTGGGATCCGGCGGCTGACCGTGCATTGCGCCGCGCTCGAGGTCGAGCTGCACATCGGAGCGTCGGGGTCGCTCAAGGAGAAACGCGCCGTCGTCCGCCACATCGTGGAGACCGCCCGTCGCCGCTTCGGCGTCTCCGCCTCGGAGATCGCCCACCACGACCGCTGGCAGCGTGCCGGGATCGGCTTCGCCTTCGTCGCCCCCACGGCCGGGCGTGTGCAGGAGGTCCTCGACCAGGTGGAGCGCTTCGTGTGGTCGCACCCCGAGGTGTCGGTGCTCTCCGTGGACCGCCGCTGGCTCGATCCCGACGCCTGAAGCCTCCGGGCGCGACACTACGACCGGGCAGGGGATCGGAGCCGAGCCCGGCCTGTCGGGGAGGGCAGCGTGAGCGACCAGGCGACGAGCCGTGCCCGGCTTCCGCTCGCCGGCGCGCTGCAGCGGCAGCTGGCCGTCCGCTTCGGAGGGGCAGCACCGGGCATGGAGGCCCTGGCGGCGCTGACGTTGCTCGCCATCGCCGTGCCCGAACAGCTCGCCACCTCCCGACTGGCGGGGATGCCTCCCATCACCGGGCTCTACGCCTTCGTGGCCGGCACCGTGGCCTTCGCGCTGCTCGGATCCAACCCGCAGCTCTCGGTGGGAGCCGACTCCACCATCGCTCCCCTCTTCGCTGCCGCCCTCACCACGGTCGCCCCCCAGCAGTCCCACCACTACGTGGTCCTGGCCGGAGTGCTGGCCGTGGAGGTCGGTGTGTTCGTGGCCGTCGTGGGCGTGCTGCGCCTGGGGTGGATCGCCGAGTTCCTCTCCACCCCGATCATCACCGGCTTCCTGGCCGGAGTGGCCGTGATCATCGTGGTGCACCAGCTCCCTGACGTCCTCGGGTTGGCGTCGCCCGGCGGCTCCACCGTGCATCGGCTCGGTGACGTGCTGTCGCACCTGGGACACGCCAACGGCTGGACGTTTGGGATGGCGGCGGGCGTGTTCGCCATCGTGGAGCTGTCCGAGCGAATCGACCGGCGCTTCCCCGGCGCGCTGGTGGGGTTGGTGGCGTCGACGATCCTGGTGGGGGCGGCCGGACTGGCGTCCCACGGCGTGGCGGTGCTCGGCAGCGTCGCCCACGGCGCACCCACCTTCGGGCTCGGGGATCTGTCGTGGACGACCGTGCACCAGGTGCTGCCCGTCTCGGTCGTCGTGGCGCTGGTGGTGATCAGCCAGACGGCCGCCACGTCGCGCGCCTTCGCCGACGAGGGCGGCTACCAGGTGGACGTGGGCCGTGACTTCGTGGGTGTGGGGGCGGGCAGCGTGCTCGCCGGGTTGAGCGGGTCCTTTGCCGTCAATGCCAGCCCGGCCCGCACGGCGGCGGTGGCGACCGCCGGCGGGCGGACGCCGTGGACGGGGCTGGGGGCGGCCGCGGCGGTGGTGGTGCTCGTCCCGGCGGCGGGGATCCTGAAGGACGTGCCCATCGCCACGCTGGGAGCCATCCTCGTCTACGTGGCCACGCGCATCTTCCACGTGGACGACCTGCGCGCCGTGCTGCACTTCGACGTGTTCGAGTTCGGCTTGACCGTCGTCACACTGCTCACGGTGGCCTTCGTCGGCGTGGAGCAGGGCATCGCCGTGGCCGTCGTCCTGGCCCTCGTGGAGCGCACCCGTCTCTCCGCCCGCCCTTCGGTGCACGAGATGGGCCGCATCCCGGGCACCACCAGCTGGGAGCCCCTGCGGGAGGGAAGGAGCTCCGCCGTGCCCGTCCCCGGCGTGGTGGTGCTGCTCTTCGCTCAACCCCTCTACTACCTGAACTCCGAGCACTTCCGGACGCAGGTGGACGAGATGGTGCTGCAGCGCCGGCCGCCACCGCAGGTCGTGGTCCTCGACACCGTCGGGCTGCACGACGTCGACTTCACCGGCAGCCGGGTGGTGAGGGGGCTGCTCGACGAGCTGTACCACCTCCACATCACCGTGGGCATCGCCCGAGCCGGCGACCATCTCGTGGAGAACTTCCGCCGAAGTGGTCTCTACGACCGCATCGGTGCCGACCACTTCTACGAGTCCACCGACGCGGCGGTGACCGCTCTCGCTCCGAGGTGAGCGCCCGGTCCGACCGTAGCCGTCAGACGGGCCGGAGGGCGGTGAGCGCCAGCTCGTCGAAGGCCTCGCACTCGACGGCGCCGCCGCGCACCGGCACGGGCCGCCCGTCCGCCACCGCCGATTCGGCCCTCCAGCCGTGCAGCACCACCCGCACGCGCTCGGGACGCACATGGGCACCGAGCGAACGCCACTGCATCCGGGCCGTCCCTCCCGGCTCCACGCCGGTGAGGACCAGGTCGTCGGCGCGCACCGGGCCGTCGCCGTCGCCGGCGTCGTCCGTGCACGACCCGGAAGCGGTCCCCGCCCTCGGCCAGCAGTGGAAGGCCAGCAGCCTGGGAGCGTGGTCGCCCGACGGCGCGCCGGCACCGTTGCCGGGGACCGGCGTCAGGTCGCCATCCCCGTCGACGACGCACGCACCTGCCCGGGCCCACCCGTCGTCCAAGGCGATGATGCTCCCGGCCCGGGCCAACAGTGCGATGCGCGCCAGCGGGCACTCCACGTCGGCCCGTCCCGAGCGCGCCCCGGGCGCGTCGGCTTCCCAGAGCGGGTGCCATTCCCCTGCCGGAAGGCGCACCGACCGCCCGGTCGTCGCCGGGCCGGTCACCGGTGCCACGAACAGATCGTCACCGAGAAGGAACGTGTCGTCGTCCCCGCCCGCCTCGTCGCTGCCGCTGCTGCGAGTCGCCGGGTCGTGCGCCCACCATGCCGGGCGCACCAGGGGTGCACCCCGCGCCGCCGCATGATGCGCCAGCGTGTAGAGGTAGGGAAGCAGCCGGTAGCGGAAGGCGATCCAGTCGGCGACGGCGCTGCGGGCCGGTTCGGAGAAGCGCCACGGCTCGCGCCGCGGCGAGCCGACGACGCTGTGGGTCCGGCACAGGGGCATGAGCACCGACAGCTGCAGCCAGCGCAGGTACAGCTCGCCGTCGGGGGCACCGGTGAATCCGCCGGTGTCGGACCCGGCGAAGGGGATCCCGGACAAGCCGAGGCCCACCACGGTGGCAACCTGCTGGCGGAGGCCGGCCCAGCTCGTCTCCACGTCCCCCGTCCAGGTCCAAGCCCAGCGCTGGTTCCCCGCCCATCCCGAACGCGACAGCACGAAGGGCCGGCGGTCGGGGCGGGCCCTGTGCAGCCCCTCGTACCCGGCCCGGTTCATGAGCCAGCCGTAGACGTTGTGGGCCAGGGCGTGATCGCCACCGATGCCCTCGAGGTCGTGACGCGTGGACAGCGGCAAGGTGGGGTCTCCCACCAGTGAGATCGACGTGGGCTCGTTCATGTCGTGCCACACGCCACCCACCCCGGCGTCGGTGAGGGTCCGGTACTGCTCCGACCACCAGTGGCGGGTGGCCGGGTCGGTGAAGTCCGGGAAGGCGGCCCGTCCGGGCCACACCACGCCGACCTCGACGTCACCGCCGGGGTCGGTGCAGAACCGTTTCTCCTCCACACCCTGCTCGTAGAGCCGGTAGTGCGGGTCCACCTTGACCGCCGGGTCGATGATGGTGACGAGACGCACGGCCTGGGACCGCGCCCGCTCGGCCAGCCGGCCGAGGTCGGGAAAGCGGCGGCGGTCGACGGTGAACACCCGGTAGCCCCGCATGTAGTCGATGTCGAGGTGCACGGCGCTCAGGGGAATGCCCCTGTCCCGGTAACCGTCGAGCACCTCGTGGACATGACGCTCGGCGCGGTACCCCCAGCGGCTCTGGTGGTAGCCGAGCGCCCACCGAGGCGGGAGGGCGCACCGCCCGGTCAGCTCGCTGTAACGCTCGAGCAGGACGTCGGGCGCACCCGTCATCACGTACTCGCGCAGCACCCCGCCCCGGAAGGTCGCCGCCACCTCACCGTCTTCTCCGGGGGGCGGGAACACGAACTCCGCCGAGCAGTGGTTGTCGTAGAACGACAGGAAGTTGCCGCCGGGGTGGCTGGCGAGGACGACGGGGATGCCGATGTACAGCGGGCTCTGGCCTCCTCCCCACGCCCCTCCCGGGTCACGGTTCCACAGCCGGAAGGATCCCCCCCGCAGGTCGACGCCCGCCGCCTGTTCACCGAGCCCGCAGAAGCGCTCGCCGGGCCGGGCCCGGTAGCGCTGCACCCACCACCGCCCGCGTCGAACAGGAGCGCGCTGGCGGCGGACGCCGCCGGTCGACCTCTGGCGCACGACCACATCTCCCTGCGCCGACACCTCGACGTCGAGGTCGCCACCGCCCACCAGGCGTCCGCCGTCGCCAGCCATCGACACCGTGACGGGGGGAGGCTGCCACTCCGGCGGGACCGTGGCGGCGTAGGGCATCGGGTCCTGGGCCGGGCCCCAGGTGAGACGCACGACGTCGGCAGCCGACACCAGCACTTCCAGCGTGGCCTCGGAGAAGCGGAAGCTGGCCCCTCCTTCGACCTCCTCCACCCGGAGAAGCGGTCCGGGCTCGACACCGACGTCCCCAGGAGCGCGGGCCTTCCACTCCGAGGCGCCGGTGCGGCGCCGGCGCCAGCTGTGGGCGATCACCTGGGCGGTGGTCCTGAGGCCGAGGTCGCTCAGCGTGTGGTACGCGAGGCGGGTCCTCGCCCACCCCCGGCGCAGGGCGGCTCGGGGGTCGTCCACGAACCTCGACACTACGAGGCTCGATGGCGGCCGGGCCGTCCGGCTACGTAAACTGATTCGTCAATCAACTAGGGAGAGGGCCCATGCGCACCCGACTCACCGACCTCCTCGGCGTCGACCACCCCGTGATGCTGGCCGGGATGGGCGGGGTCTCCTACCACCAGCTGGTGGCGGCGGTGTCGGAGGCGGGCGGCTTCGGCTGCCTGGGCGCCTCGACCATGTCCAACGACCGGATGGTCGCCGAGATGGCCGAGGTGCGCGCCCGCACCGACAAGCCCTTCGGGGTCGACCTGCTCACCGCCATGCCCGCCGACATGGTCCAGCAGGTGGAGCTCGTCATCCAAGGCGGAGCATCGGTGTTCGTGGCGGGCCTGGGTGTGCCCACGCAGGTCGTCGAGCTATGCCATCGCCACGGGCTGCTCGTGGTCAACATGTGCGGCAAGGTGGCGCACGCCCGACGAGCCGTCGACGCCGGCTGCGACATCGTGGTGGCCCAGGGAACCGAAGCAGGTGGCCACACCGGCCTCGTCGCCACCATGCCGTTGGTTCCCCAGATCGTCGACGCCGTCGGAGACCACGTGCCCGTGGTGGCCGCCGGCGGGATCTTCGACGGGCGGGGTCTGGCCGCCGCCCTGGCGCTGGGCGCGGAGGGGGTGTGGGTGGGCACACGGTTCATCGCCACGCCCGAGGCGCGCTCGGTGCTCGGGTACAAAGACGCCCTTCTTCGGTCCGCCGAGGACGGCACCGTCATCAGCCGGGCCTACTCGGGCAAGACCATGCGGGTGGTGCGCAACGAATACACCCGGTTCTTCGAAGAGCACAGCGACGACCTTCAGCCCTTCCCCGTCCAGCTGGGACGCTCCATCGGCGACAAGGCGTTCCACTTGGGCGGCGACGAGAACACCGCCGACGTCGACACGTCACTCGAGTGCTATCCGGCCGGCCAGGGCGTGGGCGGCATCGGGGAGCTCGTTCCGGCCGCCGAGCTGGTTCACCGTTTCGTCACGGAAGCCGAAGCGGCGATGGCCAGAGTCGACGACATGACGGTGCGCGCCTGAAGACGCAGTTCGACCAACGTCGGGGGGTAGGCTCGACACCGACGTGAAGCGCGCCGCTTCCCCTTCAGGTCGCTCCACCTCAACGTCCGTCGCGGACGGCGGATTGCTCCCGTGGTCGTGGGGACGGCGCCGAGGCTCGCCTCCGGTGCGCATGGTCCCTGAGCGGGCCGTCGTCGACGGGCGGCGCGTGCGCTTCGCCGTCTCCGACAACGAGGACGCAGCCGGGCCCGAGGGGCCGGGCTCGTCCCCGATCTGGGCGGTGAACGTGCACGGGTACTTCGCCGGCGGGGGGATGTACTGGCGCGAGAGCAGCCACCTGGCCTCCACCTTCGGCTGGCGCATGGTCAACCCCAGCCTGCCCGGCTTCGCCGGCAGCGACCCCCTGCCGTGGGAGAAGGTCAACATCAGGGAGATCACCGCCCAGGTGGCCGCCCTGCTCGACCTGCTCGGCGTGGAGCGCACGCTGTTCCTCGGGCACTCCATGGGCGGGGCCGTGGCCGTCCAATTCGCCGTCGACCATCCCGAGCGCACCTTGGGCATCGTCTACCGCGACGGCGCCGCCACTCCGGCCTGGCGCGACCGGCACGGCCCCATCGTGCGCCTCCTCGGCCCGATGCTGCCGGACGTGGCCTCGGTGACGGAGCTCATGGCGGCGGCGGTGCTCGATTCGCCCGACCTCCTCATCGGCCGGCGACTCTCCTCGACCATGCGGGGGCTGTGGCCCGACGCCAGGCGCAACATCCGGGCCATGGGCCGGACCTTGCCCGTCGGCGCCATGCTCATGACCATCGACATGCGCGACGAGCTGGCCCAGGTGGTGCGGGCCGGCGTGCCCGTGTTCGGGGTGTGGGGCTGCTTCGACCGCATCTGCACCCCCGCCACCGCCGAGGAGTTCACCGCGGTCACGGGCTTGGACGTGCAGTGGGTGCCGGGCGGCCATTCCTGGATGCTGCCGCGGCCTCAGGGCCAGGCCGACGTCTTGCGCTATCTGGCCTCGGGACGGCGCTTCCTCGACGACGTGGCGGAGCGGCGGCGGCGACTGCTCGCCCTCGACACGCCCGCAGGCGCCCGTGCCACCATGCGCGTCCTGCAGGCACCATGATCGGACGGCCCGGGCGCGGCGAGAGCGCGCAGGGCGACGCCCTCGTGCTCGAGTCCCCCCGCCGGCTGGTGCGCACGACGCTCGAGGTGCCCGGCGTGGGGCCCGACGACGCCCTGCTCAAGGTGGAGGCGTGCGGGCTGTGCGGCACCGACCACGAGCAGTTCACCGGGCACCTCCCCGCCGGCTTCGCCTTCGTCCCCGGCCACGAGACGGTGGGGACGATCGAGGCGCTGGGGGTGCGCGCCGCCGGGCGATGGGGAGTGGAGGTGGGAGACCGGGTGGCGGTCGAGGTGTTCCAGTCGTGCCGGGTGTGCGGCCCCTGCCTGGCCGGTGACTATCGCCGCTGCGCCGTGCACGGCATCAGCGACATGTACGGCTTCGTCCCCGTGGAAAAGTCACCGGGGCTGTGGGGCGGGTACGCCCAGTACCAGTACCTGAGCCCCGACACGTTGCTCCACCGCGTGCCGGCAGGACTCGACCCCGTGCTGGCCACCGTGTTCAATCCCCTAGGCGCCGGCGTCCGGTGGGCCGTCACCCTGCCGGGAACGGGGCCGGGCGACGTCGTGTGTGTCCTCGGGCCGGGGATCCGCGGCCTTGCCGCCGTGGCCGCCGCCAAAGACGCCGGCGCCGCCACCGTCCTCGTCACCGGACTCGGGAAGCGGGACGCGCAGCGTCTGAGCCTGGCCAAGCGCTTCGGTGCCGACCTGGTGGTCGACGTGGAGGCCGAGGACGCCGTCTCCGTGCTCAC
Source organism: Acidimicrobiaceae bacterium (assembly GCA_003453695.1). Taxonomy (GTDB): domain Bacteria; phylum Actinomycetota; class Acidimicrobiia; order Acidimicrobiales; family UBA8190; genus UBA8190. The sequence goes on along the minus strand of DMNK01000132.1, from coordinate 24,724 downwards.
CAAGGCGGTGGGTCGACTGGCCGACGTCGTCGTGGACGTCACGGCCAAGGCGCCTGCCGCGCTGGGCCAGGCCGTGTCGCTGGCCCGTCCCGGCGGCACTGTCGTGGTGGCCGGGACACGCGGCTCGGCGGAGACCCCGGGGTTCTGGCCGGACCACATCGTGTACAAGGAGCTGCGCATCCTGGGCGCGCTCGGCGTCGACGCCGCCGCCTACCGCCAAGCGCTCAGCATGCTGGCATCGGGCCGCTACCCCTTCGCAGAGCTGCCCCGCCGCCGAGTGGGCCTGGACGCCGTCGCCGAGCTGCTCGCCGACATGGCGGGAGAGGGCGAGCACGACGCCCCCGTGCACGGGGTGGTGGAGCCGTGGCGAGACGACGCCTCCGAGAGCGCGTGACCGTTCAGACGATCCGGTAGGTCTGCACGCCGTGGGCCACCACGGACCCCGCCGCGTCGGTGGCGGTGATCTCGATGAAGGTGAGCTCCTTGCCGCGCCGCACCACGCGTCCGTGACAGACCAAGTCGCTCTGCTTGGCCGCCCCCACGTACTGAAGCGACATAGCCACGGTGGAGGCGCGCACTCCCTTGTTGAAGTCGTGGTTGGACCACGCCGCCGCGGCACCGGCGGTGTCGAGGGCGGCCGCCACCACCCCGCCGTGATAGTAGGTGCCGTCGTTGGTCAACTCGGGCCTGAAGGTGAGGCGCATGACGACGTCGTCGGGCTCGTAGCGCTCGAAGTGCAGGCCCAGCCACGAGAGATAGGGCGTGGCCAGCATGGTCTCGGGCACCGCCTGGCGCATGGCCTGCTGCTGCTGCTCGGACAGGCCCCCCTCGGTGCCCGTCCCGCTGGTCGCCATGGATGGCCTCCCCTACACTGGCGCTGCTGATTGACGAATCAGTTTACCGGTGTCCCCCACGAGCCCCGGAGGCGCGACCGATGCGGTGGCAGATCGAGGACGCACCGGCCCAGCGCCGATTCCGTGACGAGTTCCGGTCGTGGCTGGCCGACGCGCTGCCCGCCGGCTGGGTGGACGCCGTCGCCGCCGGCGACGACGGGACGCTCGAGAAGCTGAGGGCGGCATCGGGCTTCAACCCGTTCGCCTGGCAGGGGACCATCGGACGCAGCCCCTACGCGGCGCCGCTGTGGCCCAAGGCATACGGCGGGATGTCGGGTGAGGTGTGGATGCAACAGGTGATCCGCTCGGAGCTGCAGCGCCATCGCCTGCCCACCGTGTCGATCAACCTGCTCGGCGTGGGGCTGGCCGGGCCCACCCTCATCGACCACGGTACCGAGGAGCAGAAGGAGCGCTACCTGCGCAAGATCCTCTCGGCCGAGGAGATCTGGTGCCAGCTGTTCAGCGAGCCCGGCTCGGGGTCCGACCTGGCGTCGCTGTCCACCCGGGCGGTGCGCGACGGGGACGAGTGGGTGGTGAACGGTCAGAAGGTATGGACCACCATCGCCCAGTTCGCCACGTTCGGCATGCTCTTGGCCCGCACGGACCCGGAGGCAGCCAAGCACGAAGGGCTCACCTACTTCATCGTGGAGATGAAGGCGCCCGGCGTGGAGGTGCGCCCGCTCAAGCAGCTGACCGGGTCGTCGGAGTTCAACGAGGTGTTCTTCTCCGACGTGCGCATCCCGGACCGGAACCGGGTGGGAGCGGTGGGCGACGGATGGCGGTGCGCCCGCACCACCTTGATGAACGAGCGCGTGGCGCTGGCGGGCGTGTCGCTCGATCCGGTTTCGTTCATGGGAGGCGTCCGGCGCGACCCGTGGACGAACTATGTGGAGAGCATCCCCCACCGCAGCGACCCCGTCGTACGCCAGCGCCTGGCGCAGTTCTACATCGAGTCCCAGGTGAAGGAGATCACGGCCTTCCGAGCCAACTCCGCCCGCTTGCGCGGGGACCAGCCCGGCCCCGAGGGGGCGGTGAACAAGGTGTTCAACGCCGAGTACAACCAGCGCCGATCCAGCTTCGCCGTGGACGCCAACGGCCTCGGTGCGGTGGCCTGGATGCCCGGCGACAGCGGGCCCGAGGCCCGGGCCCAGACCTTCCTGCGGGCGCGGGCCAACACCATCGAAGGCGGAACCTCAGAGGTCCTGCGCAACCAGATGGCAGAACGCATCCTCGGGTTGCCACGCGACGTCGAGGTGGACAAAGGCGTGCCGTGGAGCGAGGTTCGACACAACTGACGGGTGTCCGGGCCCGAGCGCTGACCGGGCTGTGCGCCACACTCCTTCCTGCCGAGAACGGCGGGCCGGATCCGGCGGGACTGTCGGCGGCACTGTCGGACTTCCTGGCGCGCCAGCCGGCGCCGGTCACCGGTGCTGCGGTGGGAGGAGCCCTCGCCCTCGAGGTGTGCTCGCTGGTGAGCTCCGGGCGCGTCCTGTCGCGGCGCACCGCCGAAGAGCGCGCCGCCCTGTGGCGGTCGTTGCACGGGGTCGGGCCCGTCGGCCTGGGCCTGGACGGGCTCAAGGCGCTGGTCCTGTTGGTGCACGGGTCGCGTGCGGCTTCCGCCCTGGTGGCCGCCGCCGCCAACGCCGGGCCGCCGCCCCGCCCCGACGCCGAGCTCCGGGTGACCTCGTCGTCGCACTGGCCCAGCTGGAGCCGGGTCGACGTGGCCGTGGTCGGGTCAGGGGCGGGAGGAGCGGTGACCGCCCGCACGCTGGCCCGCGCCGGGATGTCGGTGCTCGTGCTCGAAGAGGGGCGCCGCCACGGCGTCGAGGAGTTCCGGAGCACCGCGCCACTCGAGCGATTCGCCGGGCTCTATCGCGACGGCGGCGCCACCGCCGCCTTGGGACGGCCGCCGGTGATGCTGCCCGTCGGGCGAGGCGTGGGGGGGACGACCCTGGTCAACTCGGGCACCTGCTATCGCACCCCCGAGCCGGTGCTCGAGCGGTGGCGGGACCAGGCCGGGCTGGACTGGGCCGATCCCTCCCGCTTCGACGCCGCTCTCGACGAGGTGTGGGAGATGCTCCAGGTCGGCGCCGTGCCCGCCGCCGTCATGGGACGCAACGGGGCCCTGGCCCTGGCGGGCGCCGACACGCTCGGCTGGCGCGCCGGTCCGCTCATGCGCAACGCCCCGGGATGCGGGGGGTGCTGTCAGTGCGCCATCGGCTGCCCCCGCAACGCCAAGTTCGGGGTCCACCTGAACGCCCTCCCCGACGCCTGCGCGGCGGGAGCGCAGATCCTCTCCGATGCCAGAGTCGAGCGCGTGGTGGTGGAGCGGGGCCGAGCCACCGGGGTGCTGGCGCGCCGTCGGGACGGGACACTGTTCACGGTGCGGGCCGACGCCGCCGTGGTGGTGAGCGCCGGGGCGACCGAGACTCCTCCCCTCCTGCGCCGCAGCCGGCTCGGCGGCCATCCGTACCTGGGTCGCAACCTGGCCGTGCATCCCGCCGTCGGGGTGTCGGGCCGCTTCGAGGAGCCCGTGGTGGCATGGCAGGGCGTCCTGCAGAGCGCGGCGGTCGAGGAGTTCCACCAGTCGGACGGGATCCTGATCGAGGCCACCGCCACCCCGCCCGGGATGGGGACGATGGAGCTGCCCGGGGTGGGGCCGGGGCTGCTGCGAGAGCTGGAGGGCGCAGAGCACCTGGCGTCGCTCGGAGCCATGGTGGCCGACCGGCCGGTGGGGCGCGTGCACGGGCGCCGGCGCCCGCTGCTCCGCTACGACCTGGACCGGGCCGACGGGCGGCGTCTCGTCCGCGCCGTCGGCATCATGGGACGGATCCTGTTCGCAGCCGGCGCCACCGAGGTCCTGACCGGCATCCCCGCCATGCCCCGGGTGCGGTCGACCGACGAGCTCGACCACGCCGTGGCCCTGGCCGACCCCCGGCGCATGCACGTGGCCGCCTTCCACCCCTGCGGCACCGCCGCCGCCGGTGCCGACGCCCGTCGCTTTCCGTTGCGACCCGACGGAGCGCTGCGCGGTGTCGAGCGGCTGTGGGTGATGGACGCCTCCACCCTGCCGGGCTGCGCCGAGGTGAATCCACAGGTGACGATCATGGCCGTGGCCCTGGCCCTGTCGGGGCGCCTCGCCGCCCGGCTGGGCGCGTCGGACGCGGCCGGCCACGATGCGCCCGCCGTCGCGGCCACGGTGCAGGCGTGACGGGCGTCCCCCCGGAAAGGAGCGTCATGGCCGACACCGCCCTCATCTCGGTGCTGGGCGCCATCGCCTACGGCGAGCAGAAGGCGCACGACAAGGCGGCGGAGCGAGCCGCCGCAGCCACCGACGAGTGTGAACGGCGCGTGTGGCGCACCATCGCCGCCGAAGAGCTGCGCCACCACCGCGGCTTCGTGCGGCGGCTGCGGGCCCTGGGCGCCGACCCCGAGCGCGCCATGGCGCCGTTCCGGCCGGCGCTCGACCGCTTCCACGACCGTCCCCCCGACGACGACGCACTGCGCGCCGCGGTGGCCGACTTCCTGGGCGAGGGCATCGCCACCGACCTGCTGGTGTGGCTGCGCCGGGTGGTGGACGAGGAGACGGCCGCCTTCGTGGACACGGTCCTCGCCGACGAAGCCGGACACGAGGCACGGGCCGCCGCCGAGCTGCGCCGGTTGGTACGCGCCTCCCCGTGGGGACCGTGGCGGGCGGCGACCGGTGT
>DMNK01000132.1:17982-19953 GCA_003453695.1 Acidimicrobiaceae bacterium | reverse complement strand
TGGCGGGCGGCGACCGGTGCCCGCACCATGCTCGTGCGCATGGCCGAGAGCGGCCCTGCCACCGGGCTCCCGCTGGCGGCCTTCTTGCGGGTGGGCCGCGGGCCCGAGCTGGTGGCCTCGCTGTCGGCAGGCTTCGTGCGCCGACTCCACCGGATGGGGGTGGGACCGCTGGCCCTCGTGCACCGCCTCGATGTCCGGCGGGCGGCGACGTGAGCCTGCTCTCACCCCGCTGGCACGGGGCGCCGGGCCGGCTCGAGGTGGTGTACGCCACGGTGTCGGACCCGGGACGCGGGCTGGGCCTGTGGGTGCACCACGAACTGCTGTCGCCGCTCGAGGGCGAGGCCGTCTCCCACGGATGGGTGGCGCTGTTCCGCCCTCCGACGCCGCCCGTCCTCGAGCGCTTCGGCCCGCAGCCCGCTCCCGTCTCCACCGCACCCCGTCATGGGGGCGACGGTGACGAGAACGGGTCGGCGACAGCGGGGGGTTGGCCGGCGGCCGGCGACGCCGTGCTCGAGCCACCGGCGATGCGCGGCAAGGCGGGGGCGCTGTCATGGGACCTCTCCTGGGATGAGCCCGACGCGGCACCGCTCTTCACCTTCCCGTCGTGGGCCTGGGAGCGCGAGGTCCTCCCCGGAGCGCAGATCGTGCCCGTGCCCACCGCCGTCTTCAGCGGGACGGTGGCAGTGGAAGGGACGGCCGTGGCCCTCTCCCCCGAGGCCCGGGGAGGGGTGGCCCACATCTACGGACACGGAAACGCCGAGCGGTGGGGATGGCTGCACGCCGAGCTCGGCGACGGAGACGTGCTCGAAGTGGTGGCAGCCACCAGCCGCCGTCCCGGGTTGGACCGCCTGCCCCCCATGCCCTTCGTCCAAGTGCGCCTCGCCGCAAAGGACTGGCCCCGTGACCCCCTGGCGGCGGCGCCGCTGCTGCGCGCCCGGCTGGGTCTGCCCCACTGGAGCGTGCGGGGGACGGTGGGTCGCTGGCGCCTGCGGGTGGAGGTGGACATCCCCGCCGACCAGGCGGTGACGCTCGACTACCGGGACCCCGACGGCGCCGGCGCCACGTGTACCAACAGCGAGGTCGCCGACGCCGACGTGGTGCTCGAGCACCGACGTTCCCGTTGGGAGACGGAAGCCACCTGGCGCCTCAGGGGCACCGCCCACGCCGAGATCGGCTCCCGGCCGTGAAGCGGCACGGGAGAGCCGTTTTGACGCGGCGAGCCGAGGACACGCGAAGGTGAGGGAGAGGGAGGAAAGAAGGCACGCCATGGCTCAGACCGTCACCGAGGACCTCCTGCAGGCGCCCGGAGCCTACGAACCGGTTCCGTCCGTGGCCGATGCCGTCAGTCGCGCCCGGGCGGCGGCGGCCGGCTGGCGGGCGCTGTCGCCGGCCCGGCGGGCCCGGCATGTGCTCGGGGCCCGCCAGGCCTTGATGCGTCGCATGAACGAGGTGGTCGACACCATGGTGTTCGAGACGGGCAAGCTCCGGACCGAAGCCGTCGTCAACGAGATCCTCGTCGCCTGCGAGCTCATCACGTGGTACGCCCGTCACGCCCCCCGGCTGCTCGCCCCCGGCAAGGTGGCGCCGGGGATCCTCGTGCACAAGCGGGCCGAACGCCGCTACGAGCCACTCGGGGTGGTGGCGGTGATCAGCCCCTGGAACTACCCGCTCGTGCTCTCGCTCGGCCCCGTCGCCACCGCCCTGTTCGCCGGCAACACCGTCGTGCTCAAACCCTCGGAGCTCACCCCACGCACCGGCGCCCTCGTGGGTGAGCTGTTCTCCGGCCTCGGGGACCACCCCGACATCGTGCAGGTGGTGACCGGCGCCCGCCGGGAGGGCGACGCCCTGGTCCGTGCCGGCGTCGACAAGGTGTGCTTCACGGGTTCGGTGGCGACAGGGACGGCGGTGATGCGGGCCGCCGCCCAGACCCGGACGCCGGTGGTGCTCGAGCTGGGCGGCAAGGACCCGATG
>DMNK01000132.1:10152-17827 GCA_003453695.1 Acidimicrobiaceae bacterium | reverse complement strand
GGCAAGGACCCGATGATCGTGTGTGCCGACGCCGATCTCGACCGGGCGGCGGCAGCAGCGGTGTGGGGGGCCTTCACCAACTGCGGGCAGACCTGCATCGGCACCGAGCGGGTCTACGTCGTGGACGAGGTGTACGACCGCTTCGTCGAAAAGGTGCTCTCGCTCACCCGCCAGTTGCGTCAGGCGCCCGACGGCGACGTCGGCGCCATGATCCACTCGGGCCAGGTGTCGGTGTCCGAGGAGCACGTCGCCGACGCCGTGTCGAAGGGCGCCACCGTGGCCGCCGGCGGCGGGCTCACCGAGGTGGGCGGCCGTCCCGCCTTCGAGCCCACGGTCCTGCTCGACGTCGACCACGACATGTTGGCCATGCGCGACGAGACGTTCGGGCCGCTGCTGCCCATCATGCGGGTGGCGGGTCCGGACCAGGCACTCGAGCTGGCCAACGACTCACCCTTCGGGCTCGGCGCCTCGGTGTTCGCCCGGGACCCGGAGCTGGTCGAACGTCTCGTGGACGGCCTGCAGGCGGGGAACGTCTCCGTCAACGACGTCATGGTGGGCTTCGCCGTCCCCGGCCTCCCCTTCGGCGGCTTCAAGGCGTCGGGCTTGGGGGTGACCCACGGCGAGGAAGGCCTGCGCGAGTTCACCAAGGTGAAAGCCGTGGTGCGCGACGTGGGCGGGCTCCGTCGCGAACCGATGTGGCTGCCGTTGCCGCGCCGGCTCGGGGCGTGGGCGCGTCGGGCCATGCGGCTCAAGTACCGGGGCAGGGCGAAGTGAGCTTCCTCGTCGACCCTCCCCTGCTCCTGGCGTCGGGCGCCGCCATCGAGGCTGCCGCCCCCGATGAGCGGACGGCACGGCGCCTCGAAGCCGCCGTGCTGGGCGTGTTCGTGGTGACCTCGGTGTCGCTGTACGCCAACGCCCGCTGGGCGCACTGGCTCGCCCGGCTGTGCCGTGCCGAGACGGGTCGCGACTGGATGCTCAACTCGGGCGTCTTCCACTTCGACCACGAGAAGGCGGGCCTGCCCACCCACGTCGTCGCCGGCGCCTTGTTCGCCACCTACCCGCTGTGGATCCGCCTGGGACGGCGCGCCGGCGGCCGGCTGCGCCCGGCCGTCGGGCGGTCCCCGCTCTCTGACTGACCTGTCAGTCTGTTGGTAGCGTGAGGGCGGTGCGCGCCCCGAGCAGACCTGCGGCGTCGCCGGCGCGCCCGGGCCGGAGCCGGGCGGTGCGGCGGGCCATGAGCGAGGAGGAAAAAGAGGGACGGCGGGCCGAGATCCTCGCCGCCGCCAAGAAGGTGTTCGCCCGCAAGGGCTACCACGCCACCACCGTCGCCGAGATCGCCAAGACGGCCAAGCTCTCCTACGGGTCGATCTACTGGTACTTCGACTCGAAGGACGCCCTGTTCCACGAGCTCATGGAATCCGAGGGTCAGGCCCTGCGGCGCCATGTCACCGAGGCCCTGGCCACCCCGTCACCGGGAGCGCCCGACGCCCCCTTCCGGGCGGCGGTGCGGGCCACCTTCGAGTTCTTCGAGTCCGACCGCGCTCTCGTGAAGCTGCTGTTCCGCGACTCCTACGCGCTCGGCGACCGCTTCGAGAAGCACCTGTTCGGGATCTACGAGGGCTTCATCGGCGACATCGAGGAGATCGTGGCCAGTGCCGCTCAGCGGGGGATCGTGGTCGACTACCCGCCGCGCATGGTGGCCTTCTCGGTGGCGGCCCTGGTGGGACAGATCGCCCACCGCCGCATCGTGACCGACGACGGGTTGCCGGCCGCCGTGGTGGCCGACTTCGTGGTGTCGCTGCTGCTCAACGGCCTCCTCCCGCGATGAACGGGCTCGACGAGGAGCGCATCCCGGTCATCGTGGCTTCCGGCCAGTGCCTCGAGCGCGACGCTCCGGTGTCGGCGCTCGACCTCATGGCCCGAGCCGGCCGGGAGTGCCTGGCCCAGGCACCGGCGCTCGCCGACGGGGTCGACCGGGTGTCGGTCGTGAGCGTCATGTCACCGGTGCCGCCCGCCCCGGCATCGGCGCTGGCCGCACGCCTGGGGTTGTCCCCGGCACGAACCGAGGTGTCCACCATCGGCGGCAACTCGCCGCAGTGGCTGCTCAACCGGGCCGCCTCTGACATCGCCACCGGGCGCGCCGGGACGGTGCTCGTGGCGGGAGCGGAAACCCAGCGGACCATGAAGGCCATGGTCAGCCCGCCGCCGGTGCCCGAGGAGCAGGCCCTGGCGCCCGACCCCGTGGTCGGCGACCACCGCGCCGGCGTGGGGCAGGCCGAGCTCGACGCCGGGCTCATCGCCCCCGTACACGTCTATGCACTGTTCGAAAGCGTGCTCGCCCATGGCGCCGGCCGGAGCTTCGAGCAGCACCGCCGGGTGCTGGGTGAGCTCATGGCGCCGTTCACCGCCGTGGCCGCCGCCCACCCGGCGGCGTGGTTCCCGACGCGGCGCACCCCCGAAGAGCTGTCCACGGTCGGCCCCGGCAACCGCCTCGTCGCCGAGCCCTATCCGAAGCTTCTGTGCGCCGTGATCAACGTCGACCAGGGGGCGTGCGTGCTCGTCACCTCCTTGGCGGCGGCGCGGCGGGCCCACGTGGCCGACCGGGCCGCGTTCTGCCTGGCGGGCGCCGAGGCCAACGACGTGTGGTTCCCCTCGGCCCGCCCCGACCCGGGTTCCTCACCGGCGATCGCTGCTGCCGCCGGCGCCGCCCTGGAGGCCGCCGGTGTGGGCGTCGACGAGGTGAGCGCCTTCGACCTCTACTCGTGCTTCCCCTGTGCCGTCGAGATGGCGGCGCACGCCATCGGGATCGACGTCGACGACAAGCGGGGGCTGACCGTCACCGGCGGGCTCCCCTACTTCGGCGGACCGGGCAACAACTACACCCTGCACGCCATAGCCACCATGGCTGAGCGCCTCCGCCAGACCGGCGGCACCGGGCTCGTGACCGGGTTGGGCTGGTACGCCACCAAGCACGCCGTCGGTGTCTACGGTGCCGACCCGCCGCCTCGGGGGTGGCGCCACGCCGACACCACCGCCGCCCAGACGGCCATCGACGCCGCCGGCGCCGACGTGGCAGCCGACGCCGTCGGGCCCGCCACCGTGGTGGCCTCGACCGTGGTGAGCGGACGCGACGGCCGCCCGCAGGCAGCGCCGGTCATCGCCCGGCTCGACGACGGACGCCAGGTCGCCGCCGCCGCCGAGGACGAGGAGCTGGCCGCCCTGGCCGGGCGCAACCTGGTGGGCGAGCGCGTCCTTCTCGCCGGTCCCCTGCCGCGCTTTCGGATGGCGGGCTGAAACTCCGGCGGGCCAGACTCGCCGCCGGACACCCCGCCGGTGCGGGCGCACAGCGTGACATCGAAGCGCAGCAGAGAGAGGAGACGGGCAATGGCGGCAGTGGAGCGGGAGCGGCGGGGCAAGGTGGAGATCCTCACCATCAACCGGCCGGAAGCGCGCAATGCCATCAACGGCGACGTCACCGCGGCCATGGGAGCGGCGCTCGACGACCTGGCCGCTGACGACGACTGCTGGGTGGTGGTGCTGACCGGCGCAGGGGACAAGTCGTTCTCGGCGGGGATGGACCTGAAGGCGTTCGCCTCGGGACAGGGCGCCGGCATCATCGACGCCAACGGGTTCGCCAGCGTCACCCGGCGCCAGTTCGCCAAGCCCCTCATCGCCGCCGTCAACGGCGCGGCGCTGGCCGGCGGGTGCGAGATCATGTTGTCTTGCGACCTCGTCGTCGCCGCCGAGCACGCCGTCTTCGGCATCCCCGAGGCCAAGCGGGGGCTCATCGCCGGGGCGGGCGGCCTCATCCGGCTCCCCCGGCGCATCCCCCGGGCTGTCGCCTTGGAGCTGGCCCTCACAGGTGAGCCCATCGATGCCCAGCGGGCACTGCAGGTCGGGCTGATCAACCGGGTGGTGCCCGCCGGACGGCTCATGGACGAAGCGCTGGACCTGGCCGGGACCATCGCCGCCAACGCACCGCTGGCCGTGCGCAACTCGAAGAAGGTGATGCTCGGCAGCGCCGATCTCCCCGAGATCGAGGCATGGACGCTCAACGACGGCACCTTCGCCGAGGTGTTCACCTCGGCCGACGCCATGGAGGGCGCCGTGGCCTTCGCCGAGAAGCGACCCCCCAACTGGCAGGGCAAGTAACCCATGTCCCACGGCGCGGCGCCGCTGTCGGCCTCCGTCCAGCTGGCGCCCGCCATCGACGGGGTGCGGCTCTCGCTCCACGTCCTGGCGGCGGCGGTGTGGGTGGGAGGGCAGATCACCCTGGCCGGGCTGGTGCCGACGGCCCGGGGCCTCGGCGACGGGGCCACGGCCGCGCTGGCCCGGGCGTTCGCCCGTATCCAGTGGCCGGCCTACGTCGTGCTCGTGGGCACGGGCATCTGGAACGTCGCCGCCGTGGGCAACCCCCGTCCCTCGGCGTGGCAGGCGGTGCTCTCGGTGAAGATCGCCGTCGTGGCCCTGGCGGGGCTGGCGGCCTTCCTCCACACCCGCTCCCGGGGCCGGGCGGCCGTCGCCGCCTGGGGGGCGGTCGCCGCGGTCAGCTCCCTGGCGGCGTTGGTGATGGGCGTGTTCCTGGCCGGCTGAGGGGGCGTACCCGGGCTGCGGTGCCGGGGGTCTACGCTTGAGGGCGCCTCAGGTGCGGCTCCCGCCGGCGGGCGGGAACAAGAAGGGAAGAGCGCCGTGCACCCAGTTCTCGCCGAGATCTTCGGTCCTGACCTCATCATCGTGATCATCGTCGTCGCTCTGGTCCTGTTCGGGGGCACCCAGATCCCCAAGCTGGCCCGGTCACTGGGCTCGGCACAGTCCGAGTTCAAGAAGGGGCTGGCCGAGGGACAGAAGGCGGGCGACGCCGCCCCTGCCGCCGAGGGCGGCACCCCCCCGGCCAACGGGACCGCTCCGGCTCCGGGGGCCGCCCCGGCTCCGGGGACGACGCCCACCCCCGGGACCACACCGCCCACCGGCTGACGCCGCCGAACCTTCGGCGCTCGGCGCGGGACGGGCCGTGACCGACGACGTCCTCGACACCGCCGACAAACTGTGGCGAGGCGAGATCGACATCGCCTCGATCCATCCGGTGGGCGGCTACCTGGGCGGCCTGGCCGAGCCCTGCGACGGGGTGGCCTTCGTGCCCTCCTTCGCCAACGTCACGGCCTTCTCGACGCCCGAGGGGCTCGTGCTCGTCGACACCGGGTCGAGCTTCGTGGCCGAGGCCGTGCACGGGGAGCTACGCCGGTGGTCCGAGCGGCGTCTGCACACCGCCGTGTACTCCCATGGCCACATCGACCACGTCTTCGGGGTCCCGGTGTGGGAGGCCGAATCGGCCTCCGAGGGGTGGCCGGCCCCGGTGGTGGTGGCCCACGAGGCGCTCCCCGCCCGCTTCGACCGCTACATCGCCACCGCCGGCTACAACGAGGTCATCAACCAGCGCCAGTTCGGCGTTCCCGGGCTGCGCTGGCCCACCGAGTACCGCTATCCCGACACCACGTACCGCTCCCAGCTGGAGCTCGACGTGGGCGGCACCGACTTCCGGCTCCACCATGCTCGGGGCGAGACGGACGACCACACCTGGACGTGGGTGCCCGACCACAAGGTGGTCTGTTGCGGGGACCTGTTCATCTGGGCCTCACCGAACGCCGGCAACCCCCAGAAGGTCCAGCGCTATCCGAAGGAATGGGCGGCCGCCCTGCGGGAGATGGCCGGCCTCGAACCCGAGCTGCTCCTGCCCGGGCACGGCTTCCCCGTCGTGGGGACGGACCGGGTGCGCCAAGCGCTCACCGACACCGCCATGCTCCTCGAGGACCTGGTCGACCAGACCGTCGCCCTCATGAACGAAGGCGCCCGGCTGGACGAGATCATCCACGCCGTTCTCCCATCGCCGCAACTGATGGAGCGCCCCTACCTGCAACCGGTGTACGACGAGCCGGAGTTCGTGGTGCGAAACATCTGGAGGCTGTACGGGGGCTGGTGGGAGGGCAATCCCGCCGCGCTCAAGCCGGCGCCGGAGCGCGCCCTGGCCGGGGAGCTGGCCGAGCTGTGCGGAGGACCGGGCGTGCTGGCCGACCGTGCCCTCTCCCTGCTCGTGGGCGGCGACGACGGCGCGCCGTCGGACACCGCCCTGCGCCTCGCCGGGCACCTGGCCGAGACGGCGTCACTGGCCGCCCCGCACGACCCCGCCATCGGGCGCGTGCGGGCCACGGTCTTCGCGGCGCTGGCCGAACACGCCACGTCCACCATGGCCAAAGGGGTGTTCAACTGGGCCTCCCGGGAGTCGGCACAGCGGGCCGAAAGCCCCAGCTGAAGGGGCTTCGCTCAACTACAACCCCCCGGGAGGCCTTGGCTAAGGTCGCTTCCCGTGACCGCACCGCCCCTCCGCCCGGCCGCGACCGGGCGCCTCCGGCGCTGGCCCCTGGCCGTGGTCGCCGTGGCGCTGCCCGTCCTGCTCGGCGCCTGCCAGGTCCCGCACTTCTACGCGTTCCGGGGCGCCACCACCCAGGGACACGACGAATTCCTCCTCTACGCCGGCACCTTCATCGCCGCCATCGTGGTCGGCGGCTTCACCGGCGTCCTCATCTTGTGGGCCGTCTTCCGTTACCGCCGGCGCTCCGAGGACATGCCCCGCCAGTTCCAGTACCACATCCCTCTGGAGCTCACCTACACCATCGTCCCCATCATCATCGTGCTGGTGCTCTTCGCCTTCACCGTGGTCACCGAGAACAAGATGGACCTGGTGGTGGACCACCCCGACCTGGTCGTGAACGTCTACGCCTTCCAGTGGGGCTGGGAATTCGACTACCCGAACCACGTGGTGGTCCGCGCCGAGACCACCTCGGACCCCGACCCGGTGGGACCGGCGGGACCGGGCGGCCCGTCGTGCAGCCCTGCCGCCTGGTGCCAGGGGCCGGGCCTGGTCATGCCGGCGGGGCAGACCACCCGGATCCAGTTGCGGTCCAAGGACACCATCCACGGCTTCTACGTCCCGGAGTTCAACTTCTCCCGCTACGCCCAGCCGGGCGTGCTCAACGAGTTCGACTTCACCGTGCCCCACTCGGGGGTGTACCGGGCCCAGTGCGCCCAGTTCTGCGGCCTGTACCACTCGCTCATGCTGTTCCACGTGGTGGCCATGCCTCCGGCACAATTCCGGGCGTGGCTCTCCCGAGAGCAGTCCTCGGCCAACACGTCTGTGGGCGGCCCCAACTCGCCGCAGAACCAGACCACCACGCCCACCACGCCCAGCACCGTCAACAACACCGCGGCGCGGAGCTCCCGGTGAGCCCGGCCGTCCTCGTCCCCGCTCGTCTCATGGAGGCAGCACCGTGACCGTCCTCGCCGAGCGCATCGCCACCGCCGAAGAGCATCCCGAACACCACGAAGGCCCCACCGGGATCCTCAAGTGGCTGACCAGCACCGATCACAAGGTGATCGGCATGAACTACATGGTCACGTCGCTGGTCATGTTCTTCCTGGCCGGGCTCATGGCGCTCGTCATCCGCACCCAGCTCACCACCCCGGGCGGCGCCGCCGTCAGCCCGCAGCAGTTCAACGAGCTGTTCACCATGCACGGCAGCCTGATGATGTACCTGTTCGCCGGGCCCTTCGCCTTCGGCGGGCTGGCCAACTACATCGTGCCGCTGCAGGTGGGCGCCCCCGACATGGCCTTCCCCCGCCT
>DMNK01000132.1:9588-10015 GCA_003453695.1 Acidimicrobiaceae bacterium | reverse complement strand
AACGCCTTCTCCTACTGGCTGTACCTGGGCGGGTCGATCACCATGCTGCTGGGCTTCATCGTCGCCGGCGGCGCCGCCGCCTTCGGGTGGGTGGCCTACGCCCCGCTGTCCCAAGCCACCTTCTCGCCGGGATCGGGCCCCGACCTGTGGATCCTGTCGTTGGGGCTCACCGGCTTCTCCGCCATCTTCACCGGGGTCAACCTGGTGACCACCATCTTCTACCTGCGCGCCCCGGGCATGACCATGTTCCGCATGCCCATCTTCACCTGGAACATGCTGGTCACAGCCATCCTGATCCTCATCGCCTTCCCGGTGCTCACCGCTGCCGTGGTGCTGCTCTTCGCCGACCGGCACTTCGGGACCCACATCTACACGGTGCAGGGCGGAGGGGTGCCCGTGCTGTACCAGAACCTCTTCTGGTTCTTCG
>DMNK01000132.1:3919-9386 GCA_003453695.1 Acidimicrobiaceae bacterium | reverse complement strand
GGTTCTTCGGCCATCCCGAGGTGTACATCCTGGCGCTGCCCTACTTCGGCATGGTCACCGATGTCATCCCGGTGTTCTCCCGAAAGCCGCTCTTCGGCTACAAGGGCATGGCCTTCGCCACCATGGCCATCGCGGCGTTGTCCACCGGGGTGTGGGCGCACCACATGTTCACCACCGGCACCGTGCTGTTGCCCTTCTTCTCCTTGCTGTCGCTGCTCATCGCCGTGCCCACCGGCATCAAGTTCTTCAACTGGATCGGGACGATGTGGCGGGGTTCGCTCACCTTCGCCACGCCCATGCTGTTCTCCATCGGCTTCCTGCTCGCCTTCCTCATGGGTGGGCTCACCGGGGTGATGCTGGCGTCGCCCCCCATCGACTTCGTGACGCACGACACCTACTTCGTGGTCGCCCACTTCCACCAGGTGCTGTTCGGCAGTGCCGTGTTCGCCGGGTTCGCCGGGTTCTACTTCTGGTACCCCAAGATGTTCGGCCGGATGTACAACGAGACACTGGGCAAGATCCACTTCTGGGTGCTCTTCATCGGCTTCTGGGTCACCTTCATGCCCCAGTACCAACTGGGGCTGGAGGGGATGCCCCGGCGGGTGGCCTCGTACCCGGCGGGGCTGGGCTGGCAGACCCTCAACGACGTCTCCACCGTGGGCGCCTACATGATCGGGCTGTCGTTCGTGTTCTTCCTGATCAACCTGTGGGTGTCGTGGCGCAAACCCGTGCCCGCCGGCGACAACCCCTTCGACGCCCACGCCCTCGAGTGGTTCGCCACCTCGCCACCCGTGCACCACAACTTCACCAAGCTCCCGCCCATCCGCTCCGAGCGCCCCGTGTGGGACTTCCATCACCCTGACGCCCGCACCATCCGACACGGTGGCAACGGCCACGGGGAGCTGGCGGGCGCGGCTCCGGCGCCGAGCGCCGGGCACGACTGAGAGAGGGGGCCCGGTGCGCATCGAAGCGCTCTTCCTCATCGGGGTGGCCGTCTTCTTCTCGGTCGTGGACGCCATCTACTGGTTCTGGGGCTACCACTACCTCAGCCTGGGGCCCGAGCAGAGCGGCACCGTGATGCTCATCGGCACGGTGCTGCTCGG
The DNA here is from genome assembly GCA_003453695.1 of Acidimicrobiaceae bacterium. Lineage (GTDB taxonomy): Bacteria > Actinomycetota > Acidimicrobiia > Acidimicrobiales > UBA8190 > UBA8190. The sequence continues at coordinate 8,283 of DMNK01000132.1, read as the reverse complement.
CCTGCTCCCCGGCGGCTACTACTTCTGGTGGTCGAGGCGGATGAAGCCGCGACCCGAGGACCGCACCGATGCCTCCATCGAGGACGGGGCGGGCGTGATCGGAAGCTTCCCGGACTCCAGTGTGTGGCCCTTCGTGCTCGGCATGGGCCTGTTCCTGGTCGTGCTGGCCGTGGTGTTCGGCCTGTGGCTGCTCTTCCCGGGTTTCGCCCTCGTCATCGCCGCCGCTGTGGGCGTGACGGTGGAGAGCCGCCGAGGTGGCGCCGTCTGACCAGCCGGGAGGCGGCGTCCCCGGGGAGCTAGAAGTACCAGCCCGAGGGGATCCAGGGCCCGGGGACGTCCATGCCGTCCACGAACATTGCGCCGGTCACCTCGACCGTCACCCGGGCGGCATGCCCCACGGCGAAGGCCCAGTTCTGGGCGGCGGTGAGCCCGTAGACGGAGACCTCACCCTCGGCGCCCGCCAGGTACCGCCACAACAGCGTCGAGGCGGTCTCGGCGTCGGTGGCCCCGAGCATGACCAGGCGCCCAGGGTGCCAGAGCATCCAGCCCCGCCCTCTCCCGTCGTCGACGACGTCGAGGCGGTTGCCCGCCTGCAGGACCGATTCCACGTCCTCGGTGCGCGACCTCCCGATCGACGCCTCTGTGGCCGCCACCAGGTCGAGGTCCGAGGCGTCTGCGGATCGGCCGCCCAGGCGGCGGGGGATGGCTCGCCGGTCAGGGGACCCGCTCAACCCCGCCGAGGGGTGCATCTCGAGCCCGGCCATGGAGTAGAGCCGCATGGCCCGGGGATCCGATGAGGACTGGATCATGCGCATGGTGGCGCCCGATCCGTAGGCGGACGACGCCTCGAGGAGGATGCGGCCCACCCCCTGGCTCTGCGAGCGCGGGTCGGTGAACAGCATGGACAACCCCCAGAAGTCGCCCCGGCGGATGGACTCGGCGACACCGATCACCATGCCGCTGCTCTCGGCCACCCAGGCACCGGGTGCGTCGCGCTCCACGAATCGCACGTGCCCTTGTCGGGTGAGCGCCACCTGATCGGGAGGGCGTGGACGGGGCGACTCCCCGCGCTTTCGGGCGGCCTCGGCGTTGGCCGCATCCACGACGGCCATGACGGCCTCGACGTCGGCGACGTCCATGGGACGCACCTTCCACGGCTCTACCATGCGTCGCCTCCTCGTCGACCGTGTCCGGGGCGCCTTCCCACCCGTTCTTGGGGCAACTGTCGGTCGTGGAGTCTTGCACCCGGGCCGAGCCGTCCTTGCCCCACGCCGCCCCTGGTGAGAGCGGTGAGGCGACATCACGGGTCGAGGCGGCAATGGCGGTGGAGCACGGCGCTTCGTGTCGCACGGTGGCGAGGGGGGTACCTACCCGGCGACCAACGGCGAGGAGGATCCAGTGCACGAGGTGGCGCTGTGCGCGCTCCCGGTCGACCGCTTCGACTCCACCGTCGGATGGCGCCAGGCGGAGGACTTCGCCGAGGCCGTGGCCTTCGCCCGATGGAGCTTGGAGGGCCGCGCCTTTTGGCACGTGAACTCGACGGCCACCGGTGGCGGAGTGGCCGAGCTGCTGCAGTCGGTGCTCGGGTACCTGCGAGGCGGACAGATCGACGCTCGCTGGCTGTCGATCGACGGTGACGAGGCCTTCTTCACGGTGACCAAGCGCCTCCATCACCTGCTCCACGGCGAGAACGGTGACGGCGGCGGCCTGGGTGGTGCCGAGCGCGCCGCCTACGAGGACACCCTCGCCCGAGAAGCCGCCCACCTGTGCGCGCTCGTGTCCCCGGACGACGTGGTGGTGCTCCACGATGTGCAGACCCTCGGCCTCGCCCCGGCCGTGCGGGATGCGGGCGCCCGGGTGGTGTGGGGCTGCCACGTGGGGTCCGACGTCCCCAACCCCGAGACCCGTGCCGCCTGGCAGTTCCTGCATCCCTATGTCACGGCCACCATGCGTCAGGTGTTCTCCCGCGCTTGCTACGCCTGGGAGGGGCTGGACGCCAAGGACGTCGCCGTCATCCCGCCCTGCATCGACGTCTTCTCGCCGAAGAACCAGGACCTTCCCCCGGCCACGGTGCGGGCCATCCTGGCCCGGTCGGGCGTCGTCCCCGACGACGACGTCAGCGCCGCCGCCTTCACGCGCCGGGACGGGACGCCTGGTGCCGTCGAGCGGGGCGCTGTCATGGTCGAGGACCGGCCCGTCCCCGCCGACGCGCCCGTGGTGACGCAGATCTCCCGGTGGGACCCGCTCAAGGACCACGCCCGGGTCATGGAGGGGTTCGCCTCCGGGCTCTCCGACGACGGTGACGCCGAGCTCATCCTGGCCGGACCCGCTCCCGACGGCGTCGCCGACGACCCCGAGCAATCGGGTGTGCTCGAAGACCTCGTCGAGGCCTGGCGGTCGCTGCCAGCGACGTCGAGGCGCCGGGTCCACATCGCCTGCCTGCCCCTGGCCGACGTGGAGGAGAACGCCGCCGTCGTGAACGCCCTGCAACGACGTGCCGACGTCGTCGTGCAGAAGAGCCTGGCCGAAGGCTTCGGCCTCACGGTGGCCGAAGCGATGTGGAAGCGCCGGGCCGTGGTCGGCAGCAGGGTGGGCGGGATCCAGGACCAGATCGACGACGGGGTGTCGGGCCGCATCGTCGACGACCCCACCGACACCGCCGCCCTGGCCACGGCCGTCAAGGAGCTGCTCGCCGATCCGGAGGCCCGAGCGCGCCTGGGTGCGGCCGCCCACCAGCGCGTGGCGCAGGACTACCTGGCCCCGCGCTTTCTCACCCAGTACCTGGACCTGGCCACAGCGCTGCACGCCTAGCGGCGCACCCCGGGCGGCGCCACAGCGCCCGCTGCTCCTCGGCCAGGTCCTTGCCGAATGAGCGGAACATGAGCTGGGCCAGGCGAACCACTTCGGGGCCGTCGGCCCCGGCAGCCGGGCGGGCGGGAGCTGCGCTCAGACGCGGCGGGGGATGCGACGGATCCCCGAGGCGTCGCCCACGCCCACCGCCTCGGGGCGGCCGCTCACCTCGATGAAGGCGGGCACCGGCGCCGGCTCGAGCTCGTGGTACCCGTCGCCGGGCCGGTCGGCGCTCTTCTCCGCTTCGTACTCGCCCTCGGCGGAGCGGACCACGACATTGGCGCGCTTGCGGCGCCCGGCGCCCTGGGTGCCGGCGATGTCGAGGCACAGCCGCCAGGTCACGAAGAAGGTGATGATGGGCACGACGAGCACGGCGAAGCGGAAGAACCACAGGACGCTGTTGAGCGAGATCTGGAAGAAGTTGGCCAGCACGTCGGTGGAGCTGGCCGAGAACAGCGTGAAGTAGAAGGCCAGCGCCCCCGCCCCGAGGGCGGTGCGAAGGGGACGGTCCCGGGGACGGTCGAGCAACTGGTGCTCGGCTCGGTCGCCGGTCAGCCAGGCCTCGATGAAGGGCCAGAGCCAGAAGATGGTGAAGGTGATCCCGGGGAAGATGATGGTGGGCAGAAACACCTCGAAGGGAATGGTGTGGCCGAAGCCCACGAACTCCCAGCTGGGGAAGATGCGCAGCGCCCCGTCCAACCAGCCCATGTACCAGTCGGGCTGCACGGCGTAACTGATCTGGTAGGGCTGGTAGGGGCCGAACTGCCAGATGGGGTTGATCTGGGCCAACCCCCCGAGCGCCCACAGCACCCCGCCGATCATGAACAGAAAGCCCGTCGTCTTGGCGAGGAAGCCCGGATAGAAGGGGGTCCCCACCACATTGCGCTCGCTGCGGCCCTTGCCCGGGAACTGGGTGTGCTTCTGCCGGACGAGCAGGTAGAGGTGGGCGCCGATCAGCCCGATGATGACGAGGGGCAGCACCAGCACGTGGAGGATGAAGAACCTCGGGATGATGCTGCCGTCCCCCGGCCAGTTGCCGCCGAAGACGAAGAAGGCCAGGTAGGTGCCCACGAGCGGCATGGACAGGACGAACGAGAAGGCCAGGCGGATGCCGGTGCCCGACACCAGGTCGTCGGGCAGTGAGTACCCGATGAACCCGTTGATGATGGCCAGCATGAGCAGGGTGACACCGACGATCCAGTTGAGCTCCCGGGGCTTGCGGAAGGCGCCCGTGAAGAAGATGCGGCACATGTGCACGGCGATGGAGCCCACGAAGACATCGGCGGCCCAGTGGTGCATCTGGCGGATCACCAGCCCACTGCGCACGCCGAAGGAGATGTCGACGGTCGAGGCGTAGGCGGCGGACACCCGAAGTCCCCGCAGCGGCGCGTAGGCGCCGTGGTAGATCACCTCGGCCGTGGACGGGTTGTAGAAGAGCGACAGGAAGATGCCGGTGAGAACGAGGATGACGAAGGAGTAGAGGGCGATCTCCCCGAGCAGGAACGACCAGTGGT
>DMNK01000132.1:440-3796 GCA_003453695.1 Acidimicrobiaceae bacterium | reverse complement strand
AGCAGGAACGACCAGTGGTCGGGGAAGATCTTGTCCAGGAAGACGCGTCCGTTCTTGGCGATCCCCAGCCGGACGTCGAGCCACCGCACGGTGGCGTCGACCGGGTCGATGCGGCGTTTGCCGTCGCCGCTCGGTTTGCCGGTCGGGATCCCGGTTGTGGGGGTGGTCGAACTCACGAACGCTCCCAGAAGCCCGGTCCGACGGGCTGGTCGTAGGGTGCCTGGGCTCGAAGGTACCCCAGGGAGTCGACATACAGCGGCAACTGCGGCAACGGCCGTGGAGCCGGCCCGAACACCTGCGTCCCACCGTTCAAGACGTCGAACAGCGACTGGTGACAGGGGCACAGCAATTGCTGGGTCTGCTCCATGTACAGCCCCACCGGGCACCCGGCGTGGGTGCACAGCTTGGAGTAGGCGAGATATCCCTGTGGCCCCCAGCTCTCGCGTCCCGGCCGGGTGACGACGTCGTCGAAGGACGCCCGCACGAGCATGGTCTGGTTCTGAGACGTTCCCACGAAGTGTTCGGGCCACACCGTGAGTGCACCACCGACCTCGAGGTCGTTGACCGTGATGCGCCGCCCGTTCAGGTCGACGAGGTGGGCTCCCCGTTTCCAGTTCGTCACGAAGAGCGTCTTCTTGGGCTGCGGTCCGAGGGAGCGCAACAGCGGGAAGGCGAGCACGACGCCCATGGCCGCCCCTCCCAGCCCGAGCAGGCCGCCCAGGACCCCGCGTCGATGGAACACGGCCTTGCCCCGCTCGGCCACGGCGTTCGAGACCGCCTCCACCTCGGCATCGGTGCCCTCGATGCTGTGGCGGTCCTCGACGAAGGGGCCCTTGGGCATGAGGTACTTGCCCCACGCCGCCATCCCGAAGCCGAACCCGAACAGCCCCACCCCGAGGGTGATGCCCTCCACCTGGGTCTGGCCGCCCACCCAGTACGTGATGCCGTAGGCGACGAAGCCGAGGACCCCCGCCAACAGGCACACGCCGATGGCGGCTTCGGCCCGGCCCGGGTGCGTGGCGTAGGGGCGCAGGTGGGGGTCGTCGAAGGCGGCCACCGGGCTGTGGGGGCGGCCGTCACCCTCGGTCGTGACGCCGCTCATGCCCGCTCCCCCAGCCAGAAGGCGATGAGCATGATGCCGCCGACGCCGATGAGGAGCGCCACGAAGCCCTCGGCCACCGGCCCGATGCCGCCCAGGCCCAGGCCGCCCCGGTTGTCGGGGTGCTGGATGGGCCCGGTGACGTAGGCCACGATGTCGGCCACCTGGCGGTCGGAGAGCGTGCCCGTACCGAAGCGGGGCATGTTGCCCGGCCCGGTGCGCACCGCCTCGGCCACCTGGGTCTTCGACGCCTTGTGCATCGACGGGGCGAAGTACCCGTCCGCCAGTGCGTCACCGGCGCCGGTGACGGTGTGGCAGCCGGCGCAGTTCAAGACGAACAGGACGTTGCCCGTCGCCAGGTTGGCGCCGGCCGTGTCCACGTTGGGGATCTCGGGTGCCGTCGTCGAGCGAGGCGCCAGGGAGGCCACGAAGGCGGCGATGGACAACGTCTGCTGACGGTCGAAACGCGGCGGCTTGCGCACCGGCTGGATGGAGGAGTCGGCGAGGGGCATGCGCCCCGTCGACACCCAGAAGTCCACGGTGGCCGCTCCCACCCCCACCAGGTTGGGGGCGCGGTCGGTGCCGTAGGCGTCGGTGCCGTGACAGCTCGAGCAGTTGGCCTCGAACAGCTGCTGGCCGGCGGTGACGTCGCTCGACGGAGGCAGGCTGTAGGTGATGGGGTCGCTCACCCGGGCGGCGCGGGGGTCGGCGGCCCGGGCGGCGCTGTGGTGCGGCGAAGCGCCGGCAAAGGCACCCGAGGTGAGGAGGCCCACGAGCGCCACCGACGCCACCACCAACCCGGGCAGCGCCATGGCACGCAGCCGCGGGCCGACCGTCGTGCGCGTGTGGGGCAGGACCCTCATCCGGACTTGAGGAGGAACAGGCAGCTGAAGATGCCCACCCACATGAAGTCCACGAAGTGCCAGTAGTAGCCCACCGCCTGGTAGACGTTCGTCTCCCCGGGGTCACCGGCCGGGCCGCGCAGCCGGCCCAGCAAGAAGATCATGGCGATGAGCCCGAGGGTCACGTGCAGCCCGTGGATGCCGGTCATGACGAAGAACAGCGACCAGTAGGCGTTGAGGCCCGGACCGTGGTGCGAACTGGCGAAGTCGTGCCACTCGTAGAGGGTGTTGGCGACGAAGCCCGCTCCCAGGATGAAGCTCGTGTAGATCCAGGCCTTGGCCTTGCGTCGTTCGCCGCGCTCCTGCGCCCACACCCCGAGCTGGAACGTCGGGCTCGACACCAGGAGGATCACGCTGAAGATGCCGGCTTGGACGTAGTCGAGCTTCTGGCCCTGGAGCAGCGGCCAGGTGGCGGCGTGGGCACGGATGGTGAAGTAGGCGGCGAAGAGGCCGCTGAAGAACATGAGCTCGGAACCGAGCCAGATCATCACGCCCACCGCCAGCAGCGGTGGACGCTCGGGGACGTGGCGGCGGCCGGGCGCGGGTTGCTCGACCGTGAGGGCCTGCGTCACGGCGTCTTTCCTAGCGGACGTGAGGCGGTCCGCGCCAAACACCTGCGCACCATCCGGGGCCAGCCGAAAACCCCGTGACCAGGGCCGGTCTGTCCTGGGACGTCAGCCGCGCAGCGCGTCCGGCAGCGGTCGCTCGTGCACCACGGCCAAGCGCCGGGTGGGCCGGGTGACGGCCACGTACAGGGCGCGCAGGCCCTGGGGCGACTCCTCCACCAGCGCCGCCGGCTCGACGACGACCACGGCGTCGAACTCGAGGCCGTTGGCCAGATCCATGGGCAGGAGGCTCAGCGGCGCCCCGAGGCCTTCGAGGCGGGGGTCCGCCGCCGGGGCGCCGGCGCGGTCGAGGGCGACCGACAGCTCGGCCACGAGCGACCCGGGAGCGAGCACGGCCACGGTTCCCGGGGACAGCTCGCCGACGAAGTCGCTGGCCACAGCGGCCACGGCGGCACCCAGGCCTGCGCCGTCCACGGCGACGAAGCGGGGGCCCACCCCGGTGCGCCGCACGGCGGTGGGGGGCGACATCCCCGGCAGCGCCCGGTGCAGGATGCGCCCGGCCACCTCGACCACCTCGGCAGGGGTGCGGTAGCTGACGGTGAGCTCGACCATGCGCGCCGGACGTTGCGCGGGCAGGTGCGTCGTCACCTCGTCCCAACGGCGCGGCGCCCAGGGGCCGGTGGCCTGCGCCACGTCACCCACCACCGTGATCGAGCCCGACAGGGACCTGCGGGACACCATGCGCAGCTGCATGGGCGACAGGTCCTGGGCCTCGTCCACCACGATGTG
>DMNK01000132.1:0-150 GCA_003453695.1 Acidimicrobiaceae bacterium | reverse complement strand
ATGTCGGCGGCGGTGAAGGGGATGTCGGCCAGCGAGGTGCGCCGGGGCCGCGCCAGCATGGCCTGCTCGCGTCGGTCGAGCACGCCCTTGGCGGCGAGCGCCAGCAGGGGCGGCGAGCCGAACAGGTCGTGGACGAGCTCCTCGGCGCTC
>DMNK01000040.1:25126-26246 GCA_003453695.1 Acidimicrobiaceae bacterium | reverse complement strand
ACACGACCGTGCGCGTGAAACCGCCATGAATCACACGTCGATCGACATCTATCTGGTGATCGACACCTTCCTGCTCCTGCTCATCGGCGTCGGGCCGAAGATCGCGCTCGTGCCGTTCTTGGAGGTGACGCGCGAGTTCGATGCGGAGACCAAGGCCATCGTCGTTCGCAAGATGCTCAGGACCGCTGCGACCGTGGCGGTGATTCTGCTCGGGATCGGCGAGCTGCTGGCGAGACTGCTCCATTTCTCGACCGGGTCGCTCTCGGTCGCCGGCGGAATCATCCTCATGATCATCGCCGCGACGATGGTTCTTGGAGCGAGTGACCCGCAGGAGAGCCGGGCGATCCGGGGGCGAGACCCGACGCAGATTGTGGTGTTCCCGCTGGCGGTCCCATACCTGCTCAACCCCGCGGGGATCGTGACGCTGGTTTCCCTTTCGGCCGAGGCAGACTCTGTGGCTGTGTTCGGGATGGAGCTCGGCGTACTCGCATTGGTCCTGGCGCTCGATGTCGGCGTGTTCTCCCTGGCAAACCGAGTCAGCGCCCACCTCGACGAGAGCCGGATGCTCGTCACCGAGAAGATCTTCGGCGTGCTGCTGGCGGCGCTGGCGGTGCAGCTCGTACTCGACGGCCTCGACGGCGTGGGCGTAATCCACCTGGCCGGCCATTGAAGGCGACGGCGACGCGCGCGGCGGGTCCCCAACCGCCACGCGCCACCGACGACCACCGGCGGCAACTCAACCGGTGGTCGTCGGGCGCGAGGCTTCCAGCTCGGATCAGCGCATCCCGAGGATGATCGCCTTCTGCTGCGAGAACTCCTCGTCGGTGAGGATGCCCTGCTTGTGGAGGTCGGCGAGCTGCTGCACCACGCCGCCGTGGCGGCGGGGGCCGGGAACGTGCCGGTCGAGGTGGACGGATCGGTCACCGGCCAGCGGCTCAGCGTGGACAAGCGCCGCATCGAACGGGTGGTGGCCAACCTGGTGGCGAACGCCCAGCAGTACGCCGGAGGGGTGAGCCGTCTCGCCCTCGAGCCGGCGCCGGGCGGCATCCGCCTGGTCGTGGCCGACCGCGGTCCGGGCGTCCCGCCCGCCGAGCGGGACCGGATCTTCGAGCGCTTCTAC